>NZ_CP095049.1:3937500-4242500 GCF_022919135.1 Hymenobacter cellulosivorans | reverse complement strand
CACGGCCCCCACGGTCAGAATCGAGTCGGCGTCGGCGGGAGCCGTGATGTAGCGCCAGCCGTTGGCCCCCTCGTTGCCAGCGCTACTAACGACCAGCATGCCCACGCGGGCCGCACCGGCGGCGGCGCGGGTCGAAATGGCCGTGCGCCCGTTCATGTCGGCGTAGGTGTAGTCCCGGGAAGGAGAATCGAAGGTGTTATAGCCCAGCGAGGAGCTGATAACGTCCACGCCTGCCGAGTCGGCGTATTCGGCCGCAATCAGCCAGTTCATTTCCTCCACGGGGTGCTCGGAGTAGATGTCTTCGGTGATGCAGAGATGGAAGGTGGCTTTGGGGGCCGTACCGATAAAGACGCCCGTCTGGTTGGCGGCAATGGTCGACAGGCAGTTGGTACCGTGGTCGTTGCGCTGAAACACGTCCCCGCTTTTATCGACAAAGTTGAACGTGCTGGCCAGGCGGCGCTCCTGAAATAAGGGCGTGAAGGCCGGAATCTGGTCGACGCCGGGAAAGCCCGCGTCGAAAACGGCAATCTGAATGCCTTCCCCGCGGAAATTGGCGCTGTGCATGGCCACCGCCCCGATCATCTCGGCCTGGCCATAGGCACTGCCGTAGTCGGCGGGGCCGGCCGTGCCGCGCTGCGGATTCTGGGGCACCAGCACGGGCTGGGGCCGGCTTTTGCGCGCGCCGGGTAGGTTGCGGTTGAGCGTTACCACGCTGTGCACAAACGGCAGCGCCTGCAACGTAGCCAGCGTGGTCGAGTCGCAGGCCACGACGGCGGCGTTAAACCAGCGCGAGGTGTACCAGAGCTGGGCGCCGGGCACAGCCTTAAGCTGGCTGACGTAGGCGGGGGTTACCGGCAGGTCGCGGGGCTGCACGCTGATGTTTTGCCGGGTGCGCCGCTCCAGGGCCCGGGCCGAGAGAAAGGCCTGGGGCTGGCTGGTACTAAAGGGGGTGTTGGCTTTGTCGCGGAAATAAACCAGGTGCTTGCGCACCGTGCCCGTCGTTTGGGCGGGTGCAGGCCCCGGCTTTGGGCGAGTGGAGCCAGCCATAACAGGAAGAGTACCCAGGGTCAGGCCCGCGAGCAGCAGCAGAGGAGAAAGGCGCATGGGGAAGGAAGTTGAAGCGTGCGGGAAGATACGTAAATACCAGTTTGGAAGCAGGGCCCTGCCAGTGGCCGGCCTGAAAGCAAAACGGCGACAGGTGTAGTACACCTGTCGCCGGAAATGCGTTGCAGCCGCAGCCCGTTTTGCCGGGAGCTAGGCTCTACATCTTACCCTGCTCAATGAGAACTTCCACCAGCGTGCGCCCCTTGTAGATGCGGGTATTGGAGCGCTTGCAGCTTCCGACCTGCTCCGGGCAGTAAGAAAAGCGCCGCCGGGCCCGATATACCGGGCCTACGCCCTTGGCATACACCTGCTCGTAGGTGGAGCGGTAATAATCATCATCGGCCCCGTAGGCGTTGTTGTTGTTGACTACCAGCGCCGTGGTCAGGGTTTGGTCGTAACGGTAGGTTTTGCCGCCGGCCGAGGCGGCAAAGGGCTGGGCAACGTCCTGGTAGCGGCGGTTGTCCAGATTCATGGTATAGAGGGCCGTATCGACCAGGGAAAAGGCGTACATGTTCCAGCTACGGTCGGGCTGCACCGGAAATACCAGCTCCACTGACCGGCGGTTGTTGCGGGTCAGCAGCAGGGCGTTGTCGGTGGCAGCCACGAACATCACGCTGTCGTCGCGCCAGAGGTCAGTGGGCAGCATGCGCTTGGCCCGTACAATCCGGTAGCCGGGCTGCCCGGTGGCGTCGTTGATCCGGTCGGTTATCATTTCCCGAAACTGGTAGCTGGTAGCCGTGCGCTGGAAATTGGTCCAGAGCGTATCCGATACGGCGTAGATACGGTAGCGTCCTACTTCCAGGGGGAAATAATCGGCGCCCGACTGCGGGCCGGGCACCGAATCAGTTTGGCAGCCGGCTACGGCCAGCGCCAGGACGGGCGCCAGCCAGGTCAGCAGGTTGGGAAACGAATAACGTCGGATCATACGGTAGCGGTAGAGAAGGTACGTTCGGGCACTTCGGCAATGGTGTGGCGCTCAATCCAGCCCCCGCCGAGCACGTCGTTGCCGTCGTAGAAGACGGCGGCCTGCCCGGGGGTAATAGCGTGAACAGCTTCCTCGAAATATACGCGGATTTTGTCGCCGACCTGTTCCAGAAACGCCGGGGAGCCGTTGTGGTTGTAACGCACCTTGGTCACGGCCGGTACCAGCCCACGGCCTTCCAGGGAAGCCAGCTTGCCCATGTTGAGCTTGCCCACGTAGGTCGTGGTGCTGGCCAGCTCGTCGTAGTTGCCGAGCACGACCTGGTTGGTATCAGGCCGGATTTCGGTGACGTAGGCCGGAAAACCCAGGGCAATGCCCAGGCCTTTGCGCTGCCCGATGGTGTAGAACGGGTAGCCCTCGTGGCGGCCCAGCACCGTGCCGTCGCGCATGATAAACTCGCCGCCGGCTACGCGGGCCTCCAGCCCCTCGACCCGGCGGCGCAGAAAGCCGCGGTAGTCGTTGTCGGGGATAAAGCAAATTTCGTAGCTCTCGGGCTTGTTGACCAGCTCGGTGAAGCCGCGGCGGCGGGCCTCCTCGTAGATTTCGGTTTTGCGCATGCCGCCCAGCGGAAACAGCGTACGGGCCAGACTCTCCTGCGACACGCCCCAGAGCGCGTAGGACTGGTCCTTGTTTTCGTCCAGGCCCTTGCTAACCACGTAGCGGCCGTTTTCGTGGCGCACGTTGGCGTAGTGGCCGGTGGCAATAAACTGGCAGCCGAGCTGGTCGGCCCGGCGCAGCAGGGCATCCCACTTGATGTGCGTATTGCAGAGCACGCAGGGGTTGGGCGTACGCCCGGCCAGGTATTCCTCCGTAAAGTTGTCGATGACAAAGTCGCCGAATTCGTCCCGGATGTCGATAATGTAGTGCGGAAAGCCGAGCTCCACGGCAATCTGGCGGGCGTCGTTGATGGAATCCAGGGAGCAGCAGCCGGTTTCTTTCTTGCTGCCGCCGGCCGAGGCGTAATCCCACGTCTTCATTGTCATACCCACCACTTCGTAGCCCTGCTCGTGCAAGAGCACGGCCGCTACTGAGCTATCAATGCCGCCGCTCATGGCGACCAGCACTCGTCCTTTTGATTCGGATGTATTCATATTCATTGGTTGAAAGCCAAGAGTGCTACCGAAAAGTTTCCGATGCCCATCCTGCAAAGGTAAGAACTCTAGGCTAGTTCGCGGGGCCGCTTCTGCTCCGGCCAGCAGCAGGGCCTCCCGGCGGGCTGGCCCCGAATTGGGGCCGGTTCGCGGGGTTTTGCGGCTTTCCGGCGGCCAGTGTTGGTACGCACTGAGTTTTTATGCCGAATATTACCGCGGCATCTTTCTTTTTTACTGTTTCACTCCTGCCTCATGCCTTTGCTTACCTCCGTGCTGGTGCGCGGTATCAATAACCTGTCGGACGCCCGCTACTGCGCCGGGATGGGCGCCGATTACCTCACCTTTCGCCTCGACCCCGCCCTGCCCGGCTATTTGGAGCCCGCCCTGGTGCAGGAGCTCAGCGGCTGGGTGGCAGGCGTGCAGCTCGTCGGCGAGTTCGACAGCCTGTCGATTCCGGAAATCAATGCCCTGGTCAGCAGCTGCGGCCTGCACTACGTGCTGCTGCACCGCCGCCGTACCCCCGAGGAGCTGGCCCAGCTGCGCGTGCCCGCACTCAAGCTCATCAAGTGGATTCCCGACATGCTGGCCGAAGACGTGGAAAAGCGCTTCCGCGACCAGCAGGACCACGTGGCCGGCTTCGTGCTGGCCCAGGCGCCGCCCGAGCCGCTCACGGCCATGCAGCGGGCCCAGCTCACCCAGCAGGCCCGCAGCTACAAGGTGTGGCTGGGCACGGGCTTTGCCGACACCCAGACGGTGCGGCAGCTGGTAGAAGAAGTACAGCCCACGGGCATCGTGCTGGAAGGCGGCCAGGAAATCAAGCCCGGCCTGCGCGACTTCACGGAGCTGGAAGCCGTGTTTGAGCAATTAGAGGAAGAATAGCCTCGCCGGCGTAGGGGCGGCCCGAACCAGGCCGCCCGCAATAGCTGCCTGATGCATCCTGCCGAGCGACGCCCGGCAGGATGTTTCTTTTTTAGCGCCGTCTCATTGCGGCAGCTTAGGCCATAACGGTCAACAGATCGAACACCGGCTCGCCCAGCCGCGCGTCGCCTTCCAGCTGAATATGGGCCGACGCTAGTTCGCGGGGCAGGCTTTTGGTAAACAAGCGCCAGGCCACGGCCCCGTCGATGGTAACGGAAGCCGCCAAGGCGCTGGCAGAATGCTGCTGGCTAAGCTGCCAGCCGGTATCGGTCTGCACCAGATACCACGTAGCTCCTGCTTCGCCCGTGATGGTAAAAGCAATGACCTGCCCGGGTTCGGCCGCTACGGCGCGGTAGTGGTGGGGCAGGGCCCGCAGGCAGGTGGCCAGAAACGGTAGGTACAGCTCCGGGCTCAGCAGCGGGCCCTGCTCCTGCCCTACCGCCTGCCGGATCTGCTGCTGGTGGTGCCATTTCTCGGTATAGTCGCGGGCAATGTGAAACCAGTTGAGCGACTCTGCTTCCCCGGCCCAGGCCACGGAAAACGTCGCTGGCGCCAGCGGGTCGAGACTGGCCAGGTAGCGGTTGTACTCCGGCCCCGATACTTCCAGCAGCCACCGAATCACGCCCGGGCTCAGGCGCTGCCCGGCCCGCACCCAGTCGGCGTTGAGTTCGTTGAGAAAGGCCACGATTTCTCCGTACGAAAAGCCGGCCGGCTGCTGGCCAAAATACCCGTCGCGCAGCATGGACAAGGCCCGCAGGTTGCCGTCGAGCAGGTGCAGGGCCACGTCGCGCACCCGCCACTGCGGGGCCAGCGTGGGCAGCTCCCATTGCGCCGGATTCAGGGATGCTAGAAGCTCAAACAAGTGCTGATCCAGCACCGGAAACAAATGAATGGTCTGAATCGGTGGCAGCGGGTGCGGCATAGCGGCAAAAGTCAGCTCAGGCGAAACTGTAGGTACTTAATTGGAATGCCTTCGGCGCGGAAGCGTTTTTCGTAGTGGGTCTGGATGTCCTCGGCGTGGGGCAGCAGCTCGGCAGAGGCGTACAAATCCTTGGTATGGGCCAGCACGGTAGCGCCGGGGCGCTGCTGCACCGTTTCCAGGGAGTAGTCGAACAGGGCCTCATCGTCGGTTTTGAGGTGAACCAGACCGCCGGGCTGCAGAATCTGCTGGTAGCGTTCCAGGAAGCGCGGGGCCGTCAGACGGCGCTTGGCATCCCCGAGGCGGGGCCGCGGGTCGGGAAACGTAATCCAGATTTCGCTCAGCTCCCCGGGCCCGAAATGGTCGAGCAAGTCCAGGGCCCGCATGCGCACAAAGCCCACGTTGGTCAGCCCCTGGGTCTGGGCCTTGGTGCTGCCAATCCAGATTCGGTCCCCCTTGATGTCGAGGCCCAGAAAATTACGCTCGGGGTAGCGCGCGGCCAGGCCCACGGTGTAGTCGCCCTTGCCGCAGCCGACTTCGAGCGTAATCGGGTTCTGGTTCTTAAAAAAGTCGGTTTTCCAGCGGCCCACCAATTGCTGGTAGGTGGCTTTGCCTGGCTCTACAATGTCGGCCCGCTCGGCATTTTCCGAGAAGCGCTTTAGTTTAATTCGACCCATTCTGGTTGGTTACGCGTCAATACAATTCTTCAATTTCGGCCACAACAAACGTGCTGCCTCCGATAAAGACCACGTCGGCGGGGCCGGCGGCGGCGCGGGCAGCGGCCACGGCGACGGGCACCGTACCGTACACGCGGCCCTGCAGCCCCAGGGCCGCGGCCCGCTCGGCCAGCTCAGTAGCGGGCAACGCCCGCGGGATGTTGGCCTGGCAAAAGTAATAGGTTGCCGTCGTTGGCAGCAGGGCCAGCATCTTGGTCACATCCTTGTCGTTGACGGTACCGAGCACGAAATGCAGCTGCTGGTAGGGCAAGCGGGCCAGCTGGGCAGTGATAAAGCGGATGCCAGCCTCGTTGTGGCCCGTGTCGCAAATCAGCAGCGGGCGGCGGCCCAGAATCGTCCAACGACCCCGAAAGCCGGTCAGGCGGCGCACGTCGCGCAGGCCTTCCCGCACGGCCGTTTCGGTGATGGATACGCCTTGGCGGCGCAGCTCGTCGAGCACGGCCAGGACGCCCGGCACGTTGAGCCGCTGATAGTCGCCGACCAGGCCCAGTTCCAGGGTTTGGGTTTCGGCAGTACGCTGGTTGGTGACGGTCAGCAACTGAGTTTCGGCATCCGGGGCGGGCGGCTCGGCCAAGGCCGTGTGGTAGAGCTGGTCGGCAAACTGCAGCGGGGCCTGTACCTCCCGGGCTTTCTGCTCAAATACGGCCTGCACCTCGGGCTGGGTCTGGCTGACGACGACGGGCACTTGGGGCTTGATGATGCCGGCCTTTTCGCCTGCAATCAGCGGCAGCGTATCACCCAGCAGGTTTTGGTGGTCGTAGCTGATGTTGGTAATCAAGGACACCAGCGGAGTAATGATGTTGGTCGAATCCAGACGTCCGCCCAGCCCCACTTCCACCACGGCAATATCCACCTGTTGCTCGGCAAAGTACGAGTAGGCCAGGGCCACGCACATTTCGAAAAACGAGGGCTGCACCTGCGCAAACAAGGGCCGCCATTTGCCCACCCATTGCACCAGGTAGTCCGGGTCCAGGTCCTGGCCGTTGAGCTTGATTCGCTCGGTGAATTCGCGCAGGTGGGGCGACGTATAAAGCCCGACTTTATAGCCGGCTGCCTGCAGCGTAGCGGCCAGCAGGTTGGAGGAGCTGCCCTTGCCGTTGGTACCGGCCACGTGCACGGCCCGAAACTGCCGCTCGGGGTGGCCCATGGTTTCGGCCAGCGCCAGCGTATTGCCCAGGCCCGCCTTGAAGCCGGCCGCCCCCACGCGCTGAAACATCGGGAGCTGGTCGTAGAGGTAGGCTAGGGTTTCGGCGTAGTTCATGCGGGGAGTACTGGGTGGGTAAAGCACAAAGGTAGCGGAGTCGGGCGCCGAAAAGCAGCCCAACCTAAAGCAAAAGCGCCGCTCCCGTACGGAAGCGGCGCTTGGCCCGGGTCAGCGGCAGCCAGTTACTGCACCGCCACGCGGAAGGTAACAAAACCGGTGGCCCCACCTTCCGCGGAACTAGTCCGACGAAACTCCGCATTTTCCAGCGCATCCCGGAAGGCTTTCTCCTGGGCGGGCGACACGTTGCCCGACACCTTGCTGATGGACTCCACCTCGCCATCAGCATTAATTTTTATTTTAAACCGCACAAAGCCGGGGTTATTATCAATCGGGGGCGCACTCGGCTGTTTCACCCAACCCCAACCCGACATTTCCAGGCCGCCCGAGCCCGGACTTCGCCCGCTGCCCCCACTGCCGGGCTGCCCGTAGAGGGCCTTGGCGTCGAGCGAGCCGTTGGGGTTGCCCTGGTCGCCGACGGAGCCGGGCTTGTCGCCATTGTTATTACCGGTGGGCGCGTTGCTGGTGCCGTTTTCCCCGTTGCCGCCCCCGTTGGCACTACCCTTAGGCGTGTAGAGCGTGCGGGGCTTTTCCGCCGAGGCCTTGGGCACTTCCTTCACCTCTTCCTTCCGGGGCGCTGGCTTTTCCACGGGGGGCAGCTTCACCGGGCTTTCCTCGGCTTCACTAGTCACGATTTTCTCCTCCGCCGCCTCCTGGGGCACGGGCGGGGCAGCCTGCTGCACGGGCCGGGGCTCAGGGTCGGGCGAAGAGGCCGGCGGGCGGCTGTCCTCCCGGTTCGGCGACTCATTGGCCACGGCTTTGCTCTGCACGTCGCCCGAGCCGGCTTCGTCGACGCCGTAGTTGAGCTCTACCCCGTCGCCGCCCAGGCCCAACAGCGGCGGGTCAGGGCCTTTGAAGACGGTGAAGACGAACAGGGCCAGCAGCAGCGCGTGGACCGCCACCGTGCCGATAATTGCCTCGCGGCGGTGCTGTTCGCGGTATTCGATGGGCATGATCTTCGTTTTTGATTTACTGTTTTTGGTTGTTGGCCGCGGCTGAGCATTTGCACGGGGCGTCTTCGGCGCCTACCCAACACCTAACAAATTACCTTCCACAAGGCACTAACGCAAAAAATGTGGGGAATGTGCTAATGGCTATTTGCACATAGCGCATTACTCACATTCCCCACATTTCCCGCATTATCTACCTATTTGCCGCCCGACTGCTGGGCCTGGGTGGCCATCACCATCTTTACTTTCAGACGGTTGCCGATTTCGAGAATATCGACCAGCTTCTGCACGTTCAGCGAGGAGTCGACGCGCAGTACGACGGTGGGCGCTTCCAGGCCAGCTACGCGCTGCTGCAGGGCCGTTTCCAGAGTCGCGGCCGTCACGGGCTGCCGGTCCAGAAAGTACTGCCCGGCGGCATCCACTGAGATGTTGATGGTTTCCTTCATGACGGCCTTGCCCGAGCGGGCATTGGGCAGCATGAGCTTGATTACGTTGGGATTGACCATGGTGCTCACAATCAGGAAGAACAACATCAGAAAGAACATGATGTCGTTCATCGAAGACGTCTCGACGTGCGAGGAGAGCTTACGGCGCCGGCTAAGGTCCATGCGGTGAAGTAGTGAGTTGGTGAAATTGTGAAATTGTGAGTTTGAATGTTCTGTTTGCGCAAGCTGCGCGGATGAAACGACAACTCACACGTTCACTATCTCACTAGTTCACCTTTAATTGTCCTGAAGGATGTCCATGAATTCGATGGCCGAGTTTTCCATGCGGAAGATCAGGCGCTCTACCATGATGCTGAGCCAGTGGTAGCCCACGTGGGCAATGATGCCCACGATCAGACCGGCGGCCGAGGTGACCATCTTGGTGTACAAACCGCCCGAAATCTGGGCAATGCCAAAGTCGCCGGTGGTAGAAATGGCGTAGAAAATCTTGATTACCCCGATGATGGTACCCACGAAGCCGAGCATGGGCGCAATACCGGCGATAATGCCCAGGATGCTGATGTTCTTTTCCAGGCGGGCAATTTCAATCTTGCCCACGTTCTCGACGCTGCTTTCGATGTCCTTGAGCGGCAGGCCGATGCGGCGGATACCTTTCTCCACCATGCGGGCCAGCGGCGAAGGGTTCTGGGCGCAGAGCATTTTAGCACCCTGCAGGTCGCCCTTTACCATCAGCCCGCGGATGCCGGCCATAAAGGAATCAGGATTTACGGCTGCCCGGCGGATGGTCAGGTAGCGCTCAATGATGATGTAAATCGAAACGAAAGACAGCAGGAAGAGCGGCACCATAATCCAGCCCCCCTTCAGAATCAAATCAATCAGGGAAAGGTCGCCGGTAGCGGCAGCGGCATCAGCCGCCTGGTTGGCGGCCGCAGCGGCGGTATCGGCGGCAACAGTAGCGGCGGTGGTAACCTGCAGCAGGAAAGAGGTCATGCTAGTAATTGAGAACCCAGAGTGATGAGCCTAAGTGCTTGCGCAGCACCGGCAGTTGTTTTTGCGCTTCAGCCTTATTGGCGTAATCAATGGCCGAGAGGCGAAACTTGCGGCTGCCCGGAGCCGGCATCACGATGCGGGCGTGGCGGTGGCCGTGGTTGACCAGCGCCATCCGGCCTTTCTCGGCGTGGGCCAGCGTATTATAAGCCCCCACAATGACGTAGGCCCGGCCCGTGCGGCCTTTAATGGTTGTGCCACCATCCGTGGCTACAGCCGGCTTGGCTACCGACACGGCCGCGGCGGGCTTGGTTGCAGCCGGAGCTTTCACGACGGGCTTGGCAGCTACGGCCTTGGGCTTGCGCACCACCGGCTTGGCCACTACGGCAGCGGGGGCGGCGGGCGCCACCGGCTCGGCGGCACTCGCTACCGGGGCCGAATCATCCCAGTCGTGGGCTGCCAGGGCGGCGGGCTGCCGGGCTACGGCGGGCGCGGCTTCCTCCGGCGCGGCCGACTCAGCGGTGGTGGGCTCCTGGCTCGACGTTATTTTCCAGCTTTCGGGCAGGTAGCCCAACTGGGAAGCAAACTGATAGTTGGCCGACAAAATCAGGCCGGTAATAACCAGGGTAGCGGCAATACGGAACGTTTTCATCGCGCGACGGGAACGGCTTACGGCTAAGATGGGGGCCGACTGCTGCCGGTCACGGGCCAGCAGGGCATCGGTGGCCCGGATAGGGCGCGAAACCAGCTCGGGCAGGCCGTAACTGGCCGTGAGCAGGTTCTGATTGCCGGTGTACTCGAACTCCAGCCCCCGGCCGGCCGACTGCCGGAAAATCCCGATACCGGGCAGCTCGGTGCGCTGGCTGGCGTCGAGCTCAGCCTGCAGACGGCCTACGGCGTCGCGCACGAGCAGGCGGGCCTGGGCCGTGGTCAGGTTCAGGGAGCGGCTCAACGCATCGACCAGCAGCCCGTCGTTGCGGGTCAGCGACTGGTTGAAGGCCACGCGCTTGGCGGGCGGGGCCAGCGTGTGGCGCACGGGGTGCACCTGGGCCGGGGCGTAATCGGCAATCAGGCCCCCAAACTCGGGGATGATAACGCAGTCGTGGTCGCGCAGCAGGGTGCGGATATGGTCGGAGAGCTGCATCAGCGGCAAAGGTTACGTGGCGTGAGCCCGGGCGGCGGCGACTGGTACGCAAAAGACCTCCAGACCGTAGGCCACGCTTCCCAAGAAGAAACATGGCGGGCGACCTGGAGGCCTTGGGCGGTACTAGCTGATTGGCAACTCGGGCATCAACTCAATTATGTTCAAAAATCATACGTTACGCCCGCCAATACGTTGAATCCTTTCACCGGATAGTTCAGGAAACGCTCGTATTTACGGCCCAGCAAATTATTGCCAAGAGCAAATATGGACAGATTTTCCATAATACGGTAATCGGCCCGCAAGTTCAGGTCGATGACCGAGTCGGTGGGCCGCACGACTTCACCGAGCGGACGCCCGTTTACGAGGCGGCGCGAGTAGCCCGAACCATAGCTAGAGCTGTAGGTATATAACTCAGCTCCCAGCAGCAGCTTATCATACATATTATACGTTCCGAACAGCGTTGTCTGGAAGGCCGGGCGGTGGAAGGCTTCGGGCAGCGAATGGGTCTTGTAACCGTTGTAATCCGCCTTGAAACCAATACGCACCTGCTCGGCAGCATTGTAGAGCAACTCGCCGTGGACGTTGATAAACTGGGTGGCTTTCTTGTCGTAGACCAGGTCGAACTTGGTGGAGTCGCGGCGGCTGTTGTTATAGAAGTACAGATTCCGGTCGTTGGCCAGGGTCACCTTGGCATTTACCGACAGGGCCCGGGCCGGTGTGGCGTTGAAGCCGAAGTAGACTGTGGGCCCGCGGTGGGTGTCGGCTACGCGCTGGTTGGGCGCCAGCCAGGGGTTTTCGGTGGTCAGATCGTACATCGTCACGCGCTGTAGGGCCCCGCCCAGGCCGGCAAAGACCACGAACTTATCTTCCGAGACGGTATAGCCCAGGCGGATAGCCGGGTACACATTGAACTGCGAAGCCCGGCGGATGGTGTCGCCGGTGTAGCCCAGGGTAGCTCCCACTGACAGGGCCAGCCGGTCCAGGGTCAGCTCGTAGGCGGGCGTCAGCTGCAGGAAGGGCCGACTGGTCTTAAGCGAGTCCTTGTAGGAAATCAGCGACACGTCGCCGTTGACGGCCACCCGGCTTTTCTCGCTCAGGGTGTAGGCCGAGCGCAAGGCCACGGTGAAGTTGCTTTCCGAAGCCTTGAAGTTGTCGGCCCAGTAGTTGAAGCCCAGGCCCAGGTCGTACTGAAAGGGCGCGTCGGTGCTTTGGTTGCGCATGTACACCTTGGCCGCGGCGCGCTTAAAGACCTGCTTGAGGCTGTCGGCATTGGGGGGCAGGCGGCGGGTTTCGCGGTTGTAGCCGTAGAAGTTGTACCGCTCCCGGCCCAGGTCCAGCTTGGCGCCCAGGGTTACGGGGCCATTGTAGGTTTCGCCGCTCAGCCCCAGGCGGGTCTGGCTGGAGCCCGAGTTCTTCTTGTCGACGGGGCCCGAAGACGAGGAAAGGTGGCTGAAGTCGAGGCCGTAGGAGGCCGTTTCACTGCGGGTGTTGTGCAAATACGCTTTGGCGTAGAGCGTACCGTAATTGCCAACGGCACCCTTGAGGTAGTTGCCGGTTTGCGAGGCCAGTTCCTCCTGCTGAATCGACAAGACGCGCACGGCGGGGTTGAGCCGGTCGGCGGGCAGGCGGAAATCGGGGTACGTATACGTGACCGGGGTGGTTTGCTTGGCCGGCGGGTCAATCTTGATTTTCTCGAAGTTGCGGGTGGCTTCGGGCAGCTGGTTGACCCGCTCCTTCACAATCTCGATTTCGGCGTCTTCAATCTTGCCGCCCGTTTTGCCGGTCTTCTGAGCCTGCGCCAGCACGGGCGCAGCAGCCAGCAGAACCGCCAGGGGCAGCATTTTAGGGGAACGAAGGGTCATAGCGGAGGGTCTGGGATGGGGACCCACGCTGTGGGGCCCCAATCCTGGTTGTCTGTCAAAAATACGTTACGGGCCGGGCTGCTACTTCTGACTCTCGGGCATGGCCGTGGAGTCGGCCGGAGCCGTTTCGGTGGGCTGCAACGCGCTGCGCACGGAGGTTTTGCCCTTGGTAGTTGGCGTTTTCGGCGTCGGCGTGCTCGCGCCGGTTTTGCCAGTAGGCGGGGTTTTGGTGGGCGGCGTCTTGGCCGGCGGAGTTTTGCCGCCGCCCGTGGTGCCGCCGCTGCCGGCGTCCGTCGACAAGGCCGCCAGGCGCTGCTTGGCTCCTTCGATGACCTCGGGTACCGGGAATTTATTCTCGATGATGGAGTTCAGCGTGGCCTTGGCCTGGAACGTTTCGCCCTGGGCCGTGTAGATGTCGGCAATCAGCAAAAAGCCCCGGCCCTGCCACAGCTCGTAGTTCGAGGAGTTGGTCTTATAGGCCGCGTCGAGAGCCTCGGGGTACTTTTTCTGCTGAAACAGCACGTCGGCCAGCAGGTACTGGGCTTCGGCCCCGGTTTCGTCGGTGGCAGCTGCGGCCTTGGTCAGCTCGGGCAGGGCCAGCTCGAAGTTGCCGGTCTTGTGGCTGGCTTTCCCCAGATACAGGTTGGCGGCATTGGTGGCGTTGAGCGAAGCCCCGGCCACGCTGCGCAGCTCCTCGGCCACGCGGCGGGTGCTGGGGTAGTCGGCGGTTTCGTAGTAGCTTTTCATCAGCCCGATGCCGGCGTTGGCCACCTCGCGCTTGTTCTGCGACACTTCCCGCAGGCGGGTGTAGTACTTGATGGCCTCGGGGTAGTTTTTGGCCTCAAACTCCAGGTCGGCTACCCGGCCCACGGCCCGGTTCACGAATTCGCTCTTGCCCTCCTGCACCACGGCCCGCATCCGGGTCAGGCCCTCGGCCTTTTTGCCGGTTTTGAGGTAGGAATCGGCCAGAAAAAAGCGGCCGTCGGCGGCCAGGGCGTTGCTGGGGTACTGTTTCAGGTACGACTCCAGCCGGGTAATGGCCTGGGGATACTTTTCGGCCAGGTACAAGGATTTAGCGGCCTCAAACTCGACGCTTTCGGTGGCCTTGCTTTCCGGGTTCTGGGCCTTAAACTGGGCCAGGTACTGGTCGAAATCTTCAGTTTTGCCCGTAGCCGCGAGGCTCTCCTGCATGCTGTAAATAGCGCTGCTGGCCGCTTTGGTGCGCGGGTACTGGTCGAGCACCTGCTTGAAGTCGGCAATGGCCTTGTCGTGCTGGTTGAGGTTGGCGTAGGCCACCCCGCGCTTCTGCAAAGCTTGCGGAATCAGCTGGCTGTTGGGCCGGTTGGTAATAAGCTTGGTAAAGCCGTCGACGGCGGGCTGGAAGTCGCCGGCCTCGAAGTCGAACTGGGCCTGTTGATACACGGCATCATCGGCGTAGCGCGACGTGGGCGAGGTTTTGAGCAGGGTGCTCAGGGTCTTGGTGGCTTCGTCGCGCCGGCCCATCAGGCCCAGGGTTACGCTTTTCTGATAGTAGGCGTAGTCCTTGTCGGCTGCGTTGGCGGCAATAACCTTGTCGTAGAGCTCCAGGGCCTGGGCGTAGTTTTTCCCCACGTAGTAGGTGTCGGCCACGCGCAGGGTCACGTCGTAGTAGTTCGGGTCGGTGGGCTTGGCCACCGGGTCGTTGAGGTAGGCCTGAAACTGGGTCCGGGCCGGGGCGTACTGCTGGGTGTTGTAGTAGGCGTAGCCCAGGCCATAGCGGGCCTTCTGGTCGAAGTCGGTTTCGGCCGCCGAGCCGCTGCGGGCCGTACGGGCCGCGGCGGTGTAGGCCTGAATGGCTTCGGGGTACTTCTGCCCTACTGAGTAGATTTCGCCCTTGAGCACCTGAGCGGCAGCCCGCAAGGCATCGTCCTGGGGGTACTTCAGCGACTTATCAACCAGCGGCAGGGCCTGCGAGTACTGGTTGTTGTTGTAGAGCGTGGCGGCCTGCAGGTAGGTCACGCGCTGGTAGGTGGCGTTGAGCTTGTTGCTGCGGTCGTCGAGGCCTTCGAGGTAGCTGATGGCCTGGGTAAAGTCGCTCGAATTGAGGAAGCTCTCGCTCAGGATGTCGTCGGCGGCGGCGCTGTTCTTGGAGCGCGGAAACCGCTTGTTGAAGCCCTGAAGGGCCGTAATCACCTCCTGGGTGTTGCCCAGCTCGTAGTTGATCTGGGCGTACTTGATGGTGGCGTTTTCGGTGATGGTCTTGTCGAAGGTGGTCTTGCGGGCCGCGTCGAACGAGTTCAGAGCCTGCTGCTTCTGGTTGGTTTTGAGGTAGCTTAAGCCCAAGTGGTAGGCCGCATTCTGCCCGAGCGAGTCGCGCTGGGCCGCCACGCCCTTCAGGCTGCCGATGGCGCCCTTGTAGTCGCCCATCTTGAAGTTGGCGTAGCCGATTTTGTACTGCACCTTGGGCTCAATCTTCTTGCGGCCGGCGGCGTACTTGTCGAAGTACTCGGCGGCCTGCTTGAAGTCCTGCTTCTGGTAGAAGGCGTCGCCCACAAGCAGCTGAATTTCGTCGGCGCTCTGCGGCGGCGGGGTCTGGGCTAGGGCCTTGGTGCCGTAGTCAATCAGGCCGTCGAAGTTGCCTTCCTTATAGTAGATCTGGCTCATGATGGCCGGCACCACGAGGCGGTAGGCATCGTTTTGCTCGGCCACGCTCAGGTCCTGGCGGGCGGCGGCGTAGTCGCCCCCGCGGAAGGCCAAATAGCCCGCGTAGTAGGAGCTGGCGTAGCGGTACTCGTGGTTGCCCTGCTTGTTGCGGTCAAAGAGAAGCTTGGCTTTGTCGAACTCCTTTTGGGAAAAGTAGCTGTAAGCCAGCTTAAACTCGGATTCGGCCCGCTGCTCGGTGCTCAGGTTGTCGGCCCCTACGCGCTGCAGGTAGTCGATGGAGCGGGCGTAGTCCTTCTTGTCGAAGTAGAGCTTGCCCAGCTCGAAGAAGGCCTGGGCCGCTTTGGGGTGGGCCGGGTTGTTGGCCGCAAAGGCCAGGACCTGCCCCTCGGCGTCGGGGTGAAACAGGTAAAGGCCACTGATGGCGCGGTAGTACTCCGCGTCGGTGGTCCGGTCGCGCAGCTCGCCGGTGCGGCGCTGGGTTTGTTCTAGGTAGCGCTGGAAGGCCTGCTGGGCGGCGCCGTACTTGCCGCGGTCAAAGAGTTCGAGACCTTCCTGAAAGTGTCGTTCGTCGGAGGCAAAAACCTGCGTTTGCTGGGCTGAAGCGGCCACGGGAGCCGCGGCGCTGAGGGAAGCGGCCAGCGCAATCCGGGGAAATATCTTCATTAACGGGGCGTTACGGGAAAAAGGGCGCTGCCGGCCCGGTACTGGTCAAAAGTAGCGAAAAAAGGCAATGGGTTGCGCAGTTTTGGCCTTTTAGACTCTGGTAACGCCGCAACGGGCCGGTTTGGTGTATACCGGCCCAGCAACCTACTGCGGCTGCCCCTTCCGGCCGCATTGTCCCGGTTGCGCGCCGCGCAAGTGCAGTTCCACACCGGAACCTTGCGGTTTAGCGCCTAAAATAAACGCTGAATGTGGAGCCCACGCCCATCTGGCTGGCTACCTCAATCCGCCCGCCGGCGTTTTCCACAATTTTCTTGACCATGTAGAGCCCGATGCCGGTGCCCTCGACGTGGTCGTGCAGGCGCTGAAACATGGCAAACAGCTTTTTACCATCGTGTTTCAGGTTCAAACCCAGGCCATTGTCTTCCACCCGCAGCACGGCGTAGCCAGCCTCCACGGCGCAGCTGACCCGCACCCGGGGCGGCCGTTCGGGGCTGCGGTACTTCAGGGCGTTGCTGAGCAGGTTGTAAATAATACTGCGCAGGTTTTTCTCCGAAAAGGAAATCGTGGGGCAGGTGCCGACCGAAATGTCCACGGTGGCTTCGGCGGCCTGCACCAGGGGCTGCAGATCGAGCCGGACTTCGTGAATGAGCCGTTTCAGGTCCACGGTGGCGGCCGTAGAGCCATGCTCCTTCTGCAGCTTGGTCACTTCGGTGAGGTGCTCGATGGTGCGCTTGAAGCGGTCCACCGAAGCCTGCATCATCCGCAGAATCTGGGGTACCTGCTCGGCCTCCTGGGCCGTGTGGGCGGGCAGCTCCAGCAGCAGGGCCTGCAGCAGGCCTTCAATGTTGCTGATGGGGGCCTTCAGGTCGTGGGAAGCGGTGTAGATGAAGTTGTCCAGGTCCACGTTGGCCCGGGTCAGCTGCTCGTTGTTGACCTGCAGCTCGCGCTGGGCCTGGTCGATGCGCTCCAGGGCCAGCTTGTGCTCGTGAATATCGGTGAAGGTGCCAATCCACTGCACAATCTCGCCCCGCTCGTTGCGGGAGGGCAAGGCCCGGCCCAGCATCCAGCGGTACTCGCCAGCGTGGTTGCGGAAGCGGTACTCGATTTCGAAAGCCTGCCCGGTGCGCAGGCACTCGGCCCAGCGGGCGTTGCTGGGCTCGGCATCGGCCGGAAAAATGTGCTCCTGCCACTGGCTGCCCAAATCCACGAAGCTACCGGCCCCGGTGAAGTCAAACCAGCGGTGGTTGAGGTAGGTGGTCACGCCGTGGGCGTCGGTGGTCCAGGCAATCTGCGGGATGCCTTCCAGCATGCGGCTGGCTTCGGCCGCCACCCGCTCAATGGCCTGCCGGGCCTGCTGCTGGCGGGTAAGCTCCTCGTTTTTGCGGGCAATAACGGCATTCTGCTCCGTGACGCGGGCCTGAATGGCTTTAACGGCCTGCTGGGCCGATAAGTCGGTGGCAATAACGGCCAGCACCGGCGTTTCATGAAACGTCAGCATGTTCATCGACAGCGACAGGGGCCGCAACGAGCCATCCTGACTGCGCAGCGGCAGTTCGCCCTTGCCCTTGCCTTCGTCCCAGGCGCTGCCCAGCAGCGTTTGCCAGTAGCCGTGAAAGTCCAGAGGGATAAAGGCGTCGAGCTTGCCGCCGATAACTTCTTCCAGGGCCCGCCCCAACCAGCTGGCCAGGCAGGCATTGCCGTAGAGGATGGTTCCGTCGTCGCTTAGCAGCAACGCCCCCTCGTTCATCTGCTCAATCAGGGTGCGGTAGCCATGGTCGGCGCCCTCCAGGGTGAAGATGCGCGGCCCTTCCGGGCTCTGAATGGCCAGGGCATCGACGGCGCCGGTACGTACGGCCTCAATCAGCTCTTCGGCTTCCTCAAGGCGGTAGCGCAGCTCCTCATTCTCGCGGGCTAGCTCGGCCGCCGTTTTCCCTGCCGCCTCCCTCATTGGCTCGTGGTTTGGTCTTGCGCCGCGGGCGGAGTAATGCCCAAGGCCCGCAGCACCCGCGCCCGGTCCGAAAGGTCGCCGACGAGGCGGCGCACCAAGCCCGGGCTGCGCTTGATGAGCGTAGGGGCGCCGATGAGCTGCTCGTGCTGGGCCAGTTCGGGTTGCTGGTAGATGTCGATGATCAGCAACTCGTAGCGGCCCGGTAGGTACTGCTCACAGATATCCTTGATGTTGCGTACGGCCCGCGTCGAGTTAGGAGTAGCTCCCGTAATATACAGGTGCAACACGTACTCGGCCCCGGTAGTTGCCTCCGCCCCTTCTTCTACTTCCATCTACTACTGGTTTTTACCGCCTACGACCCGAATATCAAGTCCAACCAGCACCTTTTCCTCGTTCGACAGGTCGCCGATGATCTTGCGGATGGGCTCGGGCACTTTGCGCACCAGGGTGGGAATGGCCAGGATCTGGTCCCCTTCGGCTAGCTGGGGATTCTTGAGCAGGTCGATAACCTCGATGGAATAGCGGCCCTTCAGGTACTGCTCACAGTACTTCTTCAGGTTGGCCAGGGCCATGACCGATTTGGGCGTTTGCCCGGCTACGTACAGGCGTAGTTCCCAGGATTCTTCGTCCATAAATAAAGCCGTTTTGGCAAGTGTTGTTTCCATTACGGACTTATGAAGATTGTGATGGGGAGCCGGAGGGCTGCAGAGGCTGGGGCTGGCTAAACTGGGCCCGGCCCTGGGCCAGGGCCTGCTGCCGGGCCTGCTCCTCGTGGTTGATCTGGCGCAGCTCCTCCTCCACCGACTCAAACTCGGTGCGCAGGTTGCCGATGGTGGCTTCCAGGACGCGGCGGCGGCGCTCCAGTTCCCGGTCTTTACGCTCCAGTTCCTGCTGGGCGGCCAGCAGTTGAGCTTGCTCCTGCAGCTGCTGGGTCAGGCGGCCGGCGCCCGTGACAATGCCCGTGGGCCCAATAACGACGTCGAGCAGCTGAATGCCCTGCTCGGTAACCAAAAACTCGCGCACTTTATTGGAATGGCTCATGCCGCGCGACTTCAGAATGCTGATGCCGCGGTTCCGCTCACCCATGCCCTCCAAATCACGCACGCTCACCCAGGTATCAACCAGCGACGAAACGCCTTCCTCGGTCATTTCCTGCTGGATGTTGCGCCCACTGATAAGAGAGGTAAACAGGGCGGTGATGCCGTTGACTTTCAGAAAGTCGATGAGGCGGATGAGCATGCTCTTGACCTCGCTCAGGTTGCCTACCGAAATCAGGTTGCTGATGGGGTCAATGATAACGGCCGCGGGCTTAAAGTCCTTGATCAGCTTGTGAATGCTCACCAGGTGGCGCTCCAGGCCGTTGAGCGTGGGCCGGGTGGCCTCGATGCGCAGCTGCCCGCTGGCCACGAAAGGCGCCAGGTCGATGCTGACGGATTGCATGTTGCGCACCAGCTGCTGGGGCGACTCCTCGAAGGCCAGAAACAGGCAGCGGCCGTGGTTGCGGCATACCTCGGCGGCAAACGTAGCGGCCAGCGTGGTTTTGGCCGTGCCGGCCGTGCCGGTTACCAGCACGCTACTGCCCTGGTAAAAGCCGCGGCGGCCAAACATTTCGTCCAGGGCCGGAATGCCCGACGACACGATTACGTCCGACACCTCGTGGTTGAGCTGCAGCGAGGTGACGGGCAGCACCGAAATACCAGATTCCATAATCAGGTACGGGTACTCGTTGGTGCCGTGGGTGCTGCCGCGGTACTTCACAATGCGCAGGCGCCGGGTGGTTATCTGGTCAATCACGCGGTTGTCGAGCAGAATCACGCAGTCGGACACGTACTCTTCCAGGCCCTGGCGGGTGAGCGTGCCCTCGCCCCGCTCGGCGGTAATGATGGTCGTGACGCCCTTATCCTTGAGCCAGCGAAACAGGCGGCGGATTTCCGAGCGCAGCACGCCTTCGTTGGGAAAACCCGAAAACAAAGCCTCAATCGTGTCGAGCACCACGCGCTTGGCCCCGATAGAGTCGATGGCGTGGCCCAGGCGGATGAAAAGGCCTTCGAGGTCGTACTCGCCGGTTTCCTCAATTTCGGACCGGTCGACGTGGACCTGGTCGATGCGCAGCTTTTTGTCGGCCTGCAGCTGCACCAGATCAAAGCCCAGGGAGGTGACGTTGGCCGCCAGCTCAGCCGCCGACTCCTCAAAGGTCATCAGCACGCCGGGCTCGTGGTAGTCCTGGATGCCGCGCACCAGAAACTCGATACCCATCAGGGTTTTGCCGCAGCCGGCGCTGCCGCAGATCAGGGTGGGCCGGCCCAGGGGCAGACCGCCCTCCGTTATTTCATCCAGCCCATCGATGCCGGAAGGCGCTTTGGGCAGCTGGGGCAGGGCCGCGGACGGGTGAGCGGAAGCAGAAGCAGGAGTAGTTGACATGCAGCAAAATTTTCGGCACAGGCAATGCCTGGTCCAAGGTACGGCTTTCTGGTGGCCGGTATGGTTGAGCTTGACCAAAAACTGGGTTGCCGGGCCCTGTTGCGGGGTTTACAAGCTCAACCTTGGAGTTAACGTATTAAGCGGAGCGGGGGATTAGCCAAGGGGATAAAAAGCCTAATACATTGGCGGACAAGTAGTCTTTGACTAGCCGCCCACCACGGCGCTCAGGGGCACGGGGTGCAGAATAAGAAAGACCAGTTCCCGCAAAATTTCTCCGTCACTCATCGAGCCGCTTTCCACGCCCTTGCTCTGCAAATCGGCCCGGCGCAAGAGGTGAATAATGTCGCGGGTGCGGCCGAAGTCGTACACGCGCAGGGCCTGACTGTACTCTTTCTGGGCAAAGGAGTTCATGATGCCCAGCTTTTTAAAGTCGGCGTCACTGGGGTTGCCGCGCTGGTGGAGCACGAGCAGCTTGGTAAAGAAGCCGAAGAGCAGCGTCAGGTTCGGAATCAGTGGGTTGGCTTTGGGGTTGGCCTCAAAGTAGCTCAGGATACGGTTGGCCTTGAGCACGTCGCGCTGCACCAGGGCCTTCTGCAGCTCGAAGATGTTGTAGTCCTTGCTGATGCCTACCATCTGCTGCACCAGCTCCTCGTCGATGCCCTGCCCGGGCTTGACGTTGAGCAGCAGCTTGTCGATTTCGTTGGTCAGCCGGCCCAGCTCGGTACCGATGTACTCGGCCAGCATAGCCGTGGCCTGACCCGTAATCTGCTGCTTTTTGCCGCGCACGTAGCTCGTAATCCAGGCCGGCACCTGGTTGTCGTAGAGCTTTTTGCTGGTCATTACCACGGCCTTTTCGGCTAGCAGCTTGCCCAGCTTCTTGCGCGCGTCCAGGGTTTTGTGCTTGTAGCAGAACACGAGCACGGTCGTCGTCAGCGGGTTTTTGAGGTAGGCTTCCAGAAACGGAAAAGCCTTTTCCGACTCCAGGTCGGCCACGGCCTGGGCTTCCTTGACAATGACCACCGAACGTTCGGCCATCATCGGGAAGCGCCGGGCCTGCCCCAGAATGGCGGCTACGTCGGTGTCCTTGCCGTAGAGCACCACCTGGTTGAAGCCCCGGTCGTGCTCGGGCAGCACGTGTTTTTCCAGGATGTCGGCAATGTAGTCCACATAGTAGGGCTCCTCCCCTTGCAGGAAGTACACGGGCGCGTATTGCCGCTGACGCAGCTGCTGCAGAATTTCGTCGGGGGTGGAAAGCAAGGTGGTGAACTGGTGAACTAGTGAAATGGTGAGTTGACCTTCTTATGGCCTCCTCTTTTTCTCCGCGCAAATGTACCACCGTACTTTTACCTTTGCAGCCTTCCTTCTGGTGAGCGGGGTCGGTGCGTACACCCATTGGCCCAAAAAACTCACCATCTCACCATTTCACCTTTTCACCACCTTGGACCTACTAGAAGAGCTCCGCTGGCGCGGGATGTTTCACGACATGATGCCCGGCACCGATGAGCATTTGCGCCAGAACGCGCCTATCACCGGCTATATCGGCTTCGACCCTACTGCTTCGTCGCTGCACATCGGCAATTTGGCCACCATCATGCTGCTAGTCCACCTGCAGCGCGCCGGCCACCGCCCCCTGGCCCTGGTAGGCGGCGCCACCGGCATGATTGGCGACCCGTCGGGTAAGTCAGCGGAGCGGAATTTGCTCGACGAGGAGGCTCTGCGCCGCAACCAGGCCGGTATCAAAGCCCAACTAGAGAAGTTCCTGGACTTTAACGAAGGCCCTACCGGGGCCAAAGTGGTCAACAACTACGATTGGTTCAAGGACTTTGGCTTCCTGCAGTTTCTGCGCGAAGTGGGTAAGCACCTGACCGTAAACTACATGATGGCCAAGGACTCGGTAAAGCGTCGCATCAGCGGCAACGAGGACTCCGGGGCCGAGGGCCTGAGCTACACCGAGTTCAGCTACCAGCTGCTGCAGGGCTACGACTTTTTCCACCTCTACAAGGAGCTGGGCACGACCCTGCAAATGGGCGCCAGTGACCAGTGGGGCAACATCACGACCGGCACCGAACTGATCCGGCGCATGAGCAACGGGGAGGGCAAAGCCTACGCCCTGACCGGCCAGCTCATTACCAAAGCCGACGGCACCAAGTACGGCAAGAGCGAAACCGGCACCGTCTGGCTCGACCCGACCATGACCTCGCCTTACCAGTTCTACCAGTTCTTCCTGCGGGCCGAAGACGTGGACGCCCCACGCCTGATCCGCGTATTTACGCTGCTTTCCCAGCAGGAAATTGAGGCCTTGGAAGCCGAACATGCCCAGGCTCCCCACCTGCGCGTACTGCAGAAAGCCCTGGCCAAGGACGTGACTATCCGGGTACATTCGCAGGAAGCCTTCGAGGCCGCGCTGGCCGCGTCCCAGGTGCTCTTCGGCGGCGGTGATTTGGCTTCGCTCGACGAGGCTACCCTACTCGACGTCTTTGCCGGCGTGCCACAGGTGGAAATCAGCCGCAGCGAAGTAGCCGACCTCGACGCCCTGACCCTGCTGAGCACGGCAACGAATGGGGTAATTTTCGCCAGCAAAGGCGAGGCCCGCAAGATGGTCCAGAATAACGGCGTGAAGCTAAACCGCCAGAAAGTTGCCCTCGACCAGTCGGCCACGGCCGTGGCGCCCCTGCTGGACAAGTACCTGGTGGCCCAGAAGGGCAAAAGCTACTTCCTGATCAAGCTTATCTAAACCACACCACGGGTTCGACGGACTATTCGGATTTCACGGATTGTGTGGACGGCTCAGCAGACTTTATTAAGAATTACTGCTAGGTGAGATGACAAACAAAAAGGCCCCGCCGTGCTGGCGGGGCCTTTTTGTTTGACCCAGGAGTCGACTACACAATCCGTCGAATCCGTGGTTCAGGGCAACCTACTTCTTCTTGGCAGGAGCAGCTTTCTTGGCAGCGGCCGGAGCAGCAGCTTTCTTAGCGGGAGCCGCTTTAGCCGGAGCAGCACCAGCATCGCCAGCGGCGCTGTTCTTGGTGTTCTGCACTTCCGTACGGATGGTCTGGGCCAGGTTTTTCAGTTCCTGCATGCCTTTACGCACGCGGGTACCAGCGGCCGAGTTCTGCTTGTCGTAGAACTTCTCGAAGTCCGATTCCAGGGAGAGTACGAGGTCTTTCAGTTGGCTATAATTGCTCATGTGAAAAAGGTTGATTGGTGTGGGTTTGATGTTATTGAACGGGCCTAATATACAGGGATTTCAAATACAAGCAATAGTTGTAATTTTTTTTCAAAATGCCCCTAGCAGCTAATGAAGCTAGGTTTTACCAAAATCAAACCCCATTTCCAGAATATAGTTTTTATTGAATGTTGCAGGAATAATACCAAAACCAAGGGGCGCTTCTCTCACGAAAAGCGCCCCTTGGTCATTCGGTTCAGAAAACCGGCCTAGCTGGCCGGAACAGCCTCCGTTTTGGAATAAAGGCCCTTATCGAGCTTCTCGGCCACTACCTCAAAGGCCTTGATGGTCTGATCGACGTCGCTTAGCGAATGCACGGCCGTTGGAATCAGACGGAGCATGATAACGCCCTTGGGAACTACCGGATACACCACGATAGAGCAGAAAATACCGTGATTCTCGCGCAAATCGAAGGTTATTTGGGTTGCGTCGGGAATCTGGCCGTTCAAAAACACGGGCGTCACGGGCGAAGTCGTGGTGCCGATGTTGAAGCCTTTTTCGCGCAAACCGCTCTGTAGGGCCCGTACTACGGTCCAGAGGTTGTCTTTCAGCTCAGGCTTGGTGCGCAGCAGCTCCAGGCGCTTCAAAGCACCTACCACGAGCGGCATGGGCAGGGATTTGGCGAAAATCTGGCTCCGCATGTTGTAGCGCAAATATTCAATTACGCTTTCCGGCCCGGCGACGAAGGCGCCGATGCTGGCCATGCTCTTGGCGAAGGTCGAAAAATAAAGGTCGATACCGTCCTGTACGCCCTGTTCTTCGCCCGTTCCGGCGCCCGTAGCGCCCATCGTGCCGAAGCCGTGGGCATCATCGACGAAGAGGCGGAACTCGTATTTTTCCTTCAGGGCTACCACGCCGCGCAGGTTACCCTGGTTGCCCGACATGCCGAACACGCCCTCCGTAATGACGAGCACGCCGCCGCCGGTTTCGTCGGTGATGCGCTTGGCGCGCTGCAGCTGCTTCTCCAGGCTCTCCATGTCGTTGTGGGTATACACGAAGCGCTTGCCGGCGTGCAGGCGCACGCCGTCGATGATGCAGGCGTGAGACTCGGCGTCGTACACAATCACGTCGTGGCGGCCCACCATGGCGTCGATAATCGATACCACGCCCTGGTAGCCAAAGTTGAGCAGCATGCAGTCGGGTTTCTGCACGAAGTCGGCCAGCTCACTTTCCAGCTGCTCGTGCAGGTTCGAGTTGCCCGACATCATGCGTGCGCCCATGGGCAGGGCCATGCCGTACTGGGCGGCGGCGTCAGCGTCGGCCTTACGGACTTCGGGGTGGTTGGCCAGGCCCAGGTAATTATTCAGACTCCAGGTAAGAACCTCTTTGCCGCGAAAAATCATACGGGGCTCGATTTCGCCTTCCAGCTTGGGGAAGGTGAAATAGCCGTGGGCGTAGTGCGAATGGCTGCCCAGTGGGCCGCGGTTCGCGGCAATCTTTTCGAAAAGATCCACGAGGGAATGGGTTAAATGTGAAAAGGAAACAGATGGGTGGCTGGGGGTTCAACCATCCGATAAAGTACAAAGTTATGGCAATCTGCAAAAGTAGCCCCTGCGCGCGAGGCTTCCAACTCCACGAAAAATAGCCTTCTCGTTTTACGGAGTAGGTAGAATGGCGTTTCTTTGGGCTGGAATTGATTTTCGAGGGTCTTTCCCCAAACGTCACCAATAGGATGTCATTCTAAGCCCAGCGAGGAATCTCGCCTGCATTCGTAATAATACAGCCTTATAACGACTGCGCGCGGGAGGTCTCTTCTCTGCTTGAAGCGCAGAATGGTCGACATGATGTTCTTTTACCCTTTCCCTCTCCTTCTACGCCTTCCTCTCTACTCCCACCGCATGAAAGAAATCAAGAAGCTGCTGGTCGCCAACCGCGGCGAAATAGCCCTGCGCGTGCTGCGCTCGGCCAAGGAAATGGGCTTGCAGACCGTGGCTATCTATAGTGAGGCCGACCGCCAGGCCCTGCACGTGCGCTACGCCGACGAGGCTGTGTGCGTCGGTGGCCCGCAGTCGTCGGAAAGCTATTTGCGCGGCGACGCCATCCTGGAAGTGTGCCGCCGCCTGAACGTGGATGCCATTCACCCCGGCTACGGCTTCTTGTCGGAAAACGCGGAGTTTGCGCGCATGGTCACCGAGGCCGGGCTGATTTTCGTGGGTCCTTCGCCCGAGGCCATGAACATCATGGGCGACAAGCTCTCGGCCAAGCAGGCCGTAAAAGCCTACGACATCCCGCTGGTACCCGGCACCGACGAGGCCATTTCTGACGTGGAGGAAGCCAAGCGCATTGCTTCGGAAGTAGGTTTTCCCATTCTGATTAAGGCCTCGGCCGGCGGCGGCGGCAAGGGTATGCGCATCGTCAATAACGCCGAGGAGTTTGAGGAGCAGATGCAGCTGGCCATCAACGAGGCCACCTCGGCCTTTGGCGACGGCTCGGTGTTTATTGAGAAGTTTGTGACCGGCCCGCGCCACATCGAGATTCAGGTTCTGGGCGACGAGCACGGCAACATCGTACACCTGTTTGAGCGGGAATGCTCGATTCAGCGCCGCCACCAGAAAGTCATTGAAGAGGCGCCGTCCTCGGTGCTCACGCCCGAGCTGCGGGCCGAAATGGGCCGTTGTGCCGTGGACGTGGCCCGGGCCTGCAACTACACCGGGGCGGGCACCGTGGAGTTTCTGCTCGACGATCAGCGCAACTTCTACTTCCTGGAGATGAACACCCGCCTGCAGGTGGAGCACCCCGTCACGGAGCAGATTACCGGCCTCGATTTGGTGAAAGAGCAGATCCGGGTGGCCCAGGGCCTGCCCCTGCCCTTCACCCAGGACGAGCTGACCATCACCGGCCACGCCCTGGAGCTGCGCGTGTACGCCGAAGACCCGCAAAACAACTTCCTGCCCGACATCGGAACCCTGACCACCTACGTGCGCCCCCAGGGCCCGGGCGTGCGCGTCGATGACGGCTTCGAGCAGGGCATGGACATCCCGATTTATTACGACCCGATGATTGCCAAGCTCGTCACCTTCGGCAAGGACCGCACCGAGGCCATCGAGCGGATGCTGCGCGCCATCGACGAGTACCAGATTACCGGCATCCAGACCACCTTGCCCTTCGGGAGCTACGTGCTCCGGCACCCGGCCTTCGTCAGCGGCAACTTCGACACGAACTTCGTGCGCGACCATTTCACCGCCGCCGACCTCGACGCCAAGCCCGACGAAACCACCGCCAAGCTCGCCGCCGTGCTCACGGCCCTGCTCATAAGCGAAAAGAAAGCCCCGGCCGCGGCCAGTAATGCCCCGGCTTCGACGCAGGGCTCGGGCTGGAAGCGCAATCGGCTGGGCGTACGGTAGAGCGTTTGTTTAGTATAGATTTGAAAAGCCCGGCTGGTTGGCCGGGCTTTTTATTTAGCTCGTCCCCAATTCAAGGCAACATGAGATACGTGTTTAGTGCGCTTGTTGTATTAGCCGTGTCCTCTTGTTCACATGATAAAGCGAGCAAGGCTGCACGCCAGCCCGAGCCGTTCCCAGCTATTCTGAGCAAGCAAGAAGTGGTCAGGGAAATTGGCTTGTATGCGGACAGAAATGCGGAAGAACTGACGTCCAAGCTATATCCATCCCTGGTATACATTGAAGTAGCGCAGGATAGTGTCCGTGCTTCCATCACCGTTTCGTCGGTTTCAACTATCAAGTTCTTCGAATACTATCAGCCGTGCGCCCTGAAAAACATAAACAACCACTACGTCTTGGTCAAATACAACCATTGCTTGAATACCATCTCGCCTACTCAACGGCAGTGGGTAAACCAGCATTTAAAGGACGATAGACCTAAAAAAATACTCAAAAGCAACGGCGACACGATAAATCTGGAGACTTATGTTTTATCCCATCCGGAAGTACTGACCATATTTCTACGCGACGGAAAAATCATTCACAAGACGTCTCAGCAGGGCGGCTAAGAACTAGGCCGCACTGCCTGTGTGTAGAGACGCAACCTTGCGTCTCGTCGGTGAACGATACCCTGGACCACTTTTACTGGCCCGTGGCCGCGGCTACCAATACGCCGGGGCTCGCGCGGCAGCCTACGGCCGAAAAGCACCTGGTCCGGGCAAACGACTTGTGGTCCGCCGCAGAATCACCCTAAAAAACGCACGGGGAAGGTAGCAACTAAGGTAGCCGCTGCGTAAGCAGAGTAGAGTATCTTCGCCACGCCCGCGGGCTTTCCTGACTTGTACGCCTATGCCCGTTGCGCCCGAAGCAGCCCTGCTGTTCACTGCCCTGCCCCGGCCCTTTATGCTGTTTTCGCCCGACTTCGTGATTGAAGCCGTGAGCGACGCCTACCTGCAGGCCACGCTCAGCCAGCGCGAGCAGGTGGTCGGGCGAGTGGTGTTTGACGCCTTTCCCGACAACCCGCTCGCGCCCGAGGCCCGCAGCACCCACAACCTGCGCGCCTCCCTGGAACAGGTCCTGGCTACGAAGCAGCCCCACCAGATGGCCCAGCAGCACTACGACGTGCCCGACCCCGACCACCCCGGGCAGTTTGTCGAGCGGCACTGGCAGGTGCTCAACACGCCCGTGCTGGATGCCCAGGGGGCCGTGGTCCAGATCATTCACATGGCCCAGGATGTCACGGCCGAAGTGCAGGGCCAGGCGCGCCTGCGGGAAAGCCAGGCCCGGGAACGAGTTGCCCAGGCTGCGGCCGAGGCCCAGCGCGCCGAGTTGCAGCGGGTTTTTGAGCAAGCTCCCATTGCCCTGTCCCGGTTGCGCGGCCCCGAGTTTGTGGTCGAATGGGCCAACGCCCGCATGGGCCAGATCTGGGGCCGCCCCCTCGACCAGATTGTGGGCCGCCCCCACTTCGAGGCCCTGCCCGATCTGGCGGGCCAGGGCTTTGAGGCCGTGTTTGCCGGCGTGCTGCAAACCGGCGAGCCCTACTATTTCCGGGAGCTGCTCGTGCGCATCGAGCAGGCCCACCAGTACTACCAGGGCTACTTCAACATCACCTACCAGCCCGCCTACGACGAGCAGGGCGGCATTACGGGCCTGATTGCCTCGGCCATCGAGGTAACCGACCAGGTGCGGGCCCGCCAGCAGGTGCAGGACCTCAACCAGGAGCTGGCTACCAGCAACGAAGAGCTCCAGGCAGCCAACGAAGAATACCTGACGGCCAACACCAATCTGAGCGTGACCCAGCAGCGGCTCGAACTGCTCAACCAGCAGCTGGAAGCCCGGGTGCAGGAGCGCACCCGCCAGCTGAGCGAACAGCAGCAGCTACTGCGCCTTATCCTGGGGCAGGTGCCGGCCGCCATTGCCACCTTCAGCGGCCCCGAGCACCGCTACACGTTCTTCAACGACGCCTACCAAACCTTGTCCGGGGGCCGCGCCCGGCTGGCGCAGCCCGTAGCCCAGGTCTTACCCGAGGTCATGGCCCAGGGCTTCGTGGGCTTGCTCAACGAGGTCTACGCCTCCGGTCAGCCCTTTATCGGTACCGAGATGCCCATCATGCTCCTGGACGCGGCCACTGGCCAGCCCGAGCCCCGCTACCTGGATTTTATCCTCCAGCCCCTGGCCGACGAGCACGACACGAGTACCGGGATTCTGGCTTTCATTGTCGACGTGACCGACAAGGGTCGGGCCCGCCAGCAGGCCGAGGCCCTGCAGGCCCAGCTGCTGACCGCTGCCCGGCACCAGGCCGCCGAGCGCCTGGCCTTCTTTTACATCTTCGAGCAGGCCCCCGTCCTGGTGGCCTTGCTGCGCGACCCCGGCCACCGCTTCGAGTACGTGAACCCGGCCTATCAGGCCCTGTTTCCCGGCCGCCGGCTCGTGGGCCTGACGGTGGAGGAAGCCGTACCCGAAATGCTGGCCCAGGGCTTTGTGGCCCTGATGGACCACGTCTACCAGACCGGGGAAACCTACGTGGGCCAGCAGATGCCCTTCTTGGCCCAGCCCGCCCCCGGGCAGCCGCCCGGCCCCGTGTGCTACTATACCTTTACCTACCAGGCCTACCGCGAGAACGGCCAGGTGGCAGGCATTTCCATTTTTGCCCACGACGTGACCGAGCAGGTTCTTATCCGCCAGAAGGTGGAAGGCCTCAACCAGGAGCTGGCCGCCATCAACGAGGAGCTCACGGCCACCAACGAGGCGCTGCTCGACACCAACCAGCAGCTCGTGCGCAGCAACGTGGACCTGGACAACTTCATCTACACCGCCTCGCACGACCTGAAGGCGCCCATCTCCAACATCGAGGGCCTGCTGCTGGCCCTGGAGCACGAGCTGCCCGCCGCCGGCCGCGTCGGCAACGTGGACCAGATGCTGACCATGATGCAGGGGGCCGTAGAGCGCTTCAAGCGCACTCTCCGCCACCTGACCGAGGTTTCGCGCCTGCAGCAGGAATACAAGCAGGCCAGCGCCCCCGTGGAGCTGGCCGGCGTGATTGAGGCCGTGTACCTGGATTTGCAGCCCCTGGTGCAGCACACCCAGGCCCAGGTGGAGGTGCAGGTGCCGGCCGGCCTGACCTTGCTCTTCTCGGAAAAGAACCTGCGCTCGGTGGTCTACAATCTGCTCAGCAACGCCCTCAAGTACCGCGCCCCCGACCGGCCCCCGCGGGTGCGCATCCGGGCCTGGCCCCAGGCAGACTACCAAGTGCTGGCCATCGAGGACAACGGCCTGGGCCTGGACCTGACCCAGCGCCAGGACAAGCTCTTTGCCATGTTCCAGCGCTTCCACGACCACGTCGAGGGCACCGGCATCGGGCTCTACATGGTCAAGAAGATGGTCGAAAACGCCGGGGGCCGCATTGAGGTGGAGAGCCAGCTCGGGCAGGGCAGCACCTTCCGCGTGTACTTCCTGCGCGAACAGCAAGCCCCCGGCAGTGGCCAGTAAGGCTACCGGGATTCGGCCTGGAAGCGGAACCGGCTGGGGGTGCGGTAGAGGGGTTGACCTGGTCAGTTTTGAAAACCCTGAGTAGTTAGCTCGTCTTTACCCAGATTTTATAAAGCGTTCCGGCCATAATCCGGAACGCTTTATAAGTATGGTTGGCAGGCTCTCAGAAAGCAGGAAGTATAGCCCGTTGAGTGGTACCCACCGCTCTTTTAGCGAAAACGACCGTTACCGTGTACACGCTAGTAGTGCATACCTCAGGGATATGAAGTTTTTCTAGTGGTTGGTACAAAGCAGGATAACCCGCAAACAAGCGGCTTGACAGCGCGCGGGTAGGCTGACGGGTGCTTATCCTCTATACTAACTACTTGACTCGATCAACGTACCACCGCCGGCCGATGGTGGTTAATCTTGCCTCGGCATTACGCAGGGCCTGCGCTTCGGCCGCCGCCCCGAGCGCGACCGTCCGGTTGGCGCCGACAATTTCGTATTCGCCTACTTCGGTGTAGGAAAAAATGGCGTTATACGTGGCCGGCAGCGTATCGCGATACGCATACTGGTTGCCTTCGTACAGGCCGGCCGAGGAATACAACGCCAGCGCTTTCTTGCCTTGCAACAGCCCAACCTGTTCGGGCCGGTAATCAAACGCCTTGCCCTTCTGCAGCACGGCATCGAGCCAGAGCTTGACAGGACCTGGTAACGAGAAATTATGTAGGGGATGAGCCAGGATCAGAATATCGGCCGCCAGCAACTGTTCTGTCAACGCATTGTGCGGGGCAATAGCCGCCGCTAGGAGGTAAGTGGAAGATGTTGATTGTATTTTACTTACGGCTGCACCCATTCCGCTTCGGGCAGCTGCATCAGTGCCTGCAAGGCATCTCGAAAAAGGTCTTGTCAACGGAGCTCAAACAGCTAGAAGCCGACGGGTTGGTGAGCCGGGAGCAGCAGGGCCAGTACGTGCGCTATACCCTGACGCCACTTGGGCAGACGGCCGTCCCTATGATTGAGGTGGCGGCGCACTGGGGCAGCCAGTTTCCTGATGAGTCAGATGCGCCGACGGCTGTCGCGAAATAGCGCTTGCAGGCACCTTGAGCTACATGTCTTCCGTTCCCCTATCCTTCATTGCCCGCTGTGGTGCGCTCGACGTGTACTGCGGGTTCCACTTGGGGGCTATGTCGTGCGGGCCCCTGATTTGATTCCGTAGTACGGACATTTACCCTAAATCCAGCTATTGACAACCTACGCCGGTAAGTGCTACTCGAAGGCCCAAGACGCGTGAACCAGTAGCTAGACTGCGGAACTAGGAACTAGCTTCTCTCGCTTGCCAACGTGCGCAGCGCTTGTGTAGATGCCCAGGAGCTTTTTTATAGCCGCTGGGACTAAAATTACGCTAAGCCGTCCCCGATGAGATGCGTTTTACAGACGCATACTAGGCAGAGCCATGAGGAGGCGCTGCCTAGCTTAGCCGCCGGAAAGTTTATGTCGCTTCGCAAAAACAGTCGTGTGCTGCCTGGGCCAACTCCCGCAACTGCTGCTGCAGTTCCGGCGGCGCGACAGCCGTAAACGAGCCGGCCTGGGGCAGCAGCCACGCGGCTAAGTAGCGCAGCCCACCGGGCAGAAAGGCCATCTCCACGGTGCCATCGGGCCGTACTTCTTCCTGCACCCATCCATACTGGTGCTTGGTGTCCTGAATAGTGCGCACGGCCGCGGCCTGAAAGCGCACACGGGCTACTTCCAAGGCTTGGCGGCGCACGGCCTGCGCCGACCAGTAGGATTGCAGCGTTTCCGGCCGCTCTGCAAATGTTTCGTCGCGTACTTCCAACTGCTCGATGCGGTCAAAGCGGAAGTCCCGAAAATCCTGCCGCAGCTGGCAGTATGCGATTAGGTGCCACTGCTGCTGCAGGTAGCAGCCAATCGGCTCGACGTCGCGCGTAGTGCTGGCCTCAGCCAGGCCGGCGCGGTAGCGCAGCCGCACCACGCGCCGGGCCATCGTGGCTGCTAGTAGGCGCTGGTGCATCCCGCTGTCGGCGACAGGCGTCGCCGGCTGCGTGCGCAAACGTCGCACCTCCAGGCGGGGGGCCAGGGCGTCGAGGTAGTCGCGGTCGGGTCGGCGCAACACCGCCCGCAGCTTGTCCAGAGCCGAGCGGCTGTGGGCGGCGGTCTGTTCGTCGGTGAGGCGGGCAGCCAGCTTCTCGCCGGTGAGTAGGGCCACGGCTTCATCGCGGGTGAACATGACGGGCGGCAGACTGTAGCCCTCGGCCAAGGAGAAACCAACCCCGGCTTCGCCGTAGAGCGGTACGCCGGCCGCTTCAAGGGTGCGCAAATCGCGATAAATGGTCCGCAGACTCACGTCGAACCGTTCGGCCAGCGCCTGGCCGCGCACCACGCGCCGGGCCTGCAATTGCAGCAAAATACCGGTAATACGGTCGAATCGATTCATGCAAAACGGAGGAGAGAAAGACAGATTACCGCCCGAAAGCGGGCCGCAAGCGGCGCGCTTTCAGGCTACTGGGCAGGCCCCAACATACGCAATAATGCGCGAAAGAAGACGCCTAGGCCCTGCTGCTGGAAATAGGGCGCGGATGGGGGTTGCCAGCAGCATCGCAACAAAAAAACGGGCGCGCCGCGGGCTGCTGACACACTGCTGTCGCAGTCGCCTTTTTCCTTTGCCGAAGGCTGAAAGGCCAGCTCGTGCTCTTCTATTCTTCCTGCTTCTTACTTCCTGTTCACACTCCATGGCCTCGTCCCCGCTCGCCTTATCCCCCGATTTTGTATCCACCTTCGGTTGCATCGAAGTGCGCGGTGCGTGCGAGAATAACTTGCAACACGTCTCGCTCGACATTCCCAAGCGCCGCATTACGGTGTTTACCGGCGTGTCGGGTTCGGGCAAGTCGTCGCTCGTATTCAGTACCCTGGCGGCAGAGTCGCAGCGGCTGCTCAACGAAACCTACCCGGCCTTTGTGCAGGGCTTCCTGCCCCGCTACGGGCAGCCACACGCCGAATCGCTTACCAACCTCTCGGCCACCATTGTCGTGGACCAGCAGCGGCTGGGGGGAAATTCCCGCTCCACCGTGGGCACAGTCACCGACACCTACGCCCTGCTGCGGCTCGTCTATGCGCGGCTCGGAACGCCCGCCGCTGGGGGCGTTAGCGCCTTTTCCTTCAACGAGGTGCAGGGCATGTGCCCGGCCTGTGGGGGCCTGGGGCAAGTAACTACCGTGCGGCCCGAGCAGTTAACTGACCCCAGCAAAAGCCTCAACGAAGGCGCGTTGCTGTTTCCCACGTTCAGCGTCCATTCTCCGTTCTGGACCATCGTCGCGCAGTCGGGTTTCTTCGACCCCGACAAAAAGCTGCGGGACTACACCGAACAGGAGTGGCATCAACTGCTGTACCTGCCCGAAATCAAGGTACAGCTGGCCGGCGCCCTGGGCACAGGTAAGACCACCTACGAGGGCCTGGTGCCCAAGTTCCGGCGGGTGTACTTGTCGAAAGATGCCAACCAACTGCAGGCCCACCTGCGCCCGGCTTTTGAGCGCATGGTGACGCAGGGAGCGTGCGGCACCTGTCACGGGGCCCGCCTCAACCAAGCCGCCCTGAATTGCCGTATCGGCGGGGTCAACATCGCCGAGTGCGCGAACCTGCCGGTCAGCGAGTTGGCCGCGTTTGTGCGGCAGTTGACCGCGCCCGCGCTGGCCCCGCTGCTCACGGCCCTGGCCACGCGCCTGGAGCAACTGGTTGCCATCGGCCTGGGGTATCTGACGCTGGGCCGGGAAAGCGCCACGCTTTCGGGCGGCGAGTCGCAGCGGGTGAAAATGGTGCGCCACCTGGGGTCGAGCCTAACGGATTTGACCTACGTGTTTGACGAGCCCAGCATCGGCCTGCACCCTCACGACGTACCACGCCTCAACGCGCTGCTACGGCAGCTGCGCGACAAGGGTAACACGGTGCTGGTAGTAGAGCACCGACCCGCTGTCATTGCCATTGCCGACCATGTGGTAGACATGGGGCCGCAGGCCGGCCGGGGCGGCGGGCGGATCGTCTACCAGGGCTCCTACGCCGGGCTGCTGGCGGCCGATACGCGCACGAGCCAAGGCCTGCGCCATCATCAGCCCCTGAAGGCTGTGCCCCGACCACCCACCGGCCAGTTGCAGCTGCGCAACGCCTCGCTGCATAACCTCCGCGATGTGTCCCTCAACTTGCCAACCGGCGTGCTGACGGTGGTCACCGGGGTGGCCGGCGCCGGTAAAACGTCGCTGCTGCTGGGTTGTTTGCCGCAGCAGCACCCCGAGGCCATTGTCATCGACCAACGCATCAGCCGGGGCTCCAAGCGTTCCAACCCGGCCACCTACCTAGGTTTGCTCGACCCTATCCGCAAAGCATTTGCCGTGGCTAACGGGGTAAGTGCCGCCTTGTTTAGTGCTAACTCCAAAGGGGCTTGTCCGAACTGTCAGGGCCTGGGCGTGGTGTACACCGACCTGGCCCACCTAGACCCGGTGGCCACCGTCTGCGAAACCTGCGAGGGTAGGCGCTTTACGGCGGAAGTGCTTGGCTATCGGCTGCGCGGTAAGACCATCAGCGACGTGCTGAATCTCTCTATGGACGAGGCAGGGACGTTTTTCACGGAACCCGCGGTTGGTAAAACGCTCCAGGCCCTTGTGGACGTGGGCTTGCAGTACCTCACGCTGGGGCAGCCGCTGAATACGCTCTCGGGTGGGGAGCGGCAGCGGCTGGAACTGGCCGGTGAGTTGGGCAAGACGGCGCAGGTGTACATCCTGGACGAGCCGACCACCGGCCTGCACCTACACGACGTGGCCACGCTCCTGCAGCTACTCAACCGCTTGGTGGACAACGGCAGCACCGTGCTGGTCGTGGAAAACCACCTGGACGTGATTTCTAGTGCCGACTGGGTCGTGGAGTTGGGGCCGGGGGCCGGCAGCGCCGGGGGCCGCGTCTTGTTTGAGGGTACTCCGGCGGCCTTGCTTACTGCTGCCGATTCGGTCACGGCCCGCTATTTGGCCCAGTACCACCGCACGGGCAGTACAGCCGCCGCCGCACCGCTTTCTCATCCGGCCGGCCCCAATGATTGAAAATGCCCGCTCCCGGTTCCCGCCTATGGCCTGGTAGAAAATAGTTGCTCCCTGCTGACACCTAGTTGTCGCAGTCGCCCAATTCCTTTGCCCGCACACTCACTTTAACCCTTATTACATGCGAACCATTCAAGAAATTGCCGACCGGTATTACGCACTAGCCCAGCGAGGTCAAATCCACCAGATTCAGGACGAGCTGTACGCCCGCGACGCGGTCAGCATCGAGCCGGAAAACGTGTCGCAGCTTCCTATTACGGTCCGGGGCATTGAGGCCCTCCGCGACAAAGAAGCCCTTCTAGAAGCGCAAATCGAGGCGCGTCACGGTGGCTTTTGCGGTCAACCCATCGTGGCTTCGTACTACTTCGCCTGTACCATGGGCATGGACGTAACGCTGAAAGACCGAGGCCGTGTGCAGAAAGACCAGGTGGGGGTATTTGAAGTAGCTGACGGCCACATCGTGAAAGAACAGTTCTTCTATAACGACGCCGTGTATTAAGTATCCGATGCCCGTGGGCGGTTGTACCAACTGGCTACCACCCACGGGCTTCTTTGCTTACCCTTCCTGTCCCATCTCATGCCCGCTCCCTTGGTCACTGTGCCCCCGGTTTTTGAACTAGACATCCACGCCATCGAAGTCTACCGAACAACCCTCACCTCGGCGGAACACGCCGCCGTGGTACTGAAGGCGCTTTCCACATCGTGCCCGGAGCTGACGGCGAGCGTTGATTTGGATGACTGCGACCGAATCCTCTGTCTGCGGTGCCGCCGACCTGGTCCCACCTGTTGGGATCAGGCGTTGGCCGTGGTACGCAAGTTGGGAATTGATATAGAGGTACTTCCGGAATAAAAACGCAACGAGTAGTTGATACACTTGGCCAGTATAGTGATGGATGCCAATCGTAATGGCCTTCCCCGGCAGTGAGTAGATAGAATAGCGTACGCTCTTCCGGCTCGACAACTCATCACGTAAGCGCGGTCTGCAGATGCTTCTAATAGCGCTTGACGCTGAAGAGGCAGATGCCAGTCCTTTCCACAGTTTCGGCCCAAATAGGCTTTTTCAGCACTTTTCTTCCTTGGATTAGGTTGTCGGCATCGAGTTCTTTGGGCGGGCCGATGGGCTTACCCAGGGCGGCAGCAGGTTGTTGGCCGGCCGGGGTCTTCTCCAGGATGTTCTGGCGGTTGTACACGGCCAGCAAGGCCAAGATGGAGAGCATGAACTTGCCCACCGGCGTCGTGGTGCTGATGCCTAGGTCCAGTGCCTTGAAGTGGATGGCGCGCTCGTGCTCTTGTCAGCCTCCATCCTAAGGCAAGGACGTTTTAAACCACCGTTAAAATAAACTGTCCTCTGCTTCTCGGACAGTTTCACGTGGGGCTTAAAAATCGGTGGTGAACGCCACCCAAAACCACCACATGCCCGCCACCAAGTACAGTGCCCCCACCGCTCGGAACCACTTGGGCCCAATAGCCAACAATACGCCGCCGCACAGCAGTAACAGCAGCGGACCGAAAAAGAAAGAAAAAGGCATGCCCAATGCCGTTTCCAGCGGCAGGTGCAGGTGGAGGTAGGTGCGGGTAAATGCTCCCAGCACGGGGTAAAACCCAAATATACCTACGAGACTAGTTAAGAAGGGTACTCTGTCGTCGTTCACGCTGCAAGCTACTTAATGGCAGGTAGAGCACGAAAGAAGTGATTACCAGCAAGACGCTCCTTTCGGTAGAACGACCGTTTTCTTGAACGTTAGAACTCGCTCCTATTCCCCGAGCCTCTGATGGCTGGGGCTGCGTGAGGATACTACCCAGTAGGGTAAGTCACTCCGCTAAGAATACCCAGTAGCTTGGCTACGCAGCCAGCAGAAGAATCGGTATACGTCTGCTGGCTGTAGTATCTTTACGCAGCGCTACTCGATAGGAGAAGTAGCGCTGCTGATCCAGTAACCTTTTTGGTCGATGATGCGTCGTGTTCGCTTTTGGAGGGTGCTGGTCGTGGTCGTACTCCTCATCGTGGGGCTCTTCTGGCGAGTAACGGCGTGGGAAGATGAGCGGTCCGCCAGGTGGTATTCTAGCTCCGTGACCGAAGCACGGGCGAACGGGGTCTTGGTCGAGCAACTGACGGTCTACCCGCCGCAACTCCGCTTTCGCCATTGCCAAGTCGACTCGCTGGAAGCGTGGATCGAACAGGCCAGTCAGTGGGAGCACCGGTTTCTCTTTACCAAAAGCCGCAAGCAACTTCCTGGAAGACGGTTGATCGTGCAGTGGCGGGGAAGGAAACTAGCGCCGGCCCAGGATTCCACTTGTAGTCAACCGTACCTGGTTTTAGAAGGAGAAGGCAGGGGCACACCCATGGTTGACATGCACGAATACATCCAGGTTCTGGAGCCACACGAAAAGCTCGGGCAGGATACGCTACACTTCAGCGTGCTCTGTGATTGGCAGGGACCACGAGCCAAAAACATTGTTGTGTATTCGACCAGGTAGCCTGACTGATGTGCTGTGTGCAGCCACGAGCAAGGGCTAATTGCTCTGTCCGAAAAGTCACCTTATGCTAAATAGCGGCAGTACGACAGTTGCTTATACCACCATTTTCTTGAACTATAGGTGCATACATAGAGCGTCTAGTGTGGGTACATTCGTCGCTGCATACTCTTAGCTTTTCCTACTCCGTGTCCGTTTTCCTTCTTGCTCTTCCTATGATGCTTTCGGAGATGACGTGGAGCCAAGGGCCGACTAATTACCTCGCCCTGTTCGGGTTCCTGGTGGTGGGCTTCTTAATCGGCACCGCACTATGGTGGAGTGCGCTAAAATTATACCGGAGTATGTATCGGGACTGGCGCATCCTCGGAACCTTCTTGATAGTGGTTGCTGCGCTATACAGCATTGCTTTCGTCGTCTTTGTTGTGCTGGCCTTGGTCTTTGCTTAATAAGTACGATTTGTTCCCGTTGTCAACTAAACCAATTGGCTCCTTTCGCTAGAACCACCGTTTTAGTGAACATAAGGGGACTTTTCAGCCAGCCGTGTAAGCTAATATGTATGAACAAATTCATCGGCGTGCTCGCGCTACTTTTGAGCGTGGTGGGATATTGGTCTTTGGGGCAAACGCCGGAAGTTTCGCAACAAGAAGCCATTCGTGTAGCCGAAGCGTTTGTCCAAGACAATGGCTACACTTCCAAACCAGCTCGTTCGGCAACCCTGCATTACGAACTCTTAGACGCCTACGCGAAGGATGCTGGGACCATTCTCAAAGCCAGGAGCAACACACTTCATCCCAACGCCTTTTGCATCGCCGAAGACCCTGAGAGCTGGCACGTTGGTTTTTTATTGACCCGCGTGTCGTTTTCCACGCTGAGTGCTGGACAGAAACAAGCAGACCTTGCCGGGAGAGTAGTGATGGTAAACAAGCGCGACAAAACAGTCAAGATGGCGCATAAAGACCCCTTGTTCTCCCACTTTAAAAAGTTGTAGATAAGCGCTTACGCTCATTTCGGTAGAACCACCGTTTGCGTGAACACAAGCGGACTTCTCGGACATGCTCAGTGTAAGAAAGTGTTCCTTCCCGCGCTTCTCTATCTTGGCTTACTTGTTTCACATGATTACCGCCATGAAGGGTTCCTGTAACTATTGGTCCCGACTTTCTGCTTTTGCCTTAGTACTGAGCACGCTGGCCTTATTGTCTTGTGAGGCGAAGCTGACGTCCGCACAGTCTGCTGTCAACTCTTCCATTCCCTCAAAGGAGATCTATCACGTGCTACAACAGTTTCTGGCCGCCGACACCCTCGACCCGGCGCCTAAAGTACACGTGGCATTCCTTCGTCCAGATACGCTGGCGGGAGATCTATCGGTTTACTTGCTGGATGTGTACAACTCGAATGGTGAGCTGAAGATATTGCCCCTGACCACCTGGCGGGTTGACGAAAAAATTATCTTCGTCTTTACCGGTTTAGAGGCCATCACCTCTGGAGGTGATACTACCTATCATCATCTTATCCGCGCAACCGAAGCGGCGAACAAGGAAAATACAATATGGTGCCCGCCTTTTCGGTGTTGGCGCCTTGATGTGCAAGGCCAGAAAGTGACCAGCATTGACAGGCAAGTCCGAATTTCTCCCGCTTCCTATCCTTTCATTCGTTTCGCTCCTCCACCACCTCCGCCAAAATTTCGTTAATCTGCCTTGCCAGGAATAAGCTATTTGGACCCTTTTCTTGTACCCAGATTACAACATCAGGTAACATCTCAACCAATGTCCTATTCGACGCAGTGGGTTCGATTTCTCCAAGCAGAAGAGGCGTTCTTCACCTGCAGGCAGGAAGTAGTCCAAGATGAAACGGCACTCGGGCACGACCTACAACAGGCACTGGCTAGTATCGAGGGCCGGGAAACGGCCTTGCGCTTGTTAGCGGAAACAACGCTGGCTCTCGCCGTGGTCCAGCCATTACTGGCCGACCTGGTGGCCACCGCCCTCGACAGCAGCAACCTGACGGCTATCGGACTGGCCCGGCAGGTACTGGCCCGCTACAAAGCCGAGGCACAAATCAGAAGCACCATACCGCAGCTGGCCTCGCGATACCTGGCCGAGAATGACGAATGGCACTATCGTCGACTCGCCGAGTTGTACGGGGGCCTTAACTACGAGGAAGAGCTAACCGATTTATTAATGCTGTGCCAAGCCCACCCGAACGCAGAAATTCGGGAGATACGAGCCAACTATCTCCCCACGCAAGAGTAAACCAATCCGCTCCTTTTCGCTAATTAGACCGTTTTTGTAGACAGTATCGGAACATTGCTCCCGAATAGAAGCATGCATCTTTGTCTTATGTCCGAGCGTGTTCACCAGTTCCTTAGCTTCCTTCTATGCTTAGTCTTGACAGTCATGTTTTCGCTGGCGTTGCCCAACAAGTTGCAAGAAGTTGCCGTGGCAGAAAGAGGGAGCTTGGCAACAGTTGAACTACTGGGAGGCTCCGAAACACGCCTCAGTAAGCGACCCAGCTACCAGTTGCACTTTCGATACAACGGCCAGGAACATTCGACGCGCGTCAGTGTGGAGTATTTCCAATCGGTGAAGGACCAACCAACGGCGCAATTGCTTCACCTCGCCGCCTATCCCCGTATCTTCTTTGCCCCTGGACATAGTGAGCAGGGCCAAGTCTTCTCTTGCATCCTGCTCATTGTCTTTTGCGCGGGAGCAACGCTTTGGAGATTTTTTAAGCTCGTAAAGGAAGCCTAAATAAATGCTCCTTTTACTAGAATTCACCGTTTTGGTGAACCTAAGCAAGTTGCACAGTACTTTCGTTTCATGTGGAGCGACCTCCGTGCTGAAATTGACCAAGCCCGCCAACAGCTGCAGCTTTCTGAGCAGGACTTTGCACCCTTGCCCTTTACGACCCATTGGGCGAAGTTGGAAGAGAACCTCTACCAAGCGTTCTGCCGCTTGGACCACCCCACCGTACGCCCACTGTGGTTATGGGAACGGTTTCGGCCAGGCGCCGTGGGCCTGGTGTGCGATGACGAACCCCACACCCGCCTAACCTCTTTGGTGGACCCGGGAGAAGTGGTCTGGCTCATGCTGAACGAAACGGTCAACATGGGAGATAAATTCTGGTTTTACCAAGGGACTCCCCGCGCCATCGGCCGCGTGCTGGCCGAGTGTTACTACTTGGACGAGATTTACTTGATATCGAAAAAGTATTCGTGGCTGCTGTGCTTGAACCACCACGACGTGCTCTTCGGTATTGGGGCTCCTATGCAGGAAAGACTATTGGCCCAGGGAGCGCAGCTTATTACTTGAAACGCTCCTTTCGGCGGAACGACCCTTTCCGTGAACCTCTTACTTTGACGCATGGAAACCAAACCACCGCCTTTCCTTTTTGGTCAGAAAGGCATCATCAGAGGCGGCGAGCACCCTGGCTGGAGTATAGAGATTGTCGACGATACAGCAGGGGAAACGGGCGGCTACTTCATTTATGTCCAAGACCCTAACCCAGAATCAGAAGATTTCATGGGGTTTGATTGGTGGCTTCAACACGCAGCAAACATTCCGGGATTCATCGAGGACATGGAGTGGCAAATTGAGTGGCCAGCTGCCAGTTAAATGCTACTTTCGGTAGAACCACCGTTTGCGTGAACTGAAATTAGCTTCGGGGTTACTTTTGGCAAGCGCGTGAGCCTTCGGTACCTTGGAGTTAGGGTAAAGAACAGCCAGTTAGGTCAGGGCTTGGTGCAGTTCAGCGGCCAGCGTGCGAACCAACTCCGCGGCCGGCAATGCCCGTGACCGGCCTACGCCCGTCCCGGCCCATTGCACGGCAAAGCCTGGTTCTCCAGCCTGCTGGGCCGCGGCAACTAAGGCTTTGCCCGCTTGGTAAGCCCGTGAATAGGCCGCCACGGGTGGGCGGCCCGGCTGGTCAATATCCTCCATAAAGCGGTTCACAAGGCCCCGGGCCGGCCGGCCGGAGATAACGGCCGTGAGCTCGGTGGACAACGGCGGTCGGTGTAGCAGCGCCGCTCGGTAGGCCGGGGAAGCAGCGGATTCGGGGCAGGCCGCAAAGGCGGTGCCGAGTTGCCCGGCCACTGCCCCGGCGCGCATCGCCGCGGCCAAATCAGCCCCGTCCATGAGCCCTCCCGCCGCGATGACTGGCAGGCGCGAATGCTGCACCAGTTGCCGAGTCAGGTCCAGTGTCGCTAGGTTGGGCTCGAAGGCCGGGTCAAATGTGCCCCGGTGCCCGCCCGCTTCCACACCCTGCGCCACGAGCATGTCCACCCCAGCCGCTTCCGCTGCCTGCGCCTCGGCTGGGGACGTCACACAGGCCAGCAGCATGGCACCCGTTTGCCGTAGGGCGGCCAGTTGCGCCGTCGTGGGCAAGCCAAAGTGGAAGCTGATGACACGGGGCCGGGCCTGCACCAACACGGCCAGCAGCGTGTCATCCGTCCGAAAGCTGGGGTAGACTTCCTGCAGCTGCGAGGGGGGCATGCTGTCCAGAGCGGAGAAAAAGGGGGCTAAGTAGCCTAGCCACTGCGCGTCGTGCGCCGGGTCGGCCGGGCAGGGCTGATGACAGAACACGTTGACATTAATCGGCCGGTTTGTGGCTGCAGCCAGCGCCGCAAGTTGTTGTGCGAGAGCTTCGGGATGCGGCAGGGCGGCGGCAGCCAGCGAGCCTAGGGCCCCGGCCTCCGACACGGCCACGGCCAGAGCCGGCGTGGAGACGCCCGCCATCGGGGCCTGAATGATGGGGTACGACAAGCCGAGGGGTTCACAAAAGGAATTCATCACAGACGGAGCTGGGGTATAGCCGGAATTAACGGGGATGGGTGGGGCGAGTTACAGGACCAGCGTGGCCGATACCCCCAGGGACGTTGCTCTAATAAGACTTGATGTTTGATACCCTCCTTTGCCTGAATCGCTACCATGTATATCTAGTAGAGTGGCAAAGTGGCCCAACAGCCCAGGTTGAGTTCAAGAAACTGGTTTATCTTTCAAAGTTCACGAAACCCAGATTAACGATGAGTTTCGTGAACTCCCCACAGTCGCCCACGGGCACGCCGCTACCGCGCCCGTTGCAGGTCGTTCGGGTGGGCGAGTCTCCAGACTCGCGGCGTGAGTAAGGCGCGAGGCACGGCTGCGCCGAAACTCGCGCCAGGAGCGCCGTCACTTGGCTGTTGCCGAGCGCCGGCGCCAGTTCTATCGTTCAACGACAAGACGCCAGTAGGCGTCTCTACCCACAGGAGTTAGGATGTTGTAAGGTTCCTCGTATTTTTTTGACGAACCCTACAAAATTTGTAGGGTTCATCTTATTTTTATCGGTAACCCTACAAACTTTGTATGCCCCGCAAGGCCCTTCCTTCCAACAGCCTTTCGGCAGCCGTTAGAAACCACTTTGGTCTTACCCAGGACGAGCTGGGGCGGTTTCTGGGCGTGAGCGGGGCGGTAGTAGCCCACGCCGAAGCCGGGCGACGAACCTTGCCGGCCCCGGCCCAGCGCCGCCTGCGGCCCCTGGCCCTGCTGCTGCCCGCCCCCGACGGGCTAGGGCCGGCCTACCCTGCCCCGCCCCCGGCCACAGAAGCCCCCGCCGACCTGGGGCCCCTGGACCCGGACCCGGTGCGGGAGCGCCTGCGCCGGGTGCGCTACCTGGCCGGCAAGACCCGCTTCGAGCTCGAAAACCGCCGCCTGCTGCACCAGGCCCGGACCCGGCGCCGGTGGGGCCTGGCGGTGCTGGCCGCCCTGCTGGCCCCGGCTCCCGAGGCCGCGCCCACGCCCGCCGCCCTGGCCGCCGATCCGACCCTGGACCCCACCGCCGACCGCCCCTGGGTGGAGCGCCTGCTAGCCGATACCGAAGCGGTGCCCCCACCTTTATCGGCTACCCAGGCCGCCCTGCTGGCGTTGCGCCTGCGGCTGCTGGAAGCCGAAGCCGACGCCCTCACCGAGCTGCTGGCTGGAGCCGGGTAGGCAGCAAAATAAAAGTGCGCGCCGGCTGGCTATTGTATTCAGCATCGTATATATTAAAACGTTCTTATATACTCACTTTTCCCTTTTTCTAGTTTTTATGACTTATTCGCTTTCCCAACTCACGACCAAGGCCGACTGCGACCTGGTACTGGCCTACATCGCCGACGAGCTGCGTGTGCTCACCCAGCGCCAGAGCGAGTTTATCTACCAGCGTGACACGGCCACCAAAGCCGCCGCCGAGCTGACGGCCGAACTCACGGCCCTGAACGCCGACATCGATTACCTTACCCCCCTTATCCCGACGCTGCCGGTCAGTAAGAAGCGCAAGCAGCGCGAAAATGACCTGCGCACCAGCATCGACCGGCGCGACGAGCTGGTCGCGCGCCAGAACGAGCGCGGCGCGGTAGGCCTGCTCATCCGCGAGCTGGAGCTGGCCCAGATCGAGGTGCAGCTCACCGAAACCCAGGCGCTCGAAACCAGCATCACGGCCCACCGGGCCACCCTCCAGAACTAGGCTATCCCCTATTGCAACTACCCAGGCAGCCGCCCCGAGCGTATCGGGGCGGCTGTTTTTTGCTCGGGCAGCCCCGCACGGGCCGCGCCGCGCCGGCGGGTCTTGGCTGCCGGCGCGGGCCTATCTACCGGGTCGGGCCTACCTTTACCGGTCGGGCACGTATCTTCACGGTCCCTTCTCCCGCCGCCTCCATGCCTTTTGCTTCCTCGTTCCCGGCCGCGGCCCAGTTTGCCGCCGACTCCTTGCTGCCGGCCCTGCTCGACCTGGCGCCCAATGGCCTGGTGTTGTGCACGCCCGTTTACGACGCGACGGGTGGCGTGGTACAGGATCTGGCCTTGGCCTACCTCAACCCCGTCGCCCAGGCCCTGCTCGGACTGCCGGCCCAGCCGGCCGACACCTTCGCCCGGCAGTTTCCCGGCAGTGCGGCGGAGGGAAGCTGGGCGGCGCTGCACGACGCGTTTCTGAGCGGCGAGTCCGGCCCGTTTGCGCTCAGCCTTGCCGCGCCGGGCGTCCGGCAGCCCCTGCCGGCCGTCGGCCAGCGCGTCGATGGCGGCCTGCTCCTGAGCCTGACCGCCCCCCACGCACCGGCGGCCGTTACCTCGGCCGAGAGCCTACGCCTGGAGGAGCGCAGCCGGCAGCTGGAGCGCTTCGACACGGTGCTCGAAGGGCTGCAGGAGTTCGTGTATCTATTTGATCTGGAAGGCCGCTTCCGCTACGTCAACAAGCCCCTGCTGAACCTGTGGGGCCTCACCCTGGAGCAGGCCCTGGGCAAGAACTTCTTCGATCTGGACTACCCGCCGGAGCTGGCCGCGCAGTTGCAGGCCCAGATTCAGCAGGCCGCGGCCAGCGGGCAGCCCGTGACGGGCGAGACGCCCTACACCAGCCCGGGCGGCGAGACGGGCTACTACGAGTACGCCTTCGTACCCCTGCTCGGGGCCGACGGCGCGGTGGAAGCCGTGGGGGGCCGCACCCAGCCCCGGACCGAGTACCGGCGGGCCGCGGCCGCCCTGCGCGAAAGCGAAGCCAAGTACCGCGCGCTCTTCGACAGCATCGACGAAGGATTCTGCCTGATTGAGGTGCTGTTTGAGAACGAGCAGCACCCGGTGGATTACCGATTTTTGGAGATAAATCCCGCCTTCGAGCGGCAGACCGGCTTGGTAGCGGCTACCGGGCGTACCATCCGGGAGCTGGCACCGGGATTCGAGCAGCACTGGTTCGACATCTATGGCGCGGTAGCGCTGAGTGGCAAACCCACGCGCTTCGAGCAGCGGGCCGAGCAGCTGCACCGCTGGTACGACGTATACGCCTTTCGGGTGGGCGAGCCGGGGCAGCATCAGGTAGCCGTGCTGTTCAACGATATTTCCCAGCGCCGGCAGGTGGAAGAAGCCCTGCGCCAGAGCGAGCAGCAGCAGGCCTTTCTGCTCCAGCTCAGCGACCAGCTGCGGCCCCTTTCCGACCCGGCCGATATTCAGTACCAGGCCGCCTGTGCCCTGGGCCAGTACCTGGGTGCCAGCCGCGTGGGCTACGCCGAGGACCAGGGCGACAATGCCCACATCGTCGTGATGCGCAACTACACCCAGGCCGGGGTACCCAGCCTGGAAGGCCGCTACCACTACGACGACTACGGGCCGGAATTGCTGCAAGCCTTCCACGAGGGCCGCACCGTGGTCCGCCCCGACATTGCCCACGACCCGACACTCAGCGCCGAAGAAAAGCAGGCCCACGCCGCCTTGCAGCTCGGGGCTACCGTGAACGTGCCCTTGCTCAAGGACGGGCAGCTCATGGCGGTGCTCTTTATGCACTATCCCCAGGCCCACGCCTGGACCGACTACGAGTTGGCCTTGCTCCAGGAAACGGCCGAGCGCACCTGGGACGCGGTGGTGCGCGCCCGCACCGAAGCGGCCCTGCGCGAGTCGGAAGAGCGGTTTCGGATCATGGCCGACGCCGTGCCGCAGATCGTGTGGATTACCGACGGGGAAGGCCGCACGGAGTTCTTCAACCGGCAGTGGAGCCGCTACACCGGCGTGCCCTATGAGCCGAGCACGGCCGCGGAAGTATCCGCCGGGTTTGTGCACCCCGCCGACGGGCCCCGCACGGTGCAGGCCTTTGAGGAAGCGCGGCGCACCGGCTCCGTGTTCCAGGTCGAGCACCGCATTCGGGCCGCCGACGGCGCGTACCGGTGGTTTCTGGTGCGGGCCGAGCCGTTTCAGGACCCGATCAGTGGGCAGATCACCCGCTGGTTTGGCTCCTCGGTCGACATCCACGACCGCCGGCAGGTGGAGGAAGCCCTGCTGCGCAGCGAAGAGCGCCTGCAAAAGGCCCTGTCCATCGACACGGTGGGCATTCTCTTCTTCGACCTGGAAGGCCGGATTCACGACAGCAACGCGGCCTTTGAGCGCATGAGCGGCTATGCCCACGCCGAACTGGCCAGCGGCCAGGTAAGCCTGAGTACGTTGACCAGTCCGGAGTTTCTTCCGCTCACCCAAAAGTCCCTGCACGAGCTACGCACTACGGGGGAGAGTACGCCGCTGGAAAAGCAGTACCAGCGGCCGGATGGCTCGCGCTGGTGGGGTTTGTTCTCGGGCAAGCGCCTGAGCGAAACCGAATGCGTCAAGTTTGTGCTCGATATCACGGAGGCCAAGCGGGCGGAGGAAGCCCTACGCCGCTCGGAACAGCAACTGCAGCACTCCAACAAGCAGCTCACGCGCACCAACCAGGACCTGGACAACTTCGTGTACGCCGCCTCCCACGACCTCAAGCAGCCCGTCAACAACCTGGGCGGCCTGTTCGCCGAACTCTACCGCAGCATCCGGTTTACCGATCCGGAGGAAGAGCAGATATTGGTGCCCCTGATTCAGCAGGGGCTGCAGCAGCTGGGCAGCACCATCGACGAACTGGCGGCCCTGGGGCAGGCCCAGCAAGCCGGTGAGGTCCCGGCCGAAACCGTGGCGCTGACCGAGCTGACCGAGGAGGTGCTGAGCCTGCTGGAACCCCAGATCCGGGCCGCCCGGGCCCGCATCACCACCGACTTCGCGGCCTACCCCACCGTTTCCTTCCCGCGGGTCAACCTACGCACCGTGCTGCTCAACCTGCTGAGCAACTCCCTCAAGTATGCCGACCCAGCGCGCCCGGCGCGGATCCACGTTTCGGTATGGGTTGATGGCGGGCTGCCCGTGCTGGTCGTGGAAGACAACGGCCTGGGCTTCGATGCGCAAAAGTACGGCGAGGAGTTGTTTCACCTCTTCCGCCGCCTGCACCGCCATACGGCCGGCTCCGGAGTAGGCTTATACTTGGTCAACCGCATCGTACAGGCCAACGGCGGCCGCATCGAGGTCGACAGCCAGGAAGGCGAAGGCGCCACGTTCCGCGTCTGGCTGGGCCAGCCCCCGCAGGGACAGTAAGGCTTAATTCACCAACCCGTCGGTGCGGGCTACCCTTGTCACTCATCACTCCCCGGCGGAGCCGTTTACCACCTGCCGGGCAATGTCTGCGGCAGCGGCCAGTACCCGGCCAGCGGTATCGGCCAGCGGGTCGTAGGAGGCAAAGGTAAGCGCCGTGACGCGCAGGTGCTGCTGCACGGCCCGCACGACGCCCAGCACCTGTTCCACGGTGAGGCCACCGGGCTGGGCGTAGGTATTGGCCCGACCCACTTGCTCGGCATCCAACACATCGAGGTCTACGTGCAGGTAGCACTCGGGCACCTGGGCGGCCAGCTGGGTCAGGGCAGCGCGCAGGGCCGGTGACCCGGAGCCGGTTATTTGCCCGGGAGCTACCACTTGCACACCGGTCTGGAGCAGGGCCGCTTGCTCGGCGTTGCCAAAATCCCGCCCGCCAACGTGGACTACATGGGTGGGTGACACTGGTGCAAAGCCGGGAATAGATGCCGCCAGAGGCCGCCAGCACTGGCCGGTGAGGATGGCCAGGCCCATGCCGTCGAGGAAGCCGCTGGTACTGGTTTCGGGCGTGTTAAAGTCACCGTGAGCGTCCAGCCAGACGACGCCCGCCTGCGGGGCTCCCACGCCGGCTACAGTGCCCAGGGCTGCCCCGCAGTTGCCGGCCAGCACGAGCGGAAACCGCTGCTGCTCCCGGGCCACCCGCACTTGCCCGGCCAGCGCCTGGTAGAGCGTAAAAGCAAAGTTGATTTCGGCCGGCAAGGCGTCGGCTATGCGCACCACAGTGGTAGTGGTGGCATGGCCGGCCTGGCTGAGTTTTTCCTCCAGAACCGGGAGAAGCCGGGCCGGACCCGCCCCCATGCGCCGGCCTTCGTGCCCCGAATCGTAGGGCAGGACCAAAAAAGATATATCCATCACACTCAGGTTAGGCGAAGCTATACGGCCGCCCGGAGCTAATGGTGTGGATTCGCTCACCCCCGGCGGCCAAAACCTGCCCGGGCATACCGGGAAACGTTGGGGGAAGAACGACTTATAAGCAGTCCGTTTCCTTCGAGCGGAAGTCCTTGAGGGTTTCCAGCTCACGCGCTACCCGCTGCTGCCATACCTGCTGGGGCTCGGTCAGCAGCCCGTGGTTGGTTTCGACATCGTATAAGTCGTCCAGGGCGCGCCGGTCTTGCAGCAGGCACTTGATTTCTTCCCTGAGTAGGGCCTGCTGCAACCCGGCTCGGAGTGGGTCCGGGGGCAGACTATTGCGCTTCGCCTGGTAGGCGGCATGCAGCTTCCGGATCCGGCGCGCAATCAACTCAGCCAGGTCGAAGTGCAGCTGCTCATGGGCCAGCAGCCGCTCGGGGTTGCGCACGACGCTGATAAAGTTGCCCTGGGTCTGGCCTGGGTCGAACCACGACTTATCCTTGAGAAAGCGCACGGTGACGTTGAACACTACTTTTTGCTCGGCCGTGGTAAACGACCAAACCCGCACCTCGGAGTAAGACGACGCCAGAAAAGGCTTTCCCACGGTGGGCAGAATTTCGGGTGAGGCGGTAAAATCGCGCTGCTTCAGCCGTTGGTTTTCCTGCCAGCAGATGCTATTCAAGGGAGCTTGCCCCAGCACAGGCTGGGCAAAAACGGCACAACACACAACCAGGCTTTTCCCTACTACGCTCCTCAACCGGCGCATTCGGAGACCAAAGGGCAGCGGAATCATCATATCGGCTTTACAGGAAATTGGCATACCTGACGATACTGTTCCAACACGCCGGCGGCCCCGTTTCGTTCGGTTCTGCCGCCCCCACATCCGGCCCCTCTTACGCCCTACAAACAAAGAGCCGCCCCAACTGTAGCGGGGCGGCTCTTTGGGGCTCTGACCCCAGCGGAACTAGTCTGATTCGTGCGCCTGAATGAGGCTAAAGCAGGGCCGTAATGTCGCGCACGCCCACGGGCCGCTGGCGGGTGAAGCCTTCCCCAAACTCAACGCCGATGATGTGACCAAACTCCCGGGCCCGGGCTTCCATAAACTGGCTGAAGACCGGCGTGGAAAGGTAGGTCACTGGCTCCTGGCTGTTGGGGTCGAAAAACTGGGTTTTGTAGGCCTGAATGGAAGCCCATTTGCCGGGCCAGAACTCGGAGATGTCGACCACGAAGTCGGGGGCAATTTGCCGGTCCTGGATGTAGTGGTACACGGTGCGCGGGCGCCAGGGTTGCTGGGGCTGGCCGTCGGCATCGAAGGTTTCAATCATGCGCAAACCGCTCAGAAAGCAGGCTTCCGAGGCCAAGCTAGCCCCGCGGCCGTGGTCAGGGTGCCGGTCATGAATAGCGTTGCAGAGCACTACGTCGGGCTGGTAGCGGCGCAGGGCGGCAATAAGCGGCAGCTGGTGTTCCCGGTCGTTGCGGAAGAAGCCGTCAGGCAACCCCAGGTTTTCGCGCACGCTCAGGCCCAGAATCCGGCTGGCAGCTTCGGCTTCGGCGGCCCGGGTAGCCGGTGTGCCGCGGGTACCCAGCTCCCCGCGGGTAAAGTCCACGATGCCGATTTTCTTGCCCAGAGCCGCCGCCGCCAGCAACGTACCGGCAGCCGACATTTCTACGTCGTCGGGGTGGGCGCCAAAAGCCAGGATATCAAGTTTCATTGGTACAGGGTGAGATGATGAGCTAGGAAATTGGTGAGTTTTGCCCTCGGCCTTTTTGCCGCCCGTCATCCTGAATGCCGTGAAGCGCCATGCCGAACTTTGCTCACCAGTCCCACAAAAGTCCGGTAAATGTACAAAGCCCTTTACCGAACACTCGGCAAAGGGCTTTGCTGGATAACAAGAATGCTTAATTCGATGAAATGGGGTTTACCACGGTAGAGCGGTATTCGCACTGCACCTCACTATTTACTTAATCCGCAGGGTTTTGCCGGGGCGCAGGGTTTTCACGTTGCCATTCAGGCGCCGGATCTGGGCCTGCGACACGCCGTATTTCTGGGCTACTTCCGAAATCGTGTCGCCGCTGCGGATGCGGTGCGTAACTACGCGGCGGGCCGCTGAGGCGGCCGAGGCGCTGCGCTGCTTGGCAGCCGCCTTGGCCCGCAGGGCTTTGCTGTAGTAGTCAAACAGCGCTGAGGTAATCTGAAAGTTGTCTTTAAGCAGCTTGTAGTCGGGAAAGTCGTACATCCGCTCCGGGTCAATCGGGTTGCCCTCGTAGCGTACTTCAAAGTGCAGGTGGGAGCCGGTGCTGCGGCCGGTGCTGCCCCCACGCCCGATCAGCTGCCCGGCCTTGACGAAAGTACCGGGCGCCACCAGGGCCTTGCTCAAGTGACCGTAGAGCGTTTCGACGCCGTTGTAGTGGCGCACGAGCAGGTAGTTGCCGTAGCCCCCGCCGTCCCACTTCGAAATGCGCACTACCCCATCAAAGGCAGCCCGCACCGAGTCGCCGGTGTTCAGGTCGAGGTCCACGCCGTAGTGCCAGCGGTAGCCCCGGAAGCCGAAGTCGGAGGTCAGCGGGGTCGTGCGCAGGGGCATCTTGGCAAAGCGCTGCTTTTCTGGTTCGGTCAGCCGCAGGTTTAGGGTATCCCGGATACGGCGACCATCCACCCGGTAGGGGTTGATGTTGCGCGTATCCCAGATAGCATAATAGCCGGCCACCTTAATCCAGGAGCTGTCGATCAGCACCTCCTCCGACATTTCCACAATCTGCTGCTCGCCCTCATTGAGCGTAGTTGTGTCCTCGCTCACGATGGAGAGCTTCTTGGCCGGATTGAAGAAAATCGACTTGGCCTCGTCCGAATTATCGTCGGGCAGGTCCTTGGTTTCAATCAGAATCGTGGTATCAGGCCGCACATAGCGGATTTTGGGCGACTTGATGCGGAAGAAGTCTTTCTGCCTGCCCGCCGAGCCCGCCTTGGCTTTGGGCTGCGGCACCTTCCGGCGCTGGGCTGCTAGCCGTTCCGGCACCGCCAACAGCAACACCAGCAGCACCAGCCCAAGCCAGTATTTCACAAATTTCAACAAGAGCAAAGAAGTGAATGAGTGAATCGGTGAATGAGTGAGTGAGTGAATGAGTGGGTTGGCTGTTCTACTAGCATTACCTGCGCAAATAGAACGACAACTCACTCATTCACTCATTCACTCACTCACTTCTAATGAACTCCCAGCGCGGCCAGGTAGCGCTCGGCGTCGAGGGCGGCCATGCAGCCCGAACCGGCGGCTGTCACGGCCTGGCGGTAGGTATAGTCCTGCACGTCGCCGCAGGCAAAGACGCCGTCAACGTTGGTTTTGGCCGAACCGGGAATCGTTTTGAGGTAGCCCTGCTCGTCGTGGTGCAGGTAGGGCTGGAAAATCTTGGAGTTGGGCTCGTGGCCGATGGCCACGAAAAAGCCTTCAACGGCCAACTCGCGCGTTTCGTGCGTGAGCAGGTTTTTTACCCGCACACCCTCTACGGCAAACTGTCCCAGGATTTCGTCGGTAGCCGTATCAAACAGCACCTCAATCTTGGGGTTGTCGAGCACGCGTTTCTGCATGATTTTGGAGGCGCGCATCTCCCCTTTCCGCACCAGCATGTAGACCTTGTTGCAGAGGTTGGCCAGATACGTAGCTTCCTCGGCGGCGGTGTCGCCGGCCCCGACGATAGCCACATCCTTACCGCGGTAGAAAAACCCGTCACACACGGCGCAGGCCGATACGCCCGAGCCGTTTAGCCGCGCCTCCGACTCCAGACCCAACCACTTGGCCGAAGCCCCGGTGGCAATAATCACGGCATCGGCGGTAATCTGCTTGGTTTCATCGATGGTCACCCGGTGCGGGTGGCCCGAGAAGTCGACGGCCGTGGCCAGGCCGTAGCGAATATCGGTTCCGAAGCGGGCGGCCTGTTTCTTCAGGTCTTCCATCATTTCCGGGCCCATAATGCCGTCGGGGTAGCCGGGGAAATTTTCTACGTCGTTGGTAATCGTCAATTGGCCGCCGGGCTGCAAACCCTGGTACATAACAGGGGCCATATTGGCTCGGGCGGCATAAATAGCGGCCGTATAGCCCGCGGGCCCCGAACCGATAATCAGACACTTCACGTGTTCCGTGGTATTCTCCATGAGAGTAGGTATGGCAATTTTGAACTGCAAAAGTAAGCTTCCGCGGCATTTCAACCGCCGGCCGCTACCATTGGGTAGCTCTTAGCTTAAACTGAGCCACAGCCGAGTTTATGCCGAAACGGCAGAGCCACCGCAGCAGCAGGCCCAGAACGTCAGGTGCTGCCGGGCCCGGCAGCATCGTAGCGGGACCGGGCTGTACTTTTCCGGCGATATTGGCTTACCCACAAAGAAAAACCCCAACGATCTGCTGGGGTTTTTCTCGGCGGATAAGTAAAAACTTATCCCAGGTAGGGCTTAAGTGCCTTGCTGCGCGAGGTGTGGCGCAGGCGGCGGATGGCTTTTTCCTTGATCTGGCGAACCCGCTCGCGGGTGAGGTTGAATTTCTCGCCAATTTCTTCCAGGGTCAGGGAATGCTCACCATTGAGGCCGAAATACAGCGTGATGACGTCGGCTTCGCGCTTGGTGAGCGTGCTCAGGGCGCGCTGCACTTCCTTGCGGAGTGAGTCGTTCATCAGGCCAGTATCGGGCGACTCTTCGTCTTCGTTTTCCAGCACGTCCAGCAGGCGGTTCTCCTCACCTTGCACGAAGGGAGCATCTACCGACACGTGACGGCCCGAAATCTTGAGCGTGTCCACTACTTCGGAAGTCGTGAGCTCCAGTACTTCGGCAATTTCTTCGGGTGAGGGCTCCCGTTCGAATTTTTGCTCCAGCTCGGAAAACGACTTGGAAATCTTATTCAGTGACCCGACGCGGTTCAAGGGCAGACGCACAATGCGGGACTGCTCGGCCAAAGCCTGCAGAATCGACTGGCGAATCCACCATACGGCATAGGAAATGAATTTGAAGCCCCGGGTCTCGTCGAAACGCTTGGCCGCTTTGATCAAGCCCAGGTTGCCCTCGTTGATCAAGTCGCCCAAGGACAAGCCCTGGTTCTGGTATTGTTTGGCCACCGACACCACGAAGCGTAGGTTAGCCTTGGTCAGCTTCTCCAGCGCTTGCTGGTCGCCTTCTCGTATGCGTTGCGCCAGCGTTACCTCCTCGTCGGGGGTTAGCAAATCCACCTTACCAATTTCCTGGAGGTATTTATCCAGCGACTGGCTTTCGCGGTTGGTGATTTGCTTGCTGATCTTTAGCTGTCTCATTGCGGGCGCGGAAGTAGAGTATTTCTGAAAATGTTAAAATCGTGTCCCTTTTACGGGTATCGGCTAATTGTGACCAACAGACCGATACCCGCGAAAGTTCTACTACAGGAAAATGGTTAGGCCTGCGCTTCGCCGTTGCTGCTGGCAGCACGCTCGGGCTTGGGCAGGAGCACCTTGCGCGAGAGACGGTATTTACCCGTTTTCTTGTCGATATCCAACAGCTTCACGTCAATTTCCTGGCCTACTTCCAGCACGCCTTCCAGCGTGGCCAGCCGCTCGTGCGACACCTCGGAAATGTGCAACAGACCATCTTTGCCCGGCATGATTTCCACGAAGGCGCCGTAGGGCTGAATGCTGCGCACCTTGCCTTTGTAGGTCTCGCCCACCTCGGGCGTCGCGGCAATGGCGCGGATCCGGCTGATAGCGGCTTCCATGTCTTCCTGGTTGGAAGCATAGATGCTCACGTGGCCTTTCTCGTCCTTCTCCTCGATGATAACCGTGGCGTTGGTGTCCTTCTGAATCTGCTGGATGACTTTGCCACCGGGTCCAATTACGGCACCGATGTACTCCTTGTCGATCAGCATCTTGTGCGAGCGGGGCGTGTGCGGCTTCAGCTCGGCCGCTGGCTGGCTGATGGTCTTAGCCATTTCGCGCAGGATGTGCAGGCGGCCTTCGCGGGCCTGGTGCAGGGCGGCCGTCATGATTTCGGCGCTCAAGCCCTGGATCTTGATGTCCATCTGGCAAGCTACGATACCCTTCTCGGTGCCGGTTACTTTGAAGTCCATGTCGCCGAGGTGGTCCTCGTCACCCAGGATGTCGGAGAGCACGGCGTATTCGCCGGTTTCCTTGTCCTGCACGAGGCCCATGGCAATGCCCGAAACGGCTGCGCGCACCGGGATACCGGCATCCATCAAAGCCATTGAGCCGGCGCACACCGTAGCCATCGACGAAGAGCCGTTCGACTCCAGGATGTCCGACACGATGCGCACGGTATAGGGGTTCTCGTCGTCGGAAGGCATAACCTTCTTCAACGAGCGCAGGGCCAGGTTGCCGTGGCCGATTTCGCGGCGGCCGGGGCCGCGGTTAGGCTTCACCTCGCCGGTCGAGAAGGCCGGGAAGTTGTAGTGCAGCATAAACTTGCTGTAACCCGAGGTCATGGCCGTGTCGATGATCTGCTCATCGAGCTTGGTACCAAGGGCTACTGTGGTCAGCGACTGGGTTTCGCCGCGGGTAAACAAGGCCGAGCCGTGGGCACCGGGCAGGTAGTTTACTTCGCTCCAGATGGGGCGGATTTCGGTGAGCTGACGACCATCGAGGCGAGTGCGCTCTTTGATCATCATGTCGCGAATAGCTTTTTTCTCAGCCGAAGAGTAGTAGCGGCCGAACATCTTCATGTCCAGCTCGGGCTGCTCTTCCAGCAGTTTCTCGGTCAGCGACTTTTTGATGGCGCCAAAACCTTCCTTACGGCCGGCTTTGCTGGTATTGCCCGATTTGGCTACTTGGTAAGCCTGCTCGTACACCCCTTCCAGGATGCGCTTCTTCAGGTCGTCGTTTTCTTCGTACTTGGGATACTCGCGCTTGGTGTGGGATTTCTCCACTTCAGCGGCCAGCTCCAGCTGCACGCGCACTTGCTCCTTGATGGCTTCGTGGGCAAAGGCAATGGCTTCTACCATTTCTTCCTCGCTCACTTCGTTCATCTCGCCTTCCACCATGGCAACCGAGTCGGCAGTAGCACCAACAATCAGGTCAATGTCGGCGCGGGCAATGTCGGCGGTCAGGGGGTTGATTTGCAGCTTGCCGTCGATGCGGGCCACGCGAACCTCCGAGATGGGGCCGGCGAAGGGAATATCCGAAATCGAGAGGGCGGCCGAGGCGGCCAGAGCGGCCAGGGCGTCGGGCTGCACGGTCTTGTCGGCCGAAATCAGGGTAATCATCACCTGCACCTCGTAGTGATAGTCCTTGGGGAACATCGGGCGCAGGATGCGGTCAACGATGCGGCAGACCAGAATCTCGTAGTCCGACAGGCGGCCTTCGCGGCGCTGGAACGAGCCGGGGATGTTGCCGGCGCCGCCGAACTTTTCTTGATAGTCAACCGACAGGGGCAGGAAATCCACGTCGCCGCGGGCGCTGGGCTGCGACACAACGGTAGCCAGCAGCATGGCGTCGCCGAGGCGCACGACTACGGCACCATCCGCGAATTTGGCCAGTTTGCCGGTTTCAATGGAAATCTGCCGACCATCGGGCAGGGTAACGCTCTTGGTAATAGCGGTGTAATTGGGCATCTTCTCAGTTTGCTTGAAAAAGCGACAGCGGGCGAGCAGCCTGGAAAAACCAGGGCCGGCGTTGGGCCTGGTTTTGCTCTGGGTATTAGGAATCGAAAGGGCAACAACCCGCTGGTACCGATTCGTTACCAGTCAGGCCAAAAAAAGAGCAGGGAACCTTCGTAAAAAGGCTCCCTGCTCCAGGCGGGCGAGGTTACTTGCGGATACCCAGCTCTTTAATGATTGCGCGGTAGCGGTTGATTTCGCGGTGCTGCAGGTAGTCCAGCAGACGGCGACGCTTACCAACGAGCTTCAACAGGCCCAGACGGGTCGAGAAGTCTTTCTTGTTCACCTTCAGGTGCTCGGTCAGGTGATTGATGCGGTGCGAAAACAGGGCAATTTGCGATTCGGCCGAACCGGTGTCGGTTGCGGTCTTGGTCAGGCTATTCTTCGCGAAAATTTCCTGCTTAAGTTCGGTAGTGAGTTTCATCGGCAGATAGGTTTCCCCGTCTTGGATTAAATATGAAAGAAAAAACACCCCGCACCTCGGGGTGGCTGCAAAGGTAGGCATTTTATATTGATCGTGCTAATGCATGGTCAATGTGCGAATGGGAGGAATGTAGGGAATGTGCTGAATGTGGAGTGAATACGTCCTTGCGAAGCCTGAGCCGCAGCCATCCATCCTCTGAACTGGGCTGAATGCCCTTAAGCCAAAAGCCCTTTCCCGTACGCAACGGGAAAGGGCTTTCTGGTAAAAGAGCGTTTGTCGCTAGTACTAGTAGAGGACGGATGGCCGCGCTTCGCTCGCAAGGCCCTACTTCCCTACATAAGCACATTCAACTGATATTAGTACATTAAGAAACCGCCTTTTTATAGCCACTACGGAAGGGCAGCTTGAACTTGCGGAAGAAACGACCAAAGATGTCGGTTTCGAGCAGTCCGGAGTCGCGGCGGGCCTGGTTAAGGAAAAACAGCCCAACGGGCAGCAGCAGTACGGTAGCCATCCATACGCCCGAAGCGACGGGCATTACGCCTTCCCGGGCATACTTCTCGCCGATGATGGATAGCACGTAGTAAACGATGAAGAAGACAATAGAAATCAGCACGGGGATGCCCAAACCACCTTTTTTGATGATGGCCCCAAGCGGAGCGCCAATTAAAAACATCAGCAGCACGGCCACCGACTGGGTGTACTTCTTATAGATTTCGATGCGAAAGTTGCCGGCCTCCTTGGCCAAATTGCTCATGTGCTCGGTGGAGCTGCCCACGTAGGTACGCAGGTTGCGAACCCGGTTTTCGGCCTGGTCTAGCAGGTTGGTATTCACGACGGGCAGCTTGGTAGTAGGCACCTGCCAGTTTTCGACCCGCTGGCGCAGGGTCTGCCCGGTCGTATCCAGGCGCACATACACGTAATACGGATTGAGCTGGCGCGGAAACTGCTGCCGCTCGACCACCAGCTTGTTGTGCAGCGAGTCGGTGAACTGCTGGAGCTGGGGAATATTCTTCATCATCTTGTTTTCCTTGAACAAGCTCTTGTCGGTCAGGCTCAGGTCGAAGGAAGACAGGGAAAACGTAATCAGGTTGCGGTCAAAAGCCTGGCGGTAGAAAGAGGCGCCGGCCCGGTCACGGGCGTCGGGCTGCTCAATATAGGTGCGGCCGTGGAACAGCTCCAGGCTCAGGTAGCCGCCCCCGAAGCGGGTAAACATCCGCCCCGAATCGGCTAGAATGACCGTGGCGTTGCCTTGGCCATTGCGGTGGTCGTAAATCATGACGCCCTTGAGCCGGTCGCCGTTCTCACCTTCCTTTTGGTTGACCTTGATGGTAATGCCCGGCAAGCCGTTGTAGAACACGCCCTCCCGAATGTCGAGGGCCAGTTTCTGCTGGCGCACGTCCCAGAGCAGGCTGAAGGTTTCGAGGTTGGCGCTAGGCACGATACGGTTGTTGAACCAGAACGCCAGGCCGGCCAGAAACACGCTCAGCAGCAGCACCGGGCGCAGAATGCGGATCAGCGAAATGCCCGAGCTTTTGATGGCTGTCAGCTCATGGTGCTCGCCTAGGTTGCCGTAGGTCATCAAGGACGACAGCAGCACGGCCAGCGGCAGGGCCGTGGGAATGGTAATCACGCTGAACATCAGAATCAGCTTGGTAATTACCTGCCAGCCCAGGTCTTTGCCGATCAAGTCGTCCATGTACTTGAGCAGAGTCACCATGAGCAGAATGAACTGCACTACCGCGAAGGTGAGCAGGAAGGGCCCGGCAAAGGCCCGCAGAATCAGTTTATCGAGTTTTTTCATGACAGGCACTCCCCTGTCCGCCCACTCTGTGTGGGCGCCACAAGGGAGCAAAAGACAAACGAAGATACGGCCCGTTTTGCTCTTGCTCCCCTAAGTTTATTTTTCGGGTTTCAGCCCCCGACCAACTCGCGCAGCTTCAGAATGAGGCTTTCCCACATTTCCTGCAGCTCGATATCGTCGGTTTCCTCCGAGTAGTCAATCACGCGCAAGTATACTTCTTGCGTCAGTTGCGACTCTTCCAGGCTAAAGTCGAGGTAGTTGGCGTCGGGCGTGTGGCGCTTGTTGTGGTCGAGAAACACGTAGCGCACCGAGCGGTTGGTGCGGTGGGAGTTCATCTCGGCAAAGTGCGACTGGTTGTCCCAAATAAAATTGTAGCGGTGGTCTTCATCGATACGCACATCCTGGCAAAACCACTGCGACAACCCCGACGCCGACGCCAGATACGGGTAAAGAATTTTGGGAGAAGCGTTTACGGGCAGCTCGACCGTGAAACGGTGCTTGGAACGAGTAGCAGAAAGCGGCATAAGCAGAACAAAATGGGAGAAAAAGGTAAGAAAACAGGGCGGAGCCGCTATGGGCTGAGCCAATATACACGGCTTTTTTTTTACACAAGACTTGCGCTAGTCGAAATCTTGTCATTACCTTTGCACCACCAAAACAGGGCGGGGTAGCTCAGTTGGTTAGAGCACAGGATTCATAACCCTGAGGTCACGAGTTCAACTCTCGTCCCCGCTACGAAAAAGGCCTTCCTATTACAGGAAGGCCTTTTCTTTTTTCAGCCACGCCTTGCGCGCTCTACTGCACCCGCCGAAACCCAATAACCCAGACCCACTCATTGCGCACCCAAGCTGAAGGATATATTGAGTCGATGAGGGTGCGGAAGGCGGCCAGGGCGGCGGCACCGTCAGAAGCGGCGAGGCCCTCAGCCTGGGCTTCAGTGGCAGTGATGCCTTGCAGTTGCTCGGCCCGCACGCTGCAGACTTCCAGCACTAGTTCGGGTGCTTCCACAACCTGGAGCAGGTCACCGGGCTGCCCGAAGGGGCAGGTAATGCGCAGGGCGGCGGGCATAGCAGCAGATGGGCGGGGTTCAAACCGGGCTACATCGGCGTCCATCCCACCGAACAGGTAGGCGTCGGGGGCCTCATGCAGGGGCAGACCAGCAGCAAGGCGGCGGCGCGTGACGGTTTTGCGGTTGGCGCGGACAGCTTCGAGCATGGCGGCGTTAAAGGAAATACTGCGGGTAACCGGGGTGCGGGCAGACATAGCGCTAGGTAGCAAAAGAGTAACAGCTGGAGCTCGGAATTTGCCCCGGCTTGGTGGCAAGTAAACCGGACCACTTTGCGCCAGAAAACTATTGACGAGAGTATAGCCCGCAAATCGAGCTAGCCGCCAAGTTACGGCGGTGATATGCCTTATTAACTTCAGAGCAGGCTGTGGCTACCAGAGCCTGGTACGACAGTGAGGAGCAAGCGGCCCCTAGCCCTCTCTTAGCAGACGGGAAATCTACTGCGCCTAATCGGAGAAAAGCTTACCACCTAGCGGCCGAGCTACAGGCACCTGGCGGACACGCCACGCTGCCCAATCGGACGCCGAACTCAACCTCAGGTACGCAGGCTTGCCTATAAAAGCCCACTCACCCTCTTACTAGGCGCACTTTAAGCAAAATCCTATATTTCCTTTACTCCTTAAGCGCTACCGTGCCTGTCACCTGTTTTGCACTTACAACCTCTGTTCAGTTTAGCTACCGTCCAGGTTAGAAGCCTCGCCACGTTGTTCCGTAAGGACGCGGGCAGAAAATAAAAAGGCCCAGGGCGCTTGCCCAGGGCCTTCGTGAGCTACCGGAGTAGCCTAGCTGAACACTGCCAGAAGACCACGGTTAGGATTACCCGGACCTTTGTAGCGCTTATAGTTGGGCCGGTGGATATATCGGCCTGAACGCGTCTTGTCTTTGGGAGCCCTCTTGAAGAGTGGTTGGGCTTCAATCGTCGCGGCAGACTGAACAGCCGCCGAAACGGTCAATTCAGCAGCCAATGAAAGAAGAAGAAGGAGTAGTAGTTTTTTGCACATAATAAGTTTGTTTGCAGATCAGAGTATAAACAAAAGTAATCTTCAAGCAAGCCAAAGTCAACTAGTTACGCAATATAATTGTATTATTTAAAGCTATAATAAATTAAGTACAATTCATTATTTTATCAGTATTCCAAGGATATAACAACACTCCTGATTATAGATCGATTTTCGAATTAAGCGCAAGAATTCTGGTTTGATATATAGGGATTCGTTTTTTGCAGCTTACTTTATCATTGCGCTTTTTTCACCTGCCTCTATGCTCAGCTCGTATCCTTTAACCTCTCCCATCCCCGTAATTCCCACCGCTCGCCTGCTACTACGGGAGCACCGCTTTGCGGACTTGGCCGCCTTCACCGCCATCTTTCAAAAGCCCGACTTTTATGCCTTTCTCGGCGGGCAGCCCTTGCCGGAAGAAGACGTCTGGACAAAGCTGCTGCGCAACAACGGACACTGGTCCCTGCTGGGCTTTGGCTACTGGGCCGTGGAAGAAACCGCGACCGGCCGTTACATCGGCACCGTTGGCTTCGCCGATTGGCGCCGGGCCATGGATCCTTCCCTGAAAGGAGAGCCCGAAATCGGCTGGGTGCTCGACCCGGCCATTCACGGCCGCGGCTACGCTACGGAAGCCGTAGCGGCGGCCCTGGCCTGGGGCGAGGCGCATTTTGCCTGCTCACGCACTGTGTGCATCATCGACCCGGATAATGCCCCTTCCCTGCGGGTGGCGGCCAAGCATGGCTACCAGCCCATTGCCGAAACCATCTACAAGGAAAAGCCCATCGTCGTACTGGCCCGCCCCCAATAACCGGAGGCGGCGCTAGCCCAAAAAAACAAAAAGCCCTCAACCGTTGATGGCTGAGGGCTTTTTGTTTTAGTATTCCGGCTGGCTAGCCAGCGTGGGCTACTTACTTAATCTTGTCCACAATGCCTTTGAAAGCAGCGGGGTGGTTGAGGGCGAGGTCGGCCAGAACCTTACGGTTCAGCTCGATGCCAGCCTTCTTCAGGCCGCCCATCAACTGCGAATACGACAGACCATGCTCGCGGGCACCAGCGTTGATACGCTGAATCCAGAGGGCGCGGAACTCACGCTTCTTGGTTTTCCGGTCGCGGTACGCGTAGAGAAGACCTTTCTCAACGGCGTTTTTGGCTACGGTCCATACGTTCTTGCGACGGCCGAAATAGCCTTTCGCCAGACGCATTACTTTCTTACGGCGGTGGCGCGAGGCCACGTGGTTTACACTTCTTGGCATAACCTACTTTGTTTTTGGCGGCCGGTGACTATTCAAGTGAAGTCTTCGAGACCGGACGCCGGGTTGAAAATTTGGTGATTGTTGGTGGTTGGCTGTCGATGGTTAAACTAATAACAACTGACAATCAGCTTTTTACAATCAGATAACCAGCATGTCCTTCACGCGGTTCATGTCCGCGGAGCTAACCAAGGTTACGTGCGTCAGGTTACGCTTCTGCTTGGTCGACTTTTTGGTCAGGATGTGGCTTTTGAAGGCGTGCTTCCGCTTCACCTTGCCCGAGCCGGTGAGCGAGAAACGCTTCTTAGCACCGGATTTCGTCTTTACTTTCGGCATTGTGGTATGAATTGAGAAAAAAGAAAATGCGGGGATGCAGGCCCGAGCCTATTCCTGTTCCTTGGGCTGCGCTTCTTTGGGAGCCGGAGCTCCTTCTTTCGCGGCCGGGGCAGCAGGCTTAGCCTTGGCAGGCGTGGGCGCTACTTTGGGAGCCAGATACAGGAACATGCGCTTGCCTTCGAGCTTAGGCAGTTGCTCTACTTTGGCGAGTTCTTCCAAAGCCTGAGCAAACTTGAGCAGCAGGATTTCGCCCCGCTCCTTAAACACGATGGAACGACCCACGAAGTGAACGTACGCCTTGATTTTGGCGCCTTCCTTCAGGAATTCCTGGGCGTGCTTGAGCTTGAATGCGAAGTCGTGGTCGTCGGTGTTGGGTCCGAAACGAATTTCCTTCAGAACTACTTTCGTAGCCTTGGCCTTCATTTCGCGGGTACGCTTCTTCTGCTCGTACTTGAATTTCGAGTAGTCGATAACGCGGCACACCGGGGGCACGGCCGTGGGCGAAATCTCAACCAGGTCGAGGTTCTGCTCCTGGGCCATGCGACGGGCCTGCTCAATTGAATAAATGCCTTGCTCGACGTTTTCGCCGACCAGGCGTACTTCCCGGGCCGTAATCTTCTGGTTGATTTTGAACGGCTCCTCGACCTGAGCGCGGGGAATGTAGCGGCGGTTTGGGGTTGCTATGGGTTGGTCCTCCTTCTGAAAGGTGAGCTAATTAACTTTTAAGCTGGTTGAACTCAACCTTTGCCGGAGCAGTGTGGGTTCAATCAGCGGGCGAATATCCGCCTTTTTTTTCAAACCCTCAAAAAAGGCTATATAAAATTGCCCTGGCGAGGGACATTCGCTGGGCGTATGTGCTGGTCGGAGATGGTCGAACCAGGGGCATTGTGTGCAGTGAGAGGTAGCCTGGACGGTAAAATGGGGCAGACATTGCAAGCTAAAAAGCCTCTGACTAGGAGTATAGTCAGAGGCTTTTTGGTGAAAGGGAACTACTCACTGCGCAGAGGCGGATTGCTTCGCTTCGTTCGCAATGACCAAACCTGATTAAACAGCCATCATTTCAGCGACCTGCTCCTGGAAGCTGCGGATGAAGGCTTCCAGGGGCATGCTGCCCACGTCGCCTTCGCCGTGCTTGCGCACCGAGACGATGCCGTTTTCCTGCTCCTTCTCCCCTACGATGAGCATGTAAGGAACCTTGGAGATTTCGGCATCCCGGATTTTACGGCCGATTTTCTCGTCGCGGGCGTCCAGGGAGCCGCGCATTTCGGCCTGTACCAGCTTGTCGTACACCTGCTGGGCGTAGTCCTGGTACTTTTCCGAAATGGGCAGCACGGCAAACTGCTCGGGTGAGAGCCACAAAGGGAAGTTGCCGGCGCAGTGCTCGATGAGCACGGCTACGAAGCGCTCCAGTGAGCCGAATGGGGCGCGGTGAATCATCACCGGCCGCTGACGGGAGTTGTCGGAGGCCACGTATTCCAGCTCGAACCGCTCGGGCAGGTTGTAGTCGACCTGAATCGTACCGAGCTGCCACTTGCGGCCGAGCGCGTCGCGGACCATGAAGTCGAGCTTGGGGCCATAGAAAGCCGCTTCGCCCAGCTCCGTAACGGTATTCAGGCCTTTTTCGGCGGCAGCTTCCTGAATGGCGGCTTCGGCCCGGGCCCAGTTCTCGTCGGAGCCAATGTACTTCTCCTTGTTTTCCGGGTCGCGTAGTGAAATCTGGGCGGTGAAGTCGGGGAAGTCAAGGGCCTTGAGCACGTAGAGCACGATGTCAATCACCTTGAGGAACTCCTCCTTTACCTGATCGGGGCGGCAGAAGATGTGGGCGTCGTCCTGGGTAAAGCCGCGCACGCGCGTCAGGCCGTGCAGCTCACCCGACTGCTCGTAGCGGTACACCGTGCCGAACTCGGCCAGACGCAGCGGCAGGTCGCGGTAGGAGCGCGGCTTGGTCTTGTAAATCTCGCAGTGGTGGGGGCAGTTCATGGGTTTGAGCATGAACTCCTCGCCCGGATTTGGGGTCTTTATGGGCTGGAACGAGTCGGCGCCGTACTTCTCGTAGTGGCCCGACGTGACGTACAGCTCCTTCGAGCCAATGTTAGGCGTTACGACGGGCAGGTAGCCGGCTTTCACCTGGGCTTTGCGCAGAAACTGCTCGAGCCGTTCGCGCAGGGCAGTGCCCTTAGGCAGCCACAGGGGCAGCCCCGCTCCTACTTTCTCCGAAAAAGCAAACAGCTCCAGCTCCTTGCCTAGCTTGCGGTGGTCGCGGCGCTTGGCCTCCTCCAGCTTTTCGAGGTACTCGGTGAGTTCCTTGGCTTTGGGGAAGGTGATGCCGTAGATGCGCGTGAGCTGCTTGTTCTTCTCATCGCCGCGCCAGTAGGCACCGGCCACGTTGAGCAGCTTCACGGCCTTAATAGGCGACGTGTCGGGAATGTGCGGACCGCGGCAGAGGTCGGTGAAGTCACCCTGCTGGTAGAAGGTGATGCTGCCGTCTTCGAGGCGCTCCAGCAGGTCGAGTTTGTAGGGGTCAGCCTTTTCGGTGAAGTAGGCAATGGCATCGGCTTTGCTTACTTCACGACGCTCGTAGCGGCTCTTGTTTTTGGCCAGCTCCAGCATTTTCTTCTCGATTTCGGGGAAGTTATCCGTCGAAATCGTGCGGCCTTCGCCCAGATCAATGTCGTAATAGAAGCCGTTTTCGATGCTGGGACCGATGCCGAGCTTCACGCCGGGATACAGGGCCTCGAGGGCTTCGGCCAGCAAGTGAGCCGAGGAGTGCCAGAACGTGGACTTGCCATCGGTGTCGTTCCAGGTCAGGATTTCGAGCTTGGCACTGTGGTCGATGGGGCGGTTCAGGTCGCGAACCTCCCCGTTTACGCGGACGGCCAAGGCGTTGCGAGCCAGCCCTTCGCTGATGCTGGCGGCCACATCGTAGCCGGTAGCGCCGGCTTCAAACTGGCGGACCGAGCCGTCGGGAAGCGTGATGTCAATCATGAGTGGGAAATAAAGTAGCTATACAAACAGCGTTAGCCCGCAAGTTAGCAGCTTGGGGCGGTTTTTAGCGGCTAAGCATAGAATTGGCCCGATATGGACTAAGATTTTTCGGCTTTGATTACCTAACACTTGTCGGTTCCCGAGCTCCAGTGCGCCAGCCGACTTAGTTAATTACTGACGGCTTGAAACGCTGCACCAAGGGCGCAATGGGCTCCACGGGTCGGCGGCGGTAGAGCGAGTCAGCGCGCAGCTGGCGGGCCTTTTCGCCGGCTTTCCAGACTTTGTAGGTCCAGTGGCGGTTGCCGGGGTTTTCCGCTACCAGCAGCCGGTACTGAGCCAACGCGTCGGCGGGGCGGCCCACGCTTTCGAAGCTTTCGGCCAGCATCGGGCGGGCTTCGGGCAGGCGGGGGGCCCGGCGCACGGCCCGCTGCAGGTGGGGAATGGCCACGGCGTAGCGGCGCTGCTTGAAGGCGGCCAGGGCCAGGCGGTAGTCGGCGCGGTAGAGCGTAGTATCGAGCTGAATGGCCCGCGAATAACAGCGCAGGGCGCTATCAGGCTGGTTTTGCAACTCAAACTGCCGGCCGTGGTCGTACCAGAGCAGGCCGTAGGTAGGCGCCAGCTTCAGCCCACGCTGGGTATAGGCCAGCGCTTCGGCAGGCAGGCGGTAGGCATTCGACAGGAAAGCTAGCTGGTGCAGGGTTTCGGGCTGGCGCGGGTCGCGGGCAATGCTGGCACGCAGGTACTGCAGAGCCTGCACGGTGTCGGTCAGAGCCAGGTAGGCTACTCCCTTGTAAAACAGGGCCCCGGCATGATCGGGCTCCTGCTGCAGGGTCCGGTCGAGCTGGTCGATGGCCTCCTGGTAGTGTCGGGAGGCCAGCTGGGTTTCGCCCACGAGCAGGTTGAGCTCAGGCGAGGAAAAGCCGCGGCGGGAAGCCTCTTGGGCGGCGGCCAACGTCGCGGGCAGGCGGTTTTGGGCGCGCAGGGCCCGGGCCTTGGTGAAATAGAACTCCCCCGGCGCGTCATCAAGGTCAATGGCCCGGTCGATGTCTTGCAGCGCGGCCACTACCTGGCCTGCGTCGAGGCGAAAAGCGGCCCGGCGGGCGTAGAGCGAGGCATTGCGGGGCTGGCGGGCAATGGCGCCTTCGAGCTCCTGGGCCTGAATCTGGGGGCCGCTCTGGACCGTGGCCAGGTTTACCATGGTTTCGGCCCGGCTGGCCGGCGCACTCTCGCAGGCGCTCAGCAGCGCCGCGCTGGCAGCTGTACCCAGAACCAGAAAGAGACGAAGGAAACGCACGGTGGAGAGGGAAAAATACGGCACTGGCGCAAAGATACTCGGCGGCAGCTTGCAGCAGGCGGCTAGAGTGTCTTTTTGACCTTCTGGTGGAGCTGCTTGAGCATTTTCCGGTTGAGCTGAATCAGCATGACACGGCAGCGGCGGCTCATTTCCAGCTCCTCACTCGTGACGGGCGTGAGCTGGGCGGCCTCCTGTAGCACGTTGCTGGCGCGGGTACGCTGGCCCTGGTTGAGGTGCACCCGGGCCAGATCGTAGCAGAACTGAATCTTCTTGGGCTCCAACTCGTGGGCTTTTACCAGGGCTTCAATGGCCTTGGGCGTACTGGCACTGCCAGGCATACCGCCCAGGAAAAACTGGCTGTAGAACTTCTCCAGCGGGTTGTAGTGGTCGACGCGGTAGTGCCAGCGGCCCAGCAACTGCCAGGCATCGGCCCAGTTGGGAGCTTTTTCTACGGCCTTGAAGGTGTAGGGCTTCATTTCCTTGTAGGCTACCAGCCGGCCCCGGGCGCTGAGCAGCGTCGCCTGGTTGACCAGGGCCAGGGCCTCGGCGTAGTTCGACTCAGCTCCTTCCGGCTGCACCACCAACGAGCGGGTCGAATACAGGCGGGCGGCGGCGAAATAAGCGGCTTTTCGGGTTTCGTCGGTGTAGCGGTTGCCGATGTGCACGCTCAGCACGGCGGCCTGCCAGAGCGCCTCGTAGTTGCCGGGAGCCTGCTTAAGCACTTGCTCATACTTGGCCAGGGCCTCCGACTCCTTATACTGCTTCTGCAGCGCCCGGCCCTCGGTAAGCAGCCGGCTGATGTCGGCAGCGCTGGGCTGGCCCAGCGCCCGGGCACCGCTCGACAGCACCGCTCCTGCCGTCAGCAGCAGGAGCAGAAACCATTTGGAAACGTAACGAACCGGGTAAGCGGGCATTGAAAAGATAAGCAACGAACAACGGCGGCCCGGGCTTGGAGCTACCGAATCTGGTCTGGTTCTGCAAGAACACAAAAAGGCCCCGGCTTCTCAACCGGGGCACTTTTTTATTTAAAACAAGCCTAGCTGAGCTTTGGGGCGGCGCAGAATGGCCTGGGCCCGTTCCACGTCTTCACTGGTAACATCCACCGGCCCCGCCATTTCGGGTAGCGGACCAGCTTCCTCCCCTCCACCGGCTCCGGCCGGGCGCGGAATAGTAGCCGGGCCTTTCTTTTTGGCTACCTGCCGACGCTCGGGCTCGGGGCCCTCGTCGGTAGTAAGAGTCACGGTGTGAATCTTGAAGTAGTTGAGCTTGTTGCCCATGGCCTTCCAGCCTTTCACGTCGATAAACTCGTGCAGGTGGAGCTTTTCGGTTTCCTTGTCGGCCTTTTTGTCGCGTTGCAGCTTGATTTCCACCTGGGGTTCGCCAAAGCAGGTAGCACAGAGCAGTTTGGAGCCTTTGGTTTCGGAAATAAAGACGAAGCGCTTCTCCAGGGTGCTGGTTTCAATCTTGAACCGCTTGATGTAGTGCGTCTTGGTTTCACCCTCGGCGTACACGGCGCTGAGCACCGTGTCGGGCTCCAGCTTGCGTAGTAGCACGATGTTGGGCACGTCGAAATGGTGGGCCGGGTCGGGCGACTTAAGCTCGTAAGAACCATCCTTGTAAACCACCAGCACTGTATTATCGGTGTCGAAAGTACCCAGGTAGCGGCCGTGGCCGGCAGTATTGAGGCGGCCCACCACGGAGTCGAAGAAGACCTCCCGGCCACCCAGGGTGGAGTCGCCGAGGCTTTTCTGGGTGATTTTCTTGATGGGCTGCTTGGTCACGATGTTGCCCATGGAGCCCTTGCCCTTGATGGCCAGCTCGGCAAAGTCGAAGTCGAACTGCTTAACCCGGGCCGGGGCCTTGTCCGAAAGCTGGATGCTCACGATTTCCGACTCCGAGTTAGGGTTGGCCGTCAGATACAGCGTCTTCGAGCCTTTGGTGGCCTTGGTCAGGTCGTAGGTTTTGTCGCGGGTGATGCCCGTCACCAGGAAGCGCTTGGCGAAGCTGATGCCCGAGGCGCCGTCCAGGTAAATCATGTTATACACCAACCGGTCGTCGTTCTTGTTGTAGACGCCCACGTGCAGGATGTCCTTGCCCACAAAGGTTTTCTCGGCAATCTTGGTGACCATGAACGTGCCGTCGCGCTTGATGGCAATGATGTCGTCCAGGTCGGAGCAGTCGCACACGAATTCGTCCTTCTTGAGGCCGTAGCCCACGAAGCCGTCCTGACGGTTGACGTAGAGCTTCTGGTTGGCTACGGCTACTTTCTGGGCCGTTACCACGTCGAAGGTGCGCAGCTGGGTTTTCCGCTCCCGGCCCGCGCCGTACTTTTTGAGCAGGCCGTCGAAGTAGGCAATGGCATAGCGGGTGAGGTTGGCCAGGTTGTCGGCTACTTCGGCCAGCTCGGTTTCCAGCTTCTGGATGTACTCGTCGGCCTTGAAGCCGTCGAACTTGGAGATACGCTTGATGCGGATTTCGGTCAGGCGGGTCAGGTCGTCCTCGGTGATGGGGCGGCGCAGCACGATGCGCTGGTCGTCGGCCTTGGCCTTGGAGCCTTGCACGCGCACAAACTTGCTCAGGCCCTTCTCAATCGTGTCGAGAATGTCCTGCCAGGTTTCGCACTCCTCGATTTTGCGGTAGATGCGGTTTTCAATGAAAATCTTCTCCAGCGAGGCCGAGTGCCACTTTTCCTGGAGCTCGTCCTGGCGAATTTCCAGCTCCCGCTCCAGCAGGCGCACCGTTTTCTGGGTGCTCAGGCGTAGCATGTCCTCCACGCCCACAAACCGCGGCTTCTCCTCGATAATCACGCAGGTGTTGGGCGAGATGGAGATTTCGCAGTCGGTGAAGGCGTACAGGGCGTCCATAGTCAAATCCGGCGACACGCCCGTGGGCAGGTGCACCTGGATTTCCACGTCGGCCGCCGTGTTGTCGACCACCTTCTTGATCTTGATTTTATTGGCTTCCGAGGCCTTCACGATGCTTTCCATCAGCGCCGTGGTGGTGGTGCCGTAGGGAATGTCGCGAATGACGAGCATGGTCTTATCAACCTTCTCAATGGTAGCGCGCAGGCGGATTTTGGCCCCGCGCAAACCGCCGTTGTAGTTGGTTACGTCGCAGAGGCCGCCGGTCGGAAAGTCGGGAAATAACTGAATATCCCGGCCCCGGAGCACGTCGATACTGGCCTTGCACAACTCGCGGAAGTTGTGGGGCATAATCTTGGTGCTCAAGCCCACGGCAATACCTTCTACGCCCTGGGCCAGCAGCAGCGGAAACTTCACTGGCAGCGTGGTCGGCTCGCGCTTGCGGCCGTCGTAGCTCATCTGCCACTCGGTGATGTCGGGGTTGAAGACCACGTCGAGGGCAAACTTGCTGAGGCGGGCTTCGATGTAACGTGGCGCGGCCGCCCCGTCGCCGGTACGGATATCACCCCAGTTGCCCTGGGTTTCGATCAGCAGATCCTTCTGACCCAGGTTGACCATAGCATCCCCAATCGACGCGTCGCCGTGGGGGTGGTACTGCATGGTCTGGCCGATGACGTTGGCGACTTTGTTGAAGCGGCCGTCATCCATTTCCTTCATGGCGTGCAGAATGCGGCGCTGCACGGGCTTGAGGCCGTCCTCAATGGCGGGCACCGCCCGCTCCAGAATTACGTAGGAAGCGTAGTCCAGAAACCAGTTCTGGTACATACCGGCCACGGTGGCCACGTCGTGAATCGTTTCGCCGGGGGCAAACTTGGGCTCCTCCTCGGTTTCCTCCGTCACGGGGGTGGGCTCGGTCACGGCCTGCACATCGTCGGCCGACTCAGCCAGCAGCAGCTCGCCGGTTTCACTAACGACGAATTCGGGGGCTTCCTCGCCGGCGGCATCGTCGGCATCCTCGGGCGTGGCGGACCCAAACTCAAAGGAGTCGCCGGCGCCAAACAGGTTGGGCTGCTCTTCGGAATTGGGGTCTTGGGGGTTCTTCTCTTCTGACACGGTGGGGTGTGGCGCTTGCCACGATTTATGTTCTTGTACCTCTCTCCCGGCCTGGGGAGCCGGAAGGCTTTTCACGCAACAAACCCGCCCGAAAAAGGGTGCGGGCACTCAAACTGTACGCTTTATCTCATGGTGGTAGAATGAAGGCAACGATGAAACCAGCAGCGCCTCAAGCCGCCACCGCGGAACCTAGGAATATCAAAAGTACCGTTAGCGGCGCAGAACGCAATATTTCCAAGGCGCAGAGCGTGCATAAAGTTCCTAATTTTATTAGCTAAAGGCAAATCTACAGGTAAGAATAACATCTATAAATCCTTACAAATAACGACTAATCAAGCTTTCATCTGATCTAACAAAGCTAACCACAGTAGTTTTTACAAACCATACGAGACGCCTTTGTTGCGCTGGTTCTAGTTTGGCTGACCACGCAAGCTCAGCGGCGGCACCCGGTGGGTTATTGGATTTCCAAAAGATTATCTGGACCGGTATAGTTACTGTATATATATTTATCTATTCTTCTATTCTTATTTACTGTCGCCATGCCTAAATCCGTACACTGCTTAATTATCAAACCGTTACAGCTGCTATCCTTGCTGGCAGTACTCGGCGGCTTATTACCCGGCTTGGCCCGGGCCCAGCAGCTCCCGACCCGGGCCTATGCCTTTGCCGCCAGCACTGCGCCCTACCAGGACCTGACCAACATCAGCGGGTTTGCGCAGGATATTATGCAGGATAACAACGTTTCGCGGCCCTACCCCATCGGCTTTGCTTTTTCCTATGAAGGCGGTACCTATTCCCAGTTCATTGTATCATCCGACGGCTGGCTTAGCCTGAGTAGTATTTCGAGTAATAATCCGGCTGCCAACAACCTGGATAATACCAATGGGGGCTTACCACTGCCCTTACTGGCGCCATTCTGGGATGACCTGGATATTACCATCAGCAGCTCGGCTCAATACGCAACGCTAGGCACGGCTCCCAACCGGGAGTTTGTGATGGAGTGGCGCAACTGGGGCTGGCCCAGCAACCGGCCCAACCAGCCCAGCTCGATTATCTCCTTTCAGGTGCGGCTTTTCGAGGCCACCGGCGCGGTGCAGTACAGCTACCGGCAGGGCAACGGGGTGCCCGGGCCAGCCAACCAGCTGTCGGCCTCTATTGGCCTGACCGGCAGCGGCGGGTTTCTGTCGCTCAGCGACGCCTCGGCAGCTCCCGCGGTCAGCAGCACCGTATCGACTAATACTATTGCGCAGCGCCCCGCTACGGGCCAGGTATATACTTTTACTCCCCCTGCTTCCTGCCCCCGGGCTACCAACCTCGCCGCTACGGCAACTTCCGCAACTACGGCCAGTGTGAGCTTTGTACCGGCCTCCGGCAACAGCAGCTACGTGGTAAATTACACGGATGTGGCTACGGGCCAGCCCCAGACGGCCACCGGCACGGCTTCGCCCGTCCTGCTTACTGGCCTGACTCCCAACACCCTCTACCAGATTTACCTGGTTAGCACCTGCACCAGCGGCTCGTCCTCGACCTTTACCGACCCTATCTACCTGACGACGCCTCCCGTGCCCAACACAACCGTTACCTGGACCGGGACGGTAAGTACAGCCTGGGACGTGGCGGGCAACTGGAGCACCGGCTCGGTACCCACCCTTACCACCGATGTGCTTATCCCGGCCGTAGCTCGGCAGCCCGTGGTAAGCGGCCCCCAAACGGCCGGCGCTGTAACGCTGCAAACTGGCGCCACGCTGAGCTTGGCTACAAGCAGTGCTGCCCCGGCCACCCGGCTCACCACCAGCGGTACGGTGCTCCTACCCAGCGGCAGTACCCTGGTTCAAGCAGCCGGCACGACACTTTTGGTGGGCGGCGACCTGACCAACAACGGCGCGACGCTCACACTAGCCCTTACCAGCACGGTACTGTTTGAGGAAGGCCAGCACGCGGTAAATGGCTCAGCGGCCACTAGCCTACCTAACTTGACGCTGGGGGAATTGACGGCGCAAAGTCAGGTGGATATTGCCGCGCCGGTGAGCGTGCAGCGGCTGCTCAAAGTCAGCCAGAGCAGTGAGGTGCAGGTGGCGGCCGGCGGCTCGTTGCGGCTGCTGAGCACGGCTCAGGTGGTGCGCGACGCCGACAGCTTCGTGAATGGTGCCGTAACGGCCGAACGGCAGCTGTCCGGCGCGGGGCGGCACTACTACGCGGCCCCGGTGCGCACGGCCACTTTCAGCCAGTTGGCCGCCCTGGGCTTTACACCGGTGGTAAATCCGGCGTACAATACCAGCACCACGCCGGTGACGCCCCTACCCACGGTATTCAGCTACGACCAAAGTCGCATTAGCTCCAATGTGGATGGCTTCGCCGATTTCGAGCGGGGCTTTGCCTCGCCGTCCGCCCTGACCGACGCCTTTGTAGCCGGCCAGGGCTACCGCCTCGATGCCTCAGGGCCGGCCACAGTGGCCGTTACCGGGCCGCTGAACTTCACGACCGTCACCCGCAGTGGCCTCACCCGGGCTACCTTGCCGCAGTCGGGCTACCATTTGCTGGGCAACCCCTTCGCCGCCGCCCTCGACTGGAACGTGGTAACCGCTGCTGCCACGACGACCGGTCTCGACGCGGCCGTATATGTGTACCAGCCCACGGGGCCGGGGGCCGGGACCTATCAGAGCTACGTGAACGGCGTGGGTGGTCCCCGCTACCTGCTGCCGGGCCAGGGCTTTTTCGTGCGGGTCAGCGCGGCCAGCACCCCGGCCAGCGTGGCTTTTACCCAAGCTACCCGCCTTTCCGAGTACTACGACCCGGCCAACCCGCCGGCGGCCGCGGCCGAAACCCGGCCCCTGGTGCAACTAACGCTGGCCGGGGCCACCGGGGCCACCGATAACGCCACGGTGTACTTTCAGGCGGGCGCCTCGACCGGCTTCGACCGGGCCTTCGACGCCCACAAGCTCCCGACCAGTGGGGTGCCCTACCTAGCCTTGGCCGGTCCTGAGCCATTGGCCATCAGCGGCCTACCCGCCTTGGGTACCGCCGAGGTGACTCTACCCCTCGACGTACGCGGCACGGGCGCGGGCACCTATACCCTTACGGCCACTCAACGCCTGAATCTGCCCGCCGACACCTACCTCTACCTGCTCGACGTTATTACCGGCAGCGCCCAGGACCTGGCGCAGCAGCCCACGTATTCTTTCCAGCTCAGCACGGCAGCTGTGCAACGCTTTTCCCTGCTCTTCACCCGCAGCCGGATTCTGCGAACCTCCCCGGCCAGCTTGAGCCAACAGATAGCGCTGTATCCCAACCCGGCCCAGGGCGTGGTCCAGCTGGCAGTGCCGGCCGAGCTGCACCGGCCCCCTTTGGTTGCCACATTGCTTGGCTCCCTGGGTCAAGTAGTACGCATTTTTGAACTGGGCGCGGCCACCGGCCCGCGCAACCTGGATCTGACGGGCGTCGCCCCGGGCCTGTACAGCCTGCGCCTAACCACTCCCCAGGGCACCGTGACCAAGCGCCTGGTCGTGGAGTAGTGGTACCTTGGGTGCTCGGTTCAGTAACCCAAACTGCCTCCTTGACCCTGGCAAGGCCGAGGGGGCCGTTCGGGTTTAATTAGGCCAGCAGGTGGTTTTTCCTGTTTAGTTTTCTCAACAGACTAAGCCTGCCCGGAGACTATTTTATGCGCAACCCCGACTGAATTGCCCAGAATTTGGCCGAAGAGACCCATATTTAAGCCCTGCTGCCACCCTTTTGTCTTCCACCTTTTGGCCTTCTCTCATGCTCGACCTAGTTATTAATGCCCGCCAGGCTTCCATCAGCGCCGGCTTCGATGTGAAGCGGATTCTGCCCTTTCGGGAGCGGCGCATGGTAGGTCCGTTCGTGTTTATGGACCATGCCGGCCCCGTCAGCGTGCCAGCTTCCCAGCTGCAAAGCCTGGATGTGCTGCCCCACCCCCACATCGGCCTGAGCACGGTCAGTTACCTGTTTGGGGGCCAGGTGATGCACCGCGACAGTCTGGGCGTGGAGCAGATCATCCGGCCGGGCGAGGTCAACTGGATGACGGCGGGCAGCGGCATTGCCCACTCCGAGCGGTTTGAGGACCCGGCCACGCTGGCCGGCGGGCAGCTGGAAATGATTCAGACCTGGGTAGCGTTGCCCGAAGCCGACGAGGAAACGGCCCCGAGCTTTACCAACTACCAGCCCCAGGAACTGCCCATCTTCACCGAGCCCGGCGTGTGGATGCGCCTGATTGCCGGCGACGCCTACGGCCTGCGCAACGACGTCCGGACTCACTCGCCCTTGTTTTACCTGCACGTGGTGCTGCAGCCCGGTACCCGCTTCGGCCTGCCCCAGGGCTACCAGGAGCGCGGGGCGTACGTGGCCAAGGGACAGATTGAGGTAGCCGGCCACTTCTACTCGGCCGGGCAACTGCTGGTCTTCACGCCGGGTCAGGACCCGGTCATCATTGCCCGCGAAGCCACCACGCTGATGCTGCTGGGCGGTGAACAGCTCGGGCCGCGCTTTATCTGGTGGAATTTCGTGTCATCGCGCAAGGAGCGAATCGAGCAGGCCAAGGCCGACTGGGCCGCGGGCCGCATTGCTCTGCCGCCTACCGACAACCACGATTTTATTCCTCTGCCCCAGGATAAGTCGCGGCCGGCGTCCTCGGCGGCTCCTGAGCCCCTGTCGTAGTTGGGCGGGCTGCGCAGGCGGGTGGCAGGCAGTAGCCATCTGATTTCGGCGCCGGCCGACGCGGAAACCAAATGAGCCGCTTTCAGGAAGCTGAAAGCGGCTCATTTGGTTTGGTTCGGGATGAGGATTTTACTCAGTTGGTGCTACTGGCCCCAGCCGAAGGAAAACGTCGGGCGGCTGCCCTGCGAGTTCCCGGCTTTGAGGTGACGGCTGGCCAGCAGCAGGCCCAGAAGTACCAGGAGCAAGAGCCAGCCCATTGCCCGCTGCCGCCAGGGCGAGGCAGTGGAGGTGCCGGAGTGGCGGGAGGTGCCCGCGCCGTAAGAGGGTAGTGTTGATGCCATAGGGTTGAGGTAGGAAAGAGCGAGGACCTGCGCAGCGCAGGACGTACTACAAAGAACGAATCTGCATGTATACGGCGGTATCGCATAAAGATGTAGCCGCCTTAGACGAAGCCCGGAAATATGGCGTCGAAACCGGGCTATGACGACGACGAACCTCCACGGCTGGCTAGGGTGCTGCGCATCTACTATATTTCAACCTACGCCGCCTATCAAGCCCGCCCTGGGCCTGACGCGCGGCCCCTGCCGGTGCGCCCGATTAGCAAACCGCCCCACCCGGCTCAGGCCAGGTGGGGCGGTTTTGTGTAGGAGAAAAAGAGGAAAGGAACCCTTATTGGACGACCAAACGAGTGGTCTGGGTGCCGCTGCGCACCACATACACGCCGGTCCGCAGGGTAGCGGGCAACTGTAGCCGAGCCGTGCCGGTGGCATCGGCCGTGGTGGTGAGCACCGGGCGACCCAGCACGTCGAGCACCTGCACCAGGGTCTGAGGCCGGGCCCCGCTCAGGGTGGCGGCTGTGTGGACCGGGTTGGGGTAGAGCGCCAGTGGGGCAGAATCGGAAGATTTGGCCATGGCCAGCGTGGGCGAAGCTGGCACGTAGCTAGCTATATTACTGGCCGCCAGGCCGCCGGCTGTAAGAAATGCTCCGCCCACGTACAACGTATTGCCGCTGCTGGCCAGCGCCGCAACACTATAATTGGTTCCGTTGGTGGCACCGGTACCCAGGCTGCTCCAGTTGGTACCGTCCCACCTGGCCACCCAGTTGGCGGGCTGGCCACCGGCTATGGAAAAGTCGCCCCCGGCGTAAAGAGTGTTGCCGCTTACGGCTAATGAAAATATGGGCCCAGCACCCTGGGTACCGCCGCTGGTACCGGTGCCCAGATTACTCCACTGGGTACCGTCCCAGTGAGCCACAGATGTCGTCGACAAGGTTCCGACCGTGGTAAACCGGCCACCGACATACACTCCCGTACTGCTAGCGGCCAAGGCATTCACGGTGCCGGTGACGCCCGCGCCCAGGCTGCTCCAGCTGGTGCCATCCCACTTAGCTACCTTGCTGACGGGCTGACCACCGGCCCTGGTAAAGTCGCCCCCGACGTAGAAGGTGGTACCGCTTACGGCCAGGGCGAACACCCTACCATCAACGCCGCCGCCTACCCTGCTCCATTGCGTACCATTCCACTGGGCTAGATAGGCGACATCTTGGCCACCGGCCGTCTCGAACTGACCGCCCACGTAAACCGTACTACCGCTCACGACCAGCGAGAATACCGTACCGCCGACGCCGTTGGCGGCACCCGTACCCAGGCTGCTCCAGTTGGTACCGTCCCACTTGGCCACCCGGTTGGCCGTTACACCGCCCGCACGAGTAAAGTGTCCCCCCGCATATAGGGTGGTGCCACTCACGGCCAGGGAAGTGACGCCAAAGTTCATGCCCGAGCCCAGGCTGCTCCAGCGGGTGCCGTCCCATTTCGCTACCCGATTGGCCTCGACCTCACCGGCCTGGGTGAAGTTACCGGCCACGTACACATTCGTACCGCTGACGGCCAGGGCGGTGACAGTACTATTTACCCCGTTTGGAGTGCCAGGCCCCACGCTGCTCCAGGACGTGCCGTTCCATCGGGCTACGTAATTGGCCATGGCCCCGCCCGCGGTAGTGAATAAGCCACCGACCACCAGCGTGTTATTGCTAACGGCCAAGGCCCGTACTTGCTCATTGACAGCACTGGCCGTACCAGTGTTCAGACTGCTCCAACTAGTGCCGTCCCACTGGGCAATCTGCTGGGTGCCAGCCACGCCGGTGCCGGTGAAGAACCCACCCACAAAGAGCCGGTTCCCAGCCAGGGCCAGGGCCCGTACACCATTATTGACGCCATAGCCACCCAGGTTGCTCCACTGCGTGCCGTCCCATTTGGCTAACCGGCTGGCATCAGCTCCACCGGCCTTGGTAAAGTCACCGCCCAGATACACAGTGTTGCCATCCACAGCCAGGGCATGCACCCAATCACTGACGCCGTTAGCCGTGCCCGTGCCCAGGCTGCTCCAGCTAGTGCCGTCCCACTTAGCCACGCGGTTGGCCGTACTACCACCAGCGGTGGTAAACTGCCCGCCCACGTAGACTGAGGTACCGCTCACGGCAATGGCCTGGACGATATTTCCCACTCCGTTGGCCGTGCCGGTTCCTAGACTGCTCCAACTGGTGCCGTCCCACTTAGCCACGCGGTTAGCCGTAATCCCTCCGGCAGTCGTAAACTGCCCACCCACGTAGAGTATGCCCCCGCTGACGGTTAGGGCAAAGACGTTGCTATTGACACCGTTGGTGGTGCCCGTACCCAGGCTGCTCCACTGTGTACCATCCCACTGGGCCACGTAGTTGGTTGATACGCTGCCAGCGGAGGTAAAATAGCCGCCTGCGTAGAGGATGTTGCCGTTAACGGCCAGTGCATTAACTGGCCCCCCAACGCCGTTGGCCAAGCCGCTCCACTGCGTGCCGTCCCATTTGGCTACGAAGTTGGCCGGCACGCCGCCTGCCATGGTGAAGCGCCCGCCCACGTAGATGGTGCTGCCGCTCACGGCCACGGCATCAACAAAGCTGATAGTGCCATTCTGTTGGCCCGGAGCAGCGCCTCCCAGGGGGCTCCACTCCGAAGCACCGGGGCGCAATACGGGCTGGCCATTCTGCCCGTAGCTGAGTTGGTAGCCCTTGGCATCGAAGGAGCCCTGGGCACCAGAACGCAGGGTGCCGTCGGCGTTCAGCACCGTGCTGATGGCTGGTGCCTGGGTCCACCCCAGCCGAGGCAGCGCCAGCAGTGCCAGCAGAAGAAGTAGGAAAAACGGGAGAGCCTGGTGGCTCCGTGGCCGCCAGGTAGCAGTTAGGTAGACGTGTAGCATAGGTGAAAAAAGAAATTAAGTAAACAAGAATTAAAAGAGTATTTCTGTAGCAGAGAGGCAGGCGACAAGCCCTGAGGCAGCCTGAATTCCGAGCTAAAGTAAGCGGATAATTCAGCCATACTATAGGACACAACCATGTTTCGGCTGGCTTACCTTAAAGCTGGCCCCTACAGCCCAGTACCACGCAAAAAAACCCCTTACCAGGTATTGGCAAGGGGTTTTGCGTGGTACTGAGCCAGAATGGGGTCAGAATATCTTATCATTAAGTTGAACCCATAGGCAGGTACTGCCTTCCGTGGCTCTCGGCTACTACAGTGCCCCTGGGCCGGGGCGCGACGGGAATGCTGCCAATTGGTAAGAGCTTTTTAGGCAAAGGCCAGGTCTTCCTCGGCTACTTCGCTCACGGGCAGCACGTCGGAGGTCACCAAGTCTTTCTCCAGGCGCAGGTTGTCGATGATAAATTCCTGGCGGGCCGGGGTGTTCTTGCCCATATAGTAGGTCAAGACCTGCTGAATGGAGCGGTCCGACTGCAGAATCACGGGCTCGAGCTTGATGTTGTCGCCGATGAACTTGCCGAACTCGTCGGGGCTGATTTCGCCCAGGCCCTTGAAGCGGGTGATTTCGGGGTTGCGGCCCAGCTTGCGCATGGCTTCCTGCTTTTCCTGCTCGTTGTAGCAGTAAATGGTGGTCTTCTTGTTGCGCACCCGGAACAGCGGAGTTTCCAGAATAAAGACGTGGCCATTACGCACCAGGTCGGGGAAGAACTGCAGGAAGAACGTCAGCAGCAGCAGGCGGATGTGCATCCCGTCTACGTCGGCGTCGGTGGCAATAACCACGCGGTTGTAGCGCAGTCCCTCGATGCCCTCCTCGATGTTGAGGGCGTGCTGCAAGAGATTCAGCTCCTCGTTTTCGTAGACAATTTTCTTTTTGAGCCCGAAGCAGTTCAGAGGCTTACCGCGCAAGCTGAATACGGCTTCCGTTTCCACGTTGCGGCTCTTGGTAATGGAGCCTGAGGCCGAGTCGCCCTCGGTGATGAAGAGCGTGGTCAGGGCCTCACTTTCCTGCTTGCCCTCACCCAGGTGGAAGCGGCAGTCGCGCAGCTTGCGGTTGTGCAGGTTGGCTTTCTTGGCGCGCTGGTTGGCCAGCTTTTTCACGCCTGCCATGTCCTTGCGCTCCCGCTCACTCTGCTCGATGCGCTTCTTGAGGGCCTCGGCTACGGCCGGGTTCTTGTGCAGGTAGTTGTCGAGGTGCTCCTTGAGGAAGTCGAGGATGTAGCCGCGCACGGTGGGCCCGTCCTCACCCATATTGATGGAGCCCAGCTTGGTTTTGGTCTGGGATTCAAACACGGGCTCCTGGACCCGCACCGAAATGGCCGCCACGATGCTGGCCCGGATATCAGCCGCATCATACTCCTTCTTGTAGTGCTCCCGCACGGTCTTGACCACCGCCTCGCGGAAGGCCGCCAGGTGAGTACCGCCCTGAGTGGTATACTGCCCGTTGACGAAGGAGTAGTACTCCTCGCCGTAGTCGTTGCCGTGGGTCATGGCCACCTCAATGTCGGGCCCCTTGAGGTGGATGATGGGGTAGCGGACCGTCTCGGCGTCGGCTTTGCGGGAAAGCAAGTCGAGCAGGCCGTTTTCGGAGTAGTATTTCTGCCCGTTGAAGTTGATGGTCAGCCCCGCGTTGAGGTAGACGTAGTTCCAGATCTGGTTTTCCAGGTACTCTGGAATGAAGCGGTAGTTTTTGAAGATGGTGTCATCGGGCTGGAACACCATCAGCGTGCCGTTGCGCTGGCTGGTTTTGACCGGCTTAGGGTCCTGCTTGAGGATGCCGCGCTCAAACTCGGCGGCCTTCATCTGGCCCTCGCGCACGCTCTGCACCAGGAAGTAGTTGCTCAGGGCGTTAACCGCCTTGGTACCGACCCCGTTTAAGCCTACAGACTTCTGGAAGACTTTCGAGTCGTATTTGCCGCCCGTATTAATCTTACTGACTACATCCACCACCTTGCCCAGCGGAATTCCCCGGCCGTAGTCGCGCACCTGCACCCGGCTGTCGGAAATCTTGATGTCGATAGTGCGGCCGTGGCCCATCACGTGCTCGTCGATGGAGTTGTCGATAACTTCTTTCACCAACACATAGATGCCATCGTCGTAAGCGGAACCGTCGCCGAGCTTACCGATGTACATGCCGGGCCGCAGCCGGATATGCTCGCGCCAGTCCAGAGAGCGGATGCTGTCCTCGGTGTAGCCGTGGTCGGGAATTGCAGCGATGGGTAGTTCTTCGTCAGCCATGGTACTTTTCGCAAATCAAATTTGAGGTAAAATAACGCAGAAAATCGAGGTTTTCCGCGCCTTGTTTTCGCTACTCAAGTTAGCAAAATCGTTCTTCACAACCTACAAATTTGTCACAAGGTTCAGCAATAAGCCCGCCTTTTCGTTTCCAGCCCCCTTTTCACCACTCCCACATTCCCTAATTTTCTTAGCAATATGCTTCCTCCCGTTACCCAACACCATTTGCCGCCTTCCGGCCATAAGCCCCAGCCCGAGGTCAAGCAGCGCCCCATTGTGCAGTTTACCTTCGTGCTGCTGGCCGGGGTGCTGCTGGTGTACTCGCTCCGCGTACTCGACGACGTGCTGCTGCCCCTGGCCTTTGCCGGCGTCTTTACCTTGTTGCTGCTGCCCATCTGCCGGTGGCTCGAAGCCAAGGGCCTGGGGCGGGTCTGGGCTATTATTCTGTGTTTGCTGCTGCTAATCGTGCTTTTTGCGGGTATCGTGCTGGCCTTTGGCTCCCAACTGACCCAGTTCAAGGACGAGATTCCCAAGCTGCAGACCAAAACCGTGGAGTTCTTCAACCAGGCCCAGGAATGGGCCCACCAGCGGTTTGGCTACAAGCCCATGAGTATTGAGGAAGTCAAGGAATCGACGGTCAAGGCCCTGAAAAAGTCGGGTGGCACCTACCTGGGCACCACCCTGAACACCACCACCAATGCCCTGAGCAACTTGGCCCAGGTCCTGATTTACATTTTCTGCTTGCTGCTCTACCGGGACCATCTGCGCCAGTTCATGTTCCGCTTCGTGGCCCCTGACAAGCGCACCGTGGTGCTGCACACCGTGGACAACATCCAGACCGTGGTGCAGGCCTACATTTCGGGCTTGTTCAAGGTAATTATCATCGTGGCCGTGCTTAATGGCATCGGGCTGCTGGCGCTGGGTGTCAAGTTTGCCATCTTCTTTGCCATTTTCGCCTCGGTGCTGGCCGTTATTCCCTATATCGGCATTATGATTGGGGCCACGGTGCCAGCCATTATTACTCTGGTCGAAACCGGTTCGCCCCTGCACGCAGCCGGTGTCATTGGCGTTTTCGTGTTCGTGCAGTTCTTGGAAGGCAACTTCATTACGCCCATGATTACGGGCTCCCAGGTGAGCATCAATCCGCTGGCCGCCATTCTGGCTCTGATTCTAGGCAATGAGCTCTGGGGCACGCCCGGCATGATTCTGAGCATCCCGATTATGGCCGTTATCAAGGTGGTGCTGGACGCCAACAAAACCACCGAGCCCTGGGGCTTCCTGCTCGGCGACACGGCCGAAGGAGAAGACTCGACCAAGCCCGACAAAGACAAAAACAAAGAGCTCAGCTGGTGGGCTCGGCTGCTGGGCCGCAAACCCAATGCGGCCAACTAGTCCTTGCCCTTACCAGGCACTTTTGCTACCCCGCTGGCTTCGGCCGGCGGGGTATTTTTTTGGCCGGCAGTCTTGGTATCAACCAACGCCACCTAAATTTTATAACATCTTTTTGGTAACCCTACTGTCCGGCTCAGGGTATAAAACCACAGTCGGCCACTTCTGGCTGGCGCCCCGAACCTCTTTCCACCTAAACTTTTCTTGTCTTATGGCAACTATCACCTCGGAAACCGCCCGCGCGTATAACGACCTCGTAGAAATCAACAAAACGGCCGCTAAAGGCTACCAAGAAGCCGCCGAAGGCGTGAGCAGCCCCGATCTGAAGTCGAAGTTCAGCGAGCTCAGCCAGCAGCGCTCCCAGTTCGTATCGCAGCTGACCCAGCAGGCTCAGCAAATCGGCATCAATGCTCAAGATGGCAACACCATTGAAGGTGTAGTCGCCGATGCCGCCGCCGCTGTACACCGCGGCTGGATCAACATCAAATCGGCCATTACGGGCCAGGACGACTCGGCCATTCTGGGCGAGTGTGAAACCGGCGACGCGACGGCCCTTGCCGCCTACGAAACGGCCCTGAAGTCGCAGGAAATTCCAGCTCAGGCCCGCACCGTAATTGAGCAGCAGCACAGCGAAATTCTGTCGGCCAAAAACTGGATTACCCAGCAGAAAGGCCAGCGCTAGGCTTTCCTAGCAAGTTGTATAAAAAAGCCCGCCGGAATCGGCGGGCTTTTTTTGTGGGTGCAAAAGCCGCATTGGCCGACAAATGAATCTTATACCCCAGTGTCTACCCAATCTTAGGCCGGGCGGCGGAGTATCCGGGGCGCAAACTTTGGGGCGTGCAACCTTTGGGAGTGCTATCTTTGTTAGTAATTCTAGCAATACCTTCTCTTACCAGAATCCGCGCCGCATTTGTACGCCATCATTGACCTTGAAACTACCGGCGGGCAGCCTACCCAGGACCGCATTACGGAAGTTGCCATATTTATTCACGACGGCGACAAAGTCGTTGATCAGTACAGTACGCTCGTAAATCCGGGCCGGCCGATCCCCTTCTTTATCACCCAGCTCACTGGCATTACCGACGACATGGTGCGCGACGCACCCAAGTTTCACGAGGTAGCCCGCAAGATTGTCGAGCTGACCGAGGGCTGCGTATTTGTGGCCCACAACGTGCGTTTCGACTACTCCTTCATGAAAAAGGAGTTTGCCGACCTGGGCTATAACTACTCGCGCAAAACCCTGTGCACCGTGCGCCTGAGCCGCTCCCTGATTCCGGGACAGCCGAGCTACAGCCTGGGCAAGCTCTGCCAGAACATCGGCATTCCGCTGGAAGGCCGGCACCGCGCCGCCGGCGACGCTGCCGCTACGGCCATCTTGTTTGACCGCCTGCTCAAAATCAGCCAGCAGGACGAGGCCCTGCGCAACCCGACCGTATCGGCCGCCGACACGCTGGCCTCGGTAGACGCCCTGGCCCCGGCGGGCCGCAGCAAGAAAGCAGCGGCTCCGGCGGCCTCTCCTGCCGGCGTTACGACCAAGCAGCCCAGCCCCCGACGCGTGGCGGCGGTGCAGGAAGCCATTCGCACGGCTTTGCTTCCGCCCAATATTACGCCCGAGAAAGTCGCGTCTTTGCCCCAGGAGGCGGGCGTGTATTACTTTCACAACCAGCAGGGCGAGGTGATCTACGTCGGCAAGAGCATCAACATCTACAAGCGGATTCAGCAGCACTTCGCCGTCGATTATAAGTCGCGCAAGTCGCTGGAGTTCAAGAACAGCATTTCCGACATCACCTGGGAGCTGACCGGCTCGGAGCTGGTGGCCCTGCTCTACGAGTCGGCGGAAATCAAGCGCATGAAGCCGCTCTACAACCGGGCCCAGCGCCGCTCGGTGTTTCCGGCCGGCATCTTTCTGCGCACCGACGAAAACGGCTACAAGCGCCTTTACTACGGCCGCGCCGACGACCACGCCGAGTCCCACCCGCTGATTGCGTTGGGCAACCAGTACAAGGCCAAGGGCTTTCTGTTTCATAAGGTGGCCAAGTTTAATTTGTGCCAGAAGCTCTGCGACCTGTACAAAACCAACGGTTCCTGCTTCGACTACCAGGTGCACCGCTGCAAGGGCGCCTGCCTGGGACTAGAGCCCGCCGAGGAGTACAACAAGCGCGTAGAGGAAGCCATAGAGAGCTTTACCTATGAGCACGGCTCCTTTGTTATTATCGGCAAGGGCCGGCGCGAGGACGAGAAAACCGTGGTAGTCGTGGAGCATGGCCGCTACCTGGGCTTCGGCTACGTGGACGGCGAGTTTTCAGCCCGCAAGCTCAACGATTTCAAGGAAGTCATTACCCGATATAACGACAACAAGGATGTGCAGCAGATCATCCGGCAATATCTGCGCACTAAGCATAAGGATAAAGTCAAGGTATTTAAATAGCCTAACGTTTTAGCAACAGCAAGGCCTGCTTCTTCCGGGAGCAGGCCTTGCTGTGAAAGTAGTTGCATCTTTTACTGTCGAGCCTGGGTTATGATAGGATTTTACCTATATTCAGTACCCTAGAAATTATGCCCGCGCTTTTCCTTCAGTAAACTGTTCCTGCTATGCAAACACTGTTTACCGCTCCCTTCCTACAGATTCACCACGATGGGTTTGGCCACGCGCTGGAGTTGGAATGGCTCGACTTTGCTAATAGTGCCGAACTGCGGCAGGGTATGAATACGGGTCTCACCTTGGCCCGGCAGTACCACGTGCGCGCCTGGATTGGCAACCTTAAGCACATGCGCGTTATTCGCCCTATCGACCAGGAGTGGATCAATGCCGACTGGTTTCCGCGCTTTGCCCAGCTCGACATTCTGCACATGGCCGTGGTGGAGTCGGACGACGTGCTCAACCGCCAGGGCGTAACCCGCGTGATGCACAAGGCCAACGGGCTGGCGCCGCTGAGTACGGCGTATTTCAGCAACGTGGAAGCCGCCCGCCGCTGGGTCAGGACTACGGCCTATGCCCTGCAGCCGTAAGCTCCGGTTAGTCAGGCTTTTTCGGGTTCGGCAGCCTTCCTATCTAAGGTAAAGATGGGCAAGCAGTTACTAATTAGCGCAAAATAAAGCACCGCAAAACGGCCTTGGCTCAGCAATTACCTGTATTATAGTATTCCGCTCTGCTTACCGCCTCCATTTTGCCAACTGCCGCAACTATTCGTTTTTGCTTATTCTGATTTAGCTTTCCCATCTATGGCTGACTTGCGGTATCCTGCCAACGCGTCCCTGTATTATCATAACGAGCTGGCCAACGTGGTGGAATTCACCTTCGGCTACGTACGCATCGACTGGAACCCCGTCCCCATTACCAGTGCAGCCCTACGGGCCGTATACGAACAGGCTCTGAACCTACTGCGCAGTAGGGGCCTTTGCAAAATCCTGACCGACCACCAGCTGATGCCGCCCGTACCGGCAGGCGAACAGGAATGGCTGGTCCAGGACTGGGCGCCGCGGGCTATCCGGGAAGCGGGGTACCGCTACTGCGCCGTGGTGCAGTCCTATGATGTGCTCAATCGGCAGAGTACCCAGCAAATTGTGCAGCGCCTGGGCAAGGAACCGTTTACGGTACGCTACTTCGAAGACGACCAGGCGGCAGAAGACTGGCTGCGCGGCACCGATACTGCCTGCCACGCCATGGGAAAAGTGGCCTAGCCCAGGGTTAAAACAGCCGGTGGCGCAGCAGCCAGCCGGCCGCGTCAAACTCGGTGGCGGCGGGCACGTAGGTCTCCACTTTCACGGGTTTGGCCGCCCGTATCGTGTTCCCGTCGCCGCTGTCGTACACCGTCACCGACGTGTGGGCTTTGGCAACGTCGGTGGTGGTTTTGAGCTCTACCAGGTCCTGCCCGGCTCCGTCGTAGATACCGATGGCAAAGCGGTGGTCGGGCAAGCCCCGCAACTCGAATACGTCGTTGCCACCCAGGCCAAACACCTTGATGGAGCGCGTCTGCCGGTAGTTGAAGGTGCGCTGGCCGACTAGGCTGTCGGGGCGGCCGGTGTGCAGGCTGTAGTGGCTTACGCGCAGCAGTCCGGGCCCCGTAGGTTCCAGCACAAACCGCTCGGGCGCGTCGGTGCCGGGAATTTCGACGTCCTGGGCCAGCAGCTCGTAGAAGCGGGCCGCTACGGCCGGGAGCTGCTGGCGGCGGCCGCGCAGGTTTTCGGTAAACTCACCCCCGGCCTCAGCATACACGGCCTTGGGCCACAGCGCCAGGGCATTGTGAATCACCTGGTCGGACAGGTTGCGCTGCAGGGAATCGGCCACCTGCTGAAAGTCCTGGGCCGTGAGGTAGACCAGCAGTGACTTATCCATGGGCCGGGCGGCGCGGTTAAGGCCTTCCACGTCAGCCAGGCGAATTTTCTGGTGAAAGCTCTGGTAATTGGATTTCACCCAGCCGATGATATGAGTAAAGACCCCGTCGTCGAACTTGAAAAACGCATGGTCCCGGTCGCGCGGGATGGGCCGGTACACGGTAGCGCCGCCGGCTCCCGGAAAGCTGGCCCAGCGCCACTGGTCTTCCCGCCGGCTCCAGTCGCCGAGCCACATATCAAACAGGCGGGCCCGCAGATACCAGCGTGCGTCGATGCGGTGCTGATTGTTGGTCACCAGGTTGGTGAACACTTTGCGGGAGCTTTCCACCTTGGCCGAGCGGCCGAAGCTGCCCACCGTGCGCTGGTCGCCCTCGGGGCGTTCCTCAAACAGGTACAGGGCATTGGCAAAGCTCTGCCGAAACTCGCCCAGGGCCGGGTCGTCGGCCACGTACACCAGCCGCGGATTAGTATGGTACACGCCGGCGGCAGCGGCCAGCGGGGCCACAATGTAGGCCCCGTAGGGGTTGATAACGCTGGTCTGATCCTTCATCAGCTTGCCGATGGGCCCGTCGCGCAAGCCCTCGGGCAGGGCTTTGGTGGCGTCCTTATCGACGGAGCGCAGCACGTACTGCACCCCGTTCTTATCAACCAGGCGCAGGTTCTTGGTTTGGAAGCTGCCGCCTTCCTGCACCGGCGTGAGGCCGCCGGGCACGGCCGTGCGCAAGTTGAACACCGGCGCCTCGACGGGCGTAGCCCAAAGCTTGCGGTAGTGCTTGCCCCAGAAAAAGCGGTGCACCGGCCCGCGCATGTACTGCGTGCCGGCCGCCACCTGCACCGTAGAGTCGGGGCCGATGGTGGGCGGCGGACCGGCGGGGGCCGCCGGGGCCGAACAGGAATCCAGAAGCAGCACGCTCAGCAAGGCACTACCCAGCAGGGTCGGGCTACACACATTCGGAGAAAAAGACACGGGCGCGGGGGAAAGGCGAAAAAATGACCGGCCGCAGCCAGTCCTGCCCCTTATAGCGCAAAGCAGCGGGTAGCGGTTGTGCTTCCTTACTGTCGACTTTTGCGCGAAACCTGCGTTGAAGGACTCAAGCCCTGCTTTTCTTCCGCCTCAATGACCTACCGTTACCTTTGGCTGCTGCCCGTCATGTGCTGTGTTTCCTGCGTCCGGCAGCAGTTTTTTCAACCCGATGCCCGCCTACCCGCTGCCACCGGCCCGGTCCTGACCGACACAGTGCGCGTCACGGTGGGCCGGCATTATCAGCGCGGCGGCCTGCATAATATATTCTGGGGCAAGCACTACCGCCACATCTGGGCCACGCCCGTCACCCTGCCCGTATTTGACATGCGCAAAACGGTGCCCGGCGGCCTGCAGGCGGGCAAAATGGGCGGCGGTTTTCAGAGTACCAGCATCACGCTCAATGCTGCCCAGGGCCGGCAGTACGCTTTGCGCACTCTCGACAAAGACCCCTACAAAACCCTGCCCAAGGTGATGCGCAAGTCGTTTGCGCTTAACATCGTGCGAGATGCTACTTCGGCGGCCAACCCCTACGGAGCGTTTGTGGTAGCGCCCCTGGCCGAAGCCGCCGGCGTGCTGCATACCAACCCGCGCCCCTACTATGTGCGGCCCGACGAAACCAATCTGGGACCCAACTCCAACCTGTTTCAGGGCAGGGTGGTAATGCTGGAAGAAAAGTACGAAGGTCCCGAAAACCTGACCCCCGCCTTCGGCAGTGCCCGCGACCTGGAAGACAGTGACCAAATGCTGGAACAGCGCTACGCCGACCCGACCCACCAGATTGACCAGCTAGCCTTTGCCCGCGCCCGGCTGCTCGACCTGTGGCTTGGCGACTGGGACCGTCACGAGGGTCAGTGGCAGTGGGCCGTGTACGAAAAAGGCGGGCGCACCCTGTACCGGGCCGTGCCCAAAGACCGGGACCAGGTTTTCTACCGGTTCAGCGACGGGCTGGTGCCGTGGCTAGCCAGCCGCCGCTGGGCCGTGCGCAAGTTTCGCACCTTCAAGCCCAAGTACGAGGACATCGGCGGGCTGGTAAAAAATGCCCGCTTCATCGACGAAAGGGCCTTATCGGAAGTAAGCCGAGCCCAGTTTCAGACCATAGCCCGCGACTTGCAGCTGCGCCTGACCGATACGGTAGTGGCCCGGGCCCTGCGCCGGTTTCCGGCCCCGGTGTACGCCCAGGAAGGCGCCCGCACAGCCGCCGCCCTGCGGGCCCGCCGCTCCGAGCTACCCAGAGCCGCCGACACGTTTTACCAGCTCCTGGCCCGGCACGTGACGGTAGCCGGCACCGACCAGGCCGAGCACTTTGTGGTGGAGCGGCAGTCGGATACGGCGACGGTGGTGAGCGTGTACCGCATTCCGGGCAAGAGCGAAAAGGCACCCGGCGACACGTTGCTGTACCGCCGCAGCTTCCACCCCAACGAAACCAAGCGTATTGTGCTGCACGGGTTGCGGGGCAAAGACCTGTTTGAAATCCGGGGTGAGGTGAAGCGCAGCATCCGGGTCGACGTGTACGGCGGGCCCAACGAGGACGCCATTATCAACACCTCCCGGGTGCAGCGCGGGGGCAAGATGACGTTTTACTACGATACCAAACGGGGCAACACCATCGTACGGGGCCACGATTTCAAGGACAAAACTGAGCATGGCGTCAGCATGCACGCCTACGACCGGGAAGGCTACTGACGCTGCTTTTAGAAGAACATACGCACCAAACAGAAAGGGCCACTGGATAAACCAGCGGCCCTTTTTTATGACGAACTGCGTACCGTTTTACCTGACCTTATCGACTTCCTGCAGCATGTCGAGCACCATGTGCTCGGTGGGCGTGAGCAGGTCATTTTCGGCGGGGTTGGCGTCGTGGCGGCGCAGGTAGTCGATGAGCTTGTCGGAATGGAACAGCTCGACTACCTGCGGATGAATGTAGTACTTGCTGCACACGGTGGGCGTATTGCCCAGGCCCGCCGCTACGTCTTTCACCGCCCGTTTCAGCACCTTGTCCTTGGGCAGCTCCGGCTCCTGATTCAGGACCGACTCGAGGCACTCCACCATTTTTACCGTACCGCCCCAGGTCCGGAAGTCTTTGGCCGACAACGGCAAACCAGTCACCTGCTGCAGGTACTCGTTCACGTCGCCTGATTCCAGCTCGGCGCGGTGCCCGTCGGGGGCGTAGTACTGGAACAGGTGCTGGCCGGGAATTTCCTTGCATTTCTGCACCAGGCGGGCCAGTTTCCGGTCGTGCAGGCTGACGTCGTGGGGCACGCCTTTTTTGCCTACGAAGGTGAAATGCACCTCGTCGCCGGCCACCTGCACGTGCCGGTCACGCAGGGTGGTCAGGCCGTAGCTTTTGTTCTTTTTGGCGTATTCCTTGTTGCCCACCCGGATAAAGGACTGGTCCATGAGGGTGAGCACCAAGGCAATGACCTTCTCCCGGTCCAGCTTGGGGCGCTTCAAGTCGTGCTGGATGCGCTGGCGCAGCTCGGGCAGCTTGTCGCCGAAGGCACGCAGGCGGCTGAACTTGGTCAGGCTGCGCGCCTGGTCCCAGGCCGGATGGTAGATGTACTGCTTGCGGCCCTTGGCGTCGCGCCCGGTTACCTGCAGGTGGGCATTGGCTGAGGGGGCAATCCAGACGTCGGTCCAGGCCGGCGGAATCACGAAGCTACCGATGCGGCTGAGCGTCTTCTCGTCGGTGACTTTGTCGCCCTTGGCATCTACATATGAAAACGAGCCCGTGCGCCCGGCTTTGCGGGTAATGCCGGCTTTGGTATCGGGCAGATAGCGCAGGCCGGCCAGTTCGGCCTGCCGGGCGGGGTCTTTGTACAAATCGTGGGCTTCCTCCAGGGGCAGCAGGTGTTTTTTCTTGACTTTGGGGCGGGGCGCGGCAGTGGTAGGCATAGGGGCACAGAATACGCCGCCGGCCGGAGTTGGCACGGCGGATTTCTCTCTACGCAGAATAGTCTGGAAAGTAAGCTCAACGCTGCGGCAACCTTCGCGTGGCCACATCAGGCAGGCCTAGTGAGTACCGGCCTACGCTACCAGGTGCAGAATGGCCGGGGTAGTACTTTTTTTGTTGGGCAACACCGCTCATCAGTAACTCCGGCCTGGGCCGGATAAGCTACCGAAAATCAGGCCTAAACCACGGGCTGCGGTGCATAGCTTGCCCTAAAAATGCGGGTTAAAGCAACGGAAAGGGCTTTCGGGGCGTATCGGGCGAAAGACTTTTGGCACTGTTTTTTCTTCGCCCTGGTCATTCCCGCTTCCTCTACTCCTTTATATTGCCTTCCCCATGCATCGTTCATTCCTCAAGCCTTTATTCCTGGTTGGGTTTGCGGCGGCTTCCTTTGGTGCCGCTTCCTGCTCAAAAGATGGCGACGGCGTCGTCTTATTCTCGGTTCAGGACGATATTGCTCTTGGTGACTCAGTAGCTCAACAAACCGATGAGCTCATGCGCACTAACCCCACTCAGTACGGCCGGCTGCTGGACCGTGCCAACAACGCTGAAGCTTACCGGGCCCTCGACAACGTGGTTAACACGGTACTTAACAACGGCAAGCTTACTTACCGCAACGAGTTCGTCTGGGACGTGAAGATTGTGCAGAAGGACGATAAAAATGCCTTTGCCACGCCCGGCGGCCACATCTACGTGTACACCGGCCTGATTAAGTACCTCGACCGGGAGTCGCAGCTGGCCGGGGTGCTGGGCCACGAAATTGCCCACGCCGACCGCCGTCACACTTCCAAGCAGCTCCAGACCCAGTATGGCATCGATTTTCTGCTGAGCCTGGTGCTGGGCAACAATCCCAACCAGCTGGCGCAAATAGCGGCCGGCCTGGGCCAGCTCAAGTTTAGCCGCGACGCGGAAAGCGAAGCCGACCAGTACTCGGTAATCTACCTACAGAACACGTCCTACACCTGCGACGGCGCGGCTGGCTTCTTTATCAAGGCGCAAGCCGAAGGTCCTAGTAGCACGCCTGCCTTCCTGAGCACCCACCCCGACCCCGACAACCGTATTTCTTCTATTCAGGCCAAAGCCAAAGAGCTGGGCTGCGTGAAATCGACGGAATCGGACACGAACCTGACTACGCTCAAGCGTGTGCTGCCCTAAACAGCTCTGCCACATACCTTTCAAGGCCCGTCCGGTTTCCGGACGGGCTTTTTTTATGGCCGAGAATACCAGTGGTGGGCAACTTGCCCGTGGGCTGCCTGCGTAAGGGTTTGCGAATTGCTTCTTTTCTTTACCCGTACCTATGGCTCCTCTACTCGATAAACTCGGCGACTGGGCCGAAAAAGCCGACGACCTGATCCTGCGGGCCCGTACCCGCCTCGGCCTGCTCGACCCGCTCCAGATTGTACCCTACCGCAGCTACGGCACGCCCACCCGCCTCTACGTAAAAGGCCGGTTGCTCACCGACAAGGGCATCGGCGAACCCGACCCGAACGACTCGCGCTGGCACAACCTGCTGAATATGTACCGGCGGTTTGAGAGCAACGAAATTGCCGGTGCCCAACTGCTAGTGCGCCCCGCCGATGAGTCGGAGCACCTGGTCGTGACCGACGACGAGGGCTATTTTTCCCTGAACCTGGCGCCTCAGGCCCTACCCGAGCCCATCGACTTCATGTGGTACCCGGTCGACGTGCTGCTACAGGCCGTGCCTCCGCCCCTGCCGCTGCCGGCCGGGCTCAAGGCACAGGCGCCGGTCCTGATTCCGCCGGCCGACGCCGAGTACGGCATCATCAGCGACCTGGACGACACGGTGATTCAGACCTCGGCTACGGACATTCTGCGTATGGCCCGCACGGTGCTGCTGCGCAATGCCCGCTCCCGCCTGCCTTTCAAGGGCGTGGCTGAGTTTTATCGGGCTCTGCAGCTGGGTCGCAATGGCAAGCGCAACAACCCATTTTTCTACGTCAGCAGCAGCCCCTGGAACCTCTATGACCTGCTGGAAGACTTTCTGAACCTGAACCAGATTCCGCCCGGTCCGCTGTTGCTGCGCGACTTCGCCGTGGTGCGTAAGGCCGCCAAGGACCCTTCGGAGCACCACGGGCACAAGCTGCGCGAAATCGACAACATCCTACTCACCTACCCCACCCTGCCTTTCGTGCTCATCGGGGATAGCGGGCAGGAAGACGCCAACATTTACCGCGAAGTCGTGCGCCGCCACCCCGGCCGCATCCTGGCCATCTACATCCGCGACGTGCTCCGCCCCGACCGCGCCACGCTGGTCGAGAAGGTATCAGAAGAGCTGCGCGGCGACAAAGTAGAAATGCTACTGGTGCAGGACACGGTACAGGCCGCAGAGCACGCCGCCCAGAAAGGGTTGATTTTCACCGAGGCCATTCCGGCCGTAGTCGAGGAAAAGCACAAAGACGAAACCACGCCCGAGGAGCCTGAAGTTTAAATGTGCTGAGGTGCTAATTGCCTGTCATTACTAACAGAGCAAAGCAATCCGTCCTCTACTAGTGACAAACATTATTTTACCCAAAAGCCCTTTCCCGTTGGCACGAGAAAGGGCTTTTCATAGTAGAAGGCTCCCTACATTCTCTCCATTCGTCTTATCAACTAGAGTGGTCAGCGACAATCACCCACTGGCCGTTGATGCGGCGGAAAATGAGCAGGTAGTGGCCGCTCAGGTCGCCGGCGGCGGGGCGGGCCAGATGCCAGCGGCCCACCACCTGAGCTACTCCGTTGTCCAGGGGGGTGATGCGCAGGTTGGAAAACGTGAGCTGGCCCATGCCGGCCGCCCCAGGGTAGCTACGGCGGTAGTTGTCGAGCGTAGGCTGCCAGCCATAGGTCAGGCCACTCTTGCCAATAAACACCAACGAATCAGACTGCCAGTAGCCCTGCATGAAGCTGGTCAGGTCACCGCGGTTCCAGGCCGCCGACTGCGTGGCCAGCACCTGGGCAATGGCGCGGCGAATCTGGTCCGGGCGCTGGGTTTGCTCCGACTGGGGCTGCTGACCGGGTTGCGACGGCGCGTGGTTGCAGGAGGTGAGGAAAGCGCCGAGGGTAGTAAGGAAAAGCAGCTTTTTCATGGAGTTGGCAGGGTGTAAAGGCCCAAATGGCTTATTCTTCAATTAGCTCGCGCACGTAGGTCGTGCCGCCCAGGCGGCGCATGTTGCGCATCACGCGGCGCTGCTTGGCCCGGGCTGCGGGGCCGGGGTTGCTGGCCCGAAACCGTAGCGGATTGGGCAGCACGCCCGCCAGCAAGGCTGCTTCGGCGGGCGTCACTTGGCTGGCTGGCTTGTGAAAATACCGCTGGGAAGCCGCTTCCACCCCGAAAGTACAGTCGCCCATTTCGGCCACGCTCAGGTACATTTCCATGATGCGGCGCTTGTCCCAGAGCAGTTCGATGAGCATGGTAAAATACGCCTCGGCGGCCTTGCGTACGTAGCTGCGGCCGTGCCATAAGAACACGTTTTTGGCCACCTGCTGCGAAATCGTGCTGCCGCCTACCAGCTTATGACCGTCCTGCATGTTGGTTTTTACGGCCTTCTGCAGGGCGTTGAAGTCGAAGCCGTGGTGCTTGAGAAACAGCTGGTCTTCGGCCGCAATCAGAGCCAGGGGCACGTGGGGCGACACCTCGTCGAGGCCCTTGAAATCGTAGCTGATGCGGCGGCCTTCCTCCCGGATGCCGTAGTAGCCCTTGCCAACCGGAGCGTGGGCCCGGCGCTCCAGCATCAGCCAGGTGGCCGGCGGCGACACCCAGCGGTACACCAGTACCCAGGCAATGGACGTCAGGAATAAAGCAGCCCCTACCTGCAGGCCGATCCGCCAGGCTTGGCGCCAGTACTGTGAATAATTCGCCACTCGTTGCGGGTTGTGCTGATTTCTTTTTCAAAGGCCTGCGCTAGGCCCGGCGGGCAAAAATAGCGGAATTGTGCCCGCACCGCCGTACCCGCCGGCCAATTCGCCGTACTTTTTATCGGTTTCTCTGTTCTGTCTGTATGCCCCGACTCCTAGCCCTGTTTCCCCTGAACCTGGTCGTCTTTCCCGGCGAAAAACTCAACCTGCACATCTTCGAGCCCCGCTACCGGCAGCTGGTACACGACTGCGTGGAAACTGGCGTCACGTTTGGCATTCCGCCCTACCTCAACGATGGGGTCAGCGAGTTGGGCACCGAAATGCGGCTGGTGGGCATCGACAAACAGTACGAAAACGGAGAAATGGACATCCGCACCAAGGCGGTGGGCGTGTTTCGTATCCGGGAATTCCATCGACAGGCTCCCGGCAAACTGTACGCGGCCGGCACGGTCGAGGATATTGCCGATGACCCCGACCAGGATGCGGCCCTCAAAACGCGCATCACCGAGTACGTACAGCAGCTCTATACGGCCCTGGGTCTGCGCAAGCTCTTCGTGGAGTTGCCTCCCACTTACCGCATCTACGACGTGGCCCACAACCTGGGCCTGACCACCGAGCAGGAATACCAGTTGCTGGCGACTACCAGTGAGCTGGAACGGCAGGAAATCGTGCTGGAACACTTGGAAAACATCCTGCCCGTCATCATGGAAACTGAGCGGCTCAAGGACCGCGCCCGGCTCAACGGCCACTTCAAAAACCTGACGCCCCCGAACTTCTAAGCCCGGGGCCCTCCTACTCCTTCACTCTTCCTGACGCCGCTCCTGCTTGGTTACCGTAGCCCAACTCGTATATTTTACCCTGGCCCTGGTGGCCGGCCTGGCCCTTTGGCTGCTATACCGCTTCAGCCTGGAGCGGCGCTACCGACGGCAGCCTTTCGTGGCGCCTGCGGAGGCCGGCTGGGCCAGCCAGACGCCCCAAACTGGCCAGTTACGCCACCGCCTGGCCCTGGTCGGCGACCTGGGCGCGGTGGCCACCGACGGGCAGGACCCGGTGCTCAACCTGCTGCAGCACTGGCTTGGGGAGGCCGGGGCCGAGAGCAGCGTGGTCCTTCTGGGCGACAATGTGTACCCAACCGGTATTCCGGCTCCTACGCACCCGGGGCGGGCGGCGGCAGAAAAACGGCTCAATACCCAGCTCGACGCCTTTCAGCAGTATGCCGGCCGGGTTATTTTCCTCAGCGGCAACCACGACTGGAACAAAGGACGTCCCGACGGTTACCAGTACCTGCTGCGGCAGGAAGCTTACGTGCTGGAGCATCTACCCGCCGCACATTACCTGCCCGCCAAAGGCTGCCCGGGCCCGGTTACGCTGCAGCTGGCCGAGGGCTTGCTACTAGTCGTGCTCAATACGCAGTGGTGGGTGCAAAACGGCCCGCGGCCCCTGGGGCCCGAGTTTGGCTGCACGGTGAGTAATTCAAAGGAGCCCTTTGCGCAATTGCAGGAAATTCTGGAGCACAACCGCCACCAGCAGATAGTAGTGGCCGGACATCACCCCTTGTACTCGAATGCCATGCACGGGGGTAAATTCACGACCAAACAGCACTTGTTTCCCCTAACGGCGGCCCACAAAAAAGCCTACGTGCCGCTGCCTATCATCGGCTCCCTGTTTCCGGCGTACCGCAAGCTCATCGGGGCGGCCGAGGACATGGCCCACCCGCGCTACCGCAAGATGCGCCGCCGCCTGCTGCGGGTGCTACACCAGTTCCCCAATATTATTTACGCCGCCGGCCACGACCACAACCTGCAGTACTTCCACTACCGGCAAGGCCACTTTCTGGTGAGCGGCTCGGGTAGCAAAACGGCTTTCGTGCAGCCAGGCGGCAAAGCCACATTTACCCACGAGCACAAGGGGTTTTTCGCCCTGGAATTTTACCAGGGTGGCGAAGTCTGGCTGCGCACCTACGAGCCCGGCACCAGCGCCGCTGAGCCCCTAGCGGCCGAAGTGTTCCGCAAGCAACTGGTGCCTGCAGCCCCACCGGCTCCTACAGCGGCAGCAGCACCCGCAGACTCTGGGGCTCAATCGTGACCTGCAGGGGTAGCCTGGCTTGCTGCGGCTCTCCATCTACCTGCACTAGTACCTGGTCGTGGCCGGGCACTTCAATGGTGGCCCGGCGGCAGCGCAGTCGCCGGGTATACACCGATTCATCGAAGGCATCGGTGTAGAGCTGGTAGAGAATACCCAGCGCGGCGGTACCGGGAAAGGGCTCAATCAGGCAGATTTCAAACTCCCCGTCGTCGAGCCGGCTGTCCGGATTGATGACTACGTTGCTGCCGAACGTGTTGGCGTTGGCCACCGTGACCATAAAGGCAGGGCCCTCGTAGGTTTCCTGGTCGGTAATAATGCGGTAATGGGCTGGCTCGTAGCCCAGGTACTCCTGCATGGCAATCCGCACGTAGGCCCCCGGGCCGCGGGTGTCGCCGCTGCAGAACCGCTCCACGACCAGCGCGTTGAAACCCAGATCGGCCAGGTGGGCGCAGAACGTGCCGCCTACGCGCAGGGTATCGATGGCGCGTACCTGGTGGTCCCAGATCAGGTGCAGGGCTTCCTGCTGATCCTGCGGAATGCCCAGGTCCTTGGATAAACCGTTGCCCGAGCCCAGCGGAAGTATGCCTAGCGGCAGGTTGGTTTCGGTCAGGGCCTCGGCTACCAGGCTGACCGTACCGTCGCCACCGGCGGCAAATACGGCATCGTATGAATGCTCCCGGATATGTCGCTGCAGCTTGGTCAGGTCATTCTCGCCGGAGGTGTGAAAAAAGGTAACGGTGCGGCCTCGTTCCCGGCAAAAGCTGGTGATGGTATCTTCCAGTGAGGACTTGTCGATATCGCCCGAAATGGGATTCAACACAAACAACAGCCGGAGTAAAATGGGTGGGGCAGCCATGGTGGGAGAAGTTCTAAACTAGGGTAGTTGCTCGCTAGTACGGGATTAAACGCGCTGTGGCCGAGCTTGCGCCCGGCCACAGTTGAAGATAAGGGTTGTTAAGCCATTACAACTACGGCTTGAGGCCCGCGGGTAGTCCCTGCGGAAAGTCGGCGGCAATGGCCTGCTGAATCTCCCCAATACGGTTCCCCGGGTTAGGGTGGGTGCTCATAAACTCCGGCGTGCGGCTGCCGCCCCCGGTTTGCTCCAGGATTTGCATTACCTGAATCATAGCCTCGGGGTTGTAGCCGGCCTGGGCCGTAAAGTCCACCGCTAACCGGTCGGACTCCAGCTCGTCTTCGCGGCCAAAGCGCATCGTTACGAGTTTGGCAACCATAGCCGTGGCGGCCGCGGCCGCAGCCGTGCTGGGGCGGTCCGGGTCGTAGACGGCAATGGCGGCGGCCCCGGTCAGGCCCTGGGTCAGGTTGGATTTAGCTACCTGCTCAGCCGAGTGCCGACCCACTACGTGGCCAATTTCGTGGGCCAATACTCCGGCCACCTGTCCTTCAGTCCGCAGGTTTTTGAGCAAGCCCGCCGTAATGAAAATCTGCCCGCCGGGCAGGGCAAAGGCGTTAATCGTGTTTTCGTCGGCCAGCAAATGAAACTGGAACTTGTAGGGGGTCTGACTGGCCTTGGTGCTGCGCACGAGCTGCTGCCCGATTTCCTCGACCCGGGCTGCAGCTTGCCGGTCGGGATGCAGGCCACCGTACTGCTGGGCCATTTCGGGGGCGGCTTGTAAGCCCAGGGCTATTTCCTGCTCGGCCGTCATATCGACGTGCTGCACCTCCCCGGTTACTTCGTTGGTGGAGCGCTTGCAGTAGTAGGTTATGAATGAAAACCCGGCCAGAACCAGGGCAATTATGTAGCGAATGCTTCCTCTCATGGTGGTGTGGATGTGGAAATGGGCGGATGGAAAATCAGCCCCGAGGAGCTGTTTCGCTTGTAACGCGAAGCAAGTAGTAGGGTTGTGCTAGCTCTATATACCCAAATGGCAGGTATCTGCGTATCAGGCCAAGACCGGTTTGCTGCCGGGCTACTATTTTTCTTTTGATCCTTAATCTTTCCCTCTATATGAACCAAAAACGCACCTTCGGCGCAATCCTGACCATTCTGGGTATCCTCGGCATCATTGCCGGAGCCCTGGGCTTTCTGCAAATCGGTGGGTTGGGCCTGAGCAAGATGAACTCCCTGGTACCGTTCGCCGTGGGCCTCATCTTCTTCTTCGCTGGCATTAACCTGGTGAAGGCCACCGGCGACCGGGCTTAGCACCGGCGCTGACTCTGCTATTGGCTATTCAGCCCTAAAAAGAAAAACCCAACCGTACGGCTGGGTTTTTCTTTGAACGAACAACAAACAACTAGAGGAACAATTTAAAGCTTGGCTAAGCCCTGAGTGCGGGCAAAGGCGGTGAGAGCGGGGTCCAACTGCAAAAACGAGGACGTATAGTTGACGGCAGCCGGGGCGTGGGCGTAAATCACTGAGCCGCCCTTGATGGTGCGAATGATGCTGCCAGCTTGGTCGGTAGGCAGGGCTGGGCAACCCTGGCTACGCCCCAAGCGGCCGTGCTGCCGCACGAAATCCTCGCACACGTACTCGGCCCCGTGCACCACTACGGCCCGGCTGGCGGCATTGCTGTTGTAGCGGGGTTCCAGGCCCTGCAGCTTCAGTGAGAGGCCATGCTTGCCAGTGTAAGTGTTGCCAGTCAGGTAAAAGCCGATGCTGCTCTGCTCCGACCCGTTTACGTTGGAAAACGCTTTGGCAAACTCCTCGCCGGTGTTTTTACCGTGAGCCACCAACGTATTAAACAACACCCGCTGTTTTTTCAGATCAATCACCCACAGGCGCTTCAGGCGGCTGGAGCGGCTAAAGTCGATGACCGTCAGCAAAGGCTTCGTGGCCGAAGCCAGGCCCCGCTGCTGCAGGTTGTAGTAGCCAATCAAAGCCTGCCGAAACACGCTCATCGACAAGCCGCTCTGGGTCAGCCCGCTCTGGGTGTAGGTCAGCAGCATGTGCTGCTCAAAAGCGGCGGTATAAAAAGCTTTCCGGGCCGCGGCGTTGGCCGCAGCCGTGATTTTCTGGGGGTTCCGCGGGTCATCAGTAGCCGAGGCCGGCGCGGAGGGCATAAGAAACGAAAGTGCGGTCAGCAGTAAGCCCGCAAAGGCAGTCCGTGGGGTGGGCATGGGCTGAAATCGGCCTAAAATGACGGGGATAGAAGAACTCCAGGAGCGTGGCTAGGCAAATCTAGTACTTTCGTGCTTCCGTTGCATGCTTCTTGGCGTGTCTAACGAGTCTTTCTTACCGTCGGTTCCCGGTTGTTCTCAGGTTATGCATATTCGTCCGATTCTTCTTTCCGCACTTGGCATGGTGCTACTCTGTAGTTGCGGCCATTCCCTGCCCGAGTTGCCCGGCTTCGATGCCGAGGTGTGGCGCCGCGACCCCTACGCCTGCCAGAACCGCCGCCAAGCCCAACTACCCGCTCTGCAGCAGCACCGGGAGCTGCTCTACGGCACCCGCGCCGACGACATCGACGCGCTGTTTGGCCGCCCCGATGAAGAGGAGCTCAGTGAGCAAACCGAAAAGCTGTATTTCTACTATCTGGAGCCCGGCACCCAATGTGAGCCCGCGCATCAACGTTCCTCGGCCAACAAGCTGGTGCTGCGCTTCGGGCCCCTGGGCACCGTCACCGAGGTACTCTACGAGCGGGCCCCTATCCGGCATTAACTACGCCCGTAGCCCAGCAAAAAGGCGGCTTCCCGGGTGAGGAAGCCGCCTTTTTAAACTTAGCAGAACAACAGCTTAGCCAATGCCGCCTTCGTTGGTGACGGGCCGCTCGGGCTCCGGGTCGCGCTGCTGCTGGGTGTGAAACAAACTCAGCTGGGAAGGCGTCAGAATGCGGCTGCACTCGGCTTCGTACTGGGCTTCGAGCTCGGCAATCTTGGCGTGCTGCTGGCCGGGCTCCGATTTGTACTGCCACTGAATCTCGTCGAGGCGGGACAACTTGATACGGTTAGCCTCGCGCAGGCGGATGTACTGGGCCTCATTCAGGTGGAGCTGGTTGCACATCTGCCGGGTTAGCTCGGCCACCCGGGCTTCGGAGATTTGCTCGGAACCGGGCATCTCGGCGTGTTTATCTTTCTTCTGGGCGCTGGCCACCGTGGCCAGGCTCAAAAACAGGGTCAGTGTGAGCAATAGGGATTTCATAGGAGCGGTAGTGAAAAGCGTACAGGCTGTGAGCTGATAAAACGTAGTGTTAAACGGGACAGAGTACTAACGCCCCGAACTGACCACCATATATATTATCCAAATATATATTCATTTTGTCAAAATCGCAACCGCATTATCAACATCGATTTCAATTACCAAGGTTCCGTATCCAATGGCTTTTAGCAATAAAAAAGGCCGATTTCAGCATCTGAAATCGGCCTTTTTCAACTAAGTCATACTAGACTACTCAATACCTTCGAGCGGCTTGTGGTCGGGGCTCTTAAAGTACTGCATAGCAACCAACGAAATGATAACGCCCGACATCACGCTTTGCAGCATAATGGCCAAAAATGCAATGACTACCGACAGGTCGGCGCCAAACAAGTCTCGGGCCCGCAGCTGGTTCATGATGGAAGGATTGATAACCGTGTACACGACAAAGAACAACCCGAATACCACGGCAGCTACGATAGAAGTAATGATACCCGTGCCGAAGCCGTGCAGGTAAGGCATCCGGTCGTGGCGCACGCTCTTGTAGTGCGAAATAGCCATGCAGATACCGATGGCTAAAACTACGCCGTTTAGAAAACTAAACTCAACCCGGTCGGTGAGGTGCAGCAGCGAGGCCAGGAAGAAATAAACAATCATACCACCGGCCGTCAGCAGCCCATAGCGGAATCCATTTTTTTCGGGGGTGAGGTTTGCACTGTTCATACTTCAGAAGAGAAAAAGTGTATGAGTTAAGACGAAAGAGTGCTTCGGAACTGCAACTTCGTGGGGACTGTTGAAGAAGCCCGCTCACCGCACGTACCAAAGCAGTTGTGATTTATATACTTGGTTCTGAGCAAGGATGTTGTCCCGGGATTTATTTTTTTAGCGGCGCACACCCGTTTAGGGACGGTATTTCCTGGCTTTGCTCCGACTCCGGGGCCTCACTTCGGGTGCTCCGCCCCGCCTCAAATCCCGGCGGGAGCTCCCGAAATATTATGCCCCACGCATTTTGTCTATTTTCGCACTCTGATTGACTTATTTGCCCGCTTTTGCGGTGGGCCCAACCCTGGTTTTCTCGCTTTTCTCCGCATATGATCAGTACCTCCAACGTAAGCCTGCGCTACGGTAAGCGCATCCTGTTCGAAGACGTCACCATTAAATTCCTGCCCGGCAACGTGTACGGCCTTATTGGGGCCAACGGGGCCGGTAAATCCACCTTCCTGAAGATTCTCTCGGGCGAGATTGAGCCCAACACCGGCTCGGTCGACATGCCCGCCGGGGCCCGCCTCTCGGTGCTGCGCCAGGATCAGTTTGCCTACGACCAGTACCCGGTCCTCCAGACCGTGATTATGGGTCACACCAAGCTGTGGAAGGTGATGGAAGAGAAAGACGCCATCTACGCCAAAGCCGACTTCTCGGACGCCGACGGTGAGCGGGCCGCCCTGCTCGAAGGCGAGTTTGCCGACATGGAGGGCTGGAACGCCGACTACGAAGCGGCTGAACTGCTTTCGGGCCTGGGTATTGGTGAAGACAAGCATTACACGATGATGGGCGACCTGGGCGGCTCCGACAAAGTGCGGGTGCTGCTGGCTCAGGCTCTGTTTGGCAACCCCGACGTGCTGCTGCTCGACGAACCAACCAACGGCCTCGACGCCGAGACTGTGCTGTGGCTGGAAAACTTCCTCGACTCATTCCAGAACACGGTGATTGTGGTCAGCCACGACCGTCACTTCCTCGACGCAGTGTGTAACTACATGGCCGACCTGGACTTCTCGAAGATTACCATGTACCCCGGCAACTACTCGTTCTGGTACGAATCGAGCCAACTGGCACTGAAGCAGCGCCAGGAAGTAAATAAGAAGACCGAGGACAAGCGCAAGGAACTGGAAGAATTCGTGCGCCGCTTCTCGGCCAACGCCTCCAAGTCCAAGCAGGCTACTTCGCGCCAGAAGCTGCTGCAAAAGCTGACGCTGGAGGAAATCAAGCCGTCGTCGCGCAAGTACCCCTACATTGCCTTCAAGCCCGAGCGCGAAGCCGGCAACCAGCTGCTCACGGTCGAGAACCTGAGCAAGTCGGTGGAGGGCCAGGTGGTATTCCGTAACGTGTCCTTCTCGCTCGACAAGAAGGACAAGGTAGCCATCATCAGCCGCGACGACCGGGCCGCTTCCCTCCTCTTCGACATCCTGTTTGAGCAAATCAAAGCCGACTCGGGTGACATGAAGTGGGGCACGACCATTACCCCGTCGTATTTCCCGCGCGAAAATGCCGAGTTCTTCGACACCGACTTGAACTTGGTCGACTGGCTGCGGCAGTATTCTACGGAGAAAGACGAAAGCTTTATCCGGGGCTTTTTAGGTCGGATGCTGTTCTCGGGCGAGGAGTCGCAGAAGAAGTCGAACGTGCTCAGCGGGGGCGAAAAAGTACGCTGCATGCTCTCCAAAATGATGATGGAATCGGGCAACGTGCTCGTGCTCGACGACCCAACGAACCATCTCGACCTGGAAAGCATTACGGCTCTGAACAACAGCCTGCGCGACTTCCAGGGTACTTTGCTTTTCTCTTCGCACGACTTGCAGTTTGTCGAAACCGTGGCCAACCGCATCATCGAGCTCACGCCCGACGGCATCATTGACCGCCGCATGACCTACGAGGAGTATCTGGCCGATGACCAAATCAAGGCGTTGCGGCAGCGCAAATACCAACTCGTCTCTTAATCTCGTTAGCATCCTGCTATGAAACGAATTCTGATTACGCTGGCCCTCGCGGGGGCCAGTCTGGCAGCGGCTCCGGCCGCCCAGGCCCAAACCGATACGACCCGTACCTCGACGCAGAAGCCCCAGCTGAACACGGCGCCGCCCGGCACCAGTGCGCCCCGGCCTTCGCAGCCCGCGCCGCGCCAGGCCGTACCGGTACCCGCGCCCCCACCCGTGGACGAGCCGTTGCCGACCCCGCGTAATCCGAATTCGCCCTCGGGCCTGGAGTTTCCCAAGGGTAGCCGGGCTTCCGAGCAGCCCAAGCCGCTGCAGAAATACTTTTTGTATACCAACGTGGGCCTGGGCTACAGCAGCTATGCCGGCCAGGGGCAGTTCAACGTGAGTTTGGCTCCGGCCATTGGCTACCGGGTAAATGAAAAGTTCTCCATTGGCCCCGGAATTAGCTACTCCTATAATAGCCTGAGCTACTCGGAAGATTACCGGCAGCTGCAGCGCCTCTACAACAATGTGGAATACCCCAAACGGGTGCTGTCCAACAACGTGGGATTGAAGGTTTTTGCCCAGTACATGGTCATCAACCAGTTTTTTGCCCACTTGGAGTACGAGGTAACGCGCACTATGCTCAAGGCCGAGTACGACGCCTCTACCGGCCGGCTCAACCGCACTCTGAACACGCCGTTGGCCGGGGCTGGCTACCGCAGCCAGCTCGGCGACCGGATGGCCGCCGACATCGTAGTGCTCTACAACTTCAATGACGGCATTGATGCCCAGGGCTTCCGCACTTCGCCCTACGGCCAGCCCGAAATTCGCTTCAACTTCCTGTACAACCTGACCAAGTAGCGCCGCGCTACTTGGTTATGGTAGCCTTTGGGCAAAACAAAGAGCGGGCTCCCACTTTCGTGGGAGCCCGCTCTTTGTTTTTTCAGACTAAAGCAGCAGCCGTAGTTACACTACGCGGCCGCCGCGGATAACACGCAACAGGATGGCAATGATGGCAATTACCAGCAGCACGTGAATCAGGCTATTGTTGGCCAAACCTCCGCCGAGAATGCCGAAGAAGCCCAGAGCCCAGATGATGATCAGAATGACGGCGATGATATAGAGCAGATTTCCCATGGTGGTTGGTGGTTGGAATGGAAGGTGAAAGAAGGAAAAAAACAAATCCTCTTTGCAGCAGTTGTTAAGGGTTGGAAGTTGCTGTAAGGTGATTTGCGGTTTTGTACGCGGGCCTTAGCAAAAGGATATATCGTGTCAGAAAAATTTAATTAATTCCAGGCTTGTCGAGCTTGAAAAGGGCTATTCCGCGGTGGAAACCGGCTTTTACCGTTCCCTAGATTTTTTCTCACCCCTCCCTTTCCTTTCCGTTTTCTGCATTGGGCTGACCGTAATTTCAGGTTAGCTTTGCGCCGTATTTCCCGGCCGCCGCGCCGGAAGTAGTCCGCAGTTTTCTTTCCCACCCTCCTTTCTCCGCTTTCCATGATGAATGTTGCCGTTATTGGCTCGGGTACTATGGGCAATGGCATTGCCCACGTATTTGCCCAGCATGGTTTTTCCGTTGCCCTGATTGACATCAGCCAGCCCGCGCTGGACAAGGCCTTGACCACCATCGGCAAAAACCTGGACCGTCAGGTGGCCAAGGGCGGCCTCTCCGAAGACGATAAAACGGCCACCCTGGGCCGCATCACTACCTTTACCAGCGTGGCCGAAGGCGTGCAGAACGTGGAGCTGGTGGTAGAGGCCGCCACCGAAAACGTCGAGCTGAAGCTGCAGATCTTCCGCGACCTGGACCAGCACGCCCCTGCCGGCGCCATCCTGGCTTCCAACACTTCCTCGATTTCCATCACTAAGATTGCCGCCGTGACCAAGCGCGCCGACAAGGTCATTGGCATGCACTTCATGAACCCGGTGCCGGTGATGAAGCTGGTGGAGGTAATTCGCGGCTACGCGACTTCCGATGAGGTGACGAGCCGCATCATGGAGATTTCGCGGCAGCTGGGCAAGACGCCCACTGAGGTAAACGACTACCCCGGTTTCGTAGCCAACCGCATCCTAATGCCGATGATCAATGAGGCCATCATTACCCTGTTTGAGGGCGTGGCCGGCGTGGAGGAAATCGATACGGTGATGAAGCTGGGCATGGCCCACCCGATGGGCCCGCTGCAGCTGGCCGACTTTATCGGGCTGGACGTGTGCCTGGCCATCCTGCGGGTGCTGCACGAAGGCCTGGGCAACCCCAAATATGCCCCCTGCCCGCTGCTGGTCAACATGGTCATGGCCGGCCGCTTGGGCGTGAAGTCGGGCGAGGGGTTCTACTCCTGGGGCCACGGCACCAAGGACCTCATCGTGGCCGACCGGTTCAAGAAGTAAGGGCCCAGGGCCTGCCACTCTGCGGTGTCCTGGCACCGATTAGAAAAGTCCTTCCTGAGCAGTCAGGGAGGGCTTTTGCATGAATATACATGCATCCTGCCTGGTCAGCACCAGCTTTTATAAGCTGTAGAAGGCCTGCTGACCAGCCAGCAGGCCTTTTCGGGCTTGGTACAAGGGCTGCTGGCTGGTCAGCAAGGGGTTCAGGAATGCATGACGGGCCTGCTGGCTGGTCAGCAGGCATTTCCGCACGTTGTGGAGGCAGCGCTGACCTGCCAGCAGGCCCCTGGAAACTTTTGCAGAGTACTCTGCCGGACTAGCAGGCACAGTTGGTAGTGAGTTCGGAGCTCAACCCTGCCCGGCGGCCAGCTTTAGGAAATCAATAAGGCCGAGCTTGAAACCTTCAGAGCTGGAATTTGCTTATAGAGTATTCAGTATTTGACTTGGACTTTAGAAATAGAAGAATGGAACAGGCCACATTTGGCGGCGGGTGCTTCTGGTGCACCGAAGCCGTTTTTCAGAACTTGAACGGGGTACAGAAAGTGGTATCGGGCTATACCGGCGGGCGCATTGCCAACCCTACCTACAAGGAAGTGTGCAGCGGCCTGACCGGGCACAACGAAGTCATCCAGGTGACTTACGACCCGCAGGTTATCAGCTACGAGGAGCTGCTGGAGGTGTTCTGGAAAACCCACGACCCGACAACCCTCAACCGCCAGGGCAATGACGTGGGCACGCAGTACCGCTCGGGAATTTATTTTCAGAACGCGGAGCAGCAGCGCCTGGCTGAGCAGTACAAGCAAAAGCTGACCGAGGCCAACGCCTTCGACCAGCCGATTACCACCGAAATTGTGCCGCTCAAGGAGTTCTATCCCGCTGAGGACTACCACCAAAACTACTACAACCTGAACGGTAATCAGCCCTACTGCCAGTTCGTGGTCAAGAGTAAGGTCGACAAGGTGAAAGCCGTGTTTGGCGACAAGCTCAAGAAGTCGGTAGCGTAGCGCTTCTGCGCAAGCTCAACATAACAAAAGCACGGCCCGGGCCGTGCTTTTGTTGTTTTCACCCTTTTCACCCTGCCTGTCATGCCTGACTCTCCCACCAAACGCAAATACGTACTCGTTATTCACGGCGGCGCCGTCAACACCGACCCTTCAACCATTCCCCCGGAAAAAGAAGAGAAGCTGAAACAGGGCCTGAAAAAGGCGCTGATGGCCGGCTCCGAAATCCTGGCCCGCGGCGGGGCCGCCCTCGACGCGGTGGAAGCGGCCGTGAAAAGCCTGGAAGACAACGAGCTGTTCAACGCCGGCCGCGGGGGCATGTTCAACATCAACGGGGAAGTCGAAACCGAATCTTCCATTATGGATGGCAGCACGCTGCGCGGTGGAGCCGTAAGCGGCCTCAAGCTGGTGAAGAACCCCGTGAGCCTGGCCCGCCTGGTGATGGAGAAGTGCAAGCATTCCTTCCTCACGGGTGAGGGCGCCCAGGAATACGCCCTGTCCCAGGGCCTACCCCTGCAAGACCCCACCTACTTCAAAACCGACGCCCAGCGCGAGGAGTGGATGGAGATAATCCAGGAGGCCGAGGTAGAGCACGCCAACAAGCACGACACCGTGGGGGCCGTGGCCCTCGACCAGAACGGCAACCTAGCCATGGCTACCTCTACCGGCGGCATCGAGGGCAAGCTGCGCGGCCGCGTCGGCGACAGCTGCATCTTCGGCGGCGGCGGCTACGCCAACAACGAAGTCTGCGCCGTCTCGACCACCGGTGATGGGGAAATCATCATGCTGGCTGGCGTGGCCCACGAGGTGTATGCCCTGCGCAAGTACAAGAAGATGTCTATCGACAAAGCCGCCCGCGAAGCCGTGGAAATGTACGCCGACAAGCTCGCCGGCGACCGGGGCATCATTGCCGTCGACCCCGATGGCAACTTCACCATCGAGTCGAACACGAACGTGATGCGCTGCGCCTACCAAACCGACGCGGAAGAGCCGTTCGTGGCGGTCTGGAAAGAAGAAGTAGACAAGCAACTGAAGTAGCCGTTGGGTCTTCAAGCCAGACTACAAGCCAAACAAAAAAGCCCGCTACTTAGCGGGCTTTCTTGTTTGACTCAATTCGCTTACCAAAGAACCGGTTAAGCTGTACTAGGTCTTTTCTGAGCCACCCATCAACCATGGGGGTGACTTTAACCACTATTTCCGGGCCGTTCGCCAGAGCCCAGTACTCGTGCTTCACTCCTTTTACAGTAGTATGCCCGAAGCCGCTGGTAAGATGACTCAGGTCAAATGTCTGGGGGCTGCGAAGCCAGCGGCTCACGACTACCGTTCCGGCAGCAGAATCAATGCTGATGCCGGTCAAGGGTGGTTTCAGCAGGGAGTGCACTAACAGGAATGCATTCATCAGGCAAGGCACTACCAGTAACGCTGGCACCGACCATTTCGGATCTTCTCTATTAAGCCACTTTCCTATTCCCAGGCAAACGAGGATAAACAAGTTTACCTGTAGATAGGACTTGACAATCAACCGGGGCCGGTAGCGGAAGGTAGCTGCAGTTGCGTGCTTCACGGCCGGCTTAAACCGAGACGCCGAAGTCGCGCAGGGCGTCGTTCAATGAGGTTTTCAAGTCCGTGCTGGGCTTGCGCTGGCCGATAATCAGGGCGCAGGGCACCTGGTACTCGCCGGCGGGGAATTTCTTGGTAATGGAGCCCGGAATTACCACCGAGCGGGCCGGCACGAAGCCTTTGTACTCCACGGGCTCAGCGCCTGTCACGTCGATAATCTTGGTGCTGCCGGTGATGGTCACGCCAGCCCCGATTACGGCTTCCTTGCCCACGTGGCAGCCTTCCACCAGAATGCTGCGTGAGCCGATGAAGGCGCCGTCCTCGATGATAACCGGAGCGGCCTGCACGGGCTCCAGCACCCCGCCGATACCCACGCCGCCGCTCAGGTGTACGCCGGCCCCAATCTGGGCGCAGGAACCTACCGTGGCCCAGGTATCGACCATGGTACCCTCACCTACCCAGGCACCGATGTTGACGTAGCTGGGCATCAGGATAACGCCCGAGGCCAAGAACGCGCCGTAGCGGGCCGTAGCCGGGGGCACTACGCGCACACCCTGGCTGGCGTAGTCGGTCTTGAGGCGCATTTTGTCCCGGTACTCAAAGGGCTTCAGCTCGATGGTTTCCATCTGCTGAATGGGGAAATACAGGATAACGGCCTTTTTTACCCAGTCATTCACCTGCCACTGCCCGTCGGCGGTGGGCTCGGCTACGCGCAGGCGGCCCTTGTCGAGCTCTTCGATTACGGCGTGAATGGCGTCGGTGGTGGCAGTTTGCTGCAGGAGGCTGCGGTCGGCCCAGGCAGCTTCTATGGTAGCTTGCAGGTTGGTCATGCGAAAGAGTGCAAAAAATGTAGGGTGCAAAACTAGCAGCAAAATGCTCGGGGTTGGTACTCGAATGCCGTAAAACATCCGGGCGCGGCCCCCGGGACGGGTCGGCAAATCCGCGGGCGGCCTCTACCTTTACTTGTGCTTACCCGCTTATGCCCAATTCTAGAGTGCGAGCTGCATGGATATAAGAAGCCTGCTACCCCTTGTCAGCCTGCTGGCCGTCTTTATTTCCTGCATTCTGGCCGTGTTTCTGCTCACGGTCCGGACCCGCAGCTGGCTGAGCAATGCGCTGCTGGCCGGCTTTATCCTGCTCAACGCCCTGGACATCAGCTCGTGGTTTGTCAACCGCTTTTTGGTGGACTACCCTACGCTGTTGCTGCTCAAAATCAGCCTGAACACGCTGATTAATCCGCTGTTCTACTTCTACGCCCTGGCCCTGTGCTACTCCGACTTCCGGCTGCGGGCCAAGCACCTGTGGCACCTGTTGCCCTTCGCGGTGCTGACGCTGGTGCTCATGCCCCGGTTTTATCTGGTGGATGCGGCGGCCAAGCAGGCTTTTCTGGCCCACTACGGTGGCACGCCGGAAGCTACATTCAGCTTTGTACTGGGCCACCTGCAATTCGTGTTCTACATCACGGCCACGTTCCTGACCCTGCGCAAGTACCGCCGCACCTACGAAGAGAATTACGCTGATACCTCGATTATCACCTACCGCTGGCTGTTTCAGCTTACCGTCGTCGATACTGTGCTGCATAGCATTATCGTGGTCAAGGATCTGCTGGGCTTCACGCCTTACAGCCAGCTTTTTAACGGCCTGGAGCTGCTGGTCGGACTCAATGCAACCTGCATTCTGTCGTGGTTTGTACTCAAGGCCCTCTACAACCCCACCCTGTTTCGCAGCATCGACTCAAGCCTGCCACCAGTGGAGCAACTCATCGCCCAGGCACAGGTGGCAGCGGCCCCGGCTGCCATGTCCGAGCCGGCCGCCGACCAAGCCCGGCAGGCCCTGATCCATCGGCTGCGGGCCCACATGGTGCAGGCCGAGCCCTACCTCAACCCCGACCTGACCGTGCAGGATTTGGCCCGGCAGCTGCAGCTGCCCGCGCGGGAGTTGTCGGTGCTTATCAACCACCACCTGGACCAGCACTTCTTCGACTTCGTGAATGAGTACCGCATCAACAAGGCCAAGCACCTGCTCAAGGACCCCAGCCAGGGCAAGCTGACGGTGCTGGAAATTCTCTACGCGGTGGGGTTCAACTCCAAGTCGTCGTTCAATACTTCCTTTAAAAAGCAGACCGGACTAACCCCAACCCAATACCGTAGCACCTGATTCGGGACAGGTTGAGATTTGACTAAAACAACCATTAAGCCCTTATTCATTAGAGTATAACACAAAAGTCGAACGTCTACTGAGTGAAGTCGAACTCATTTTTCGGGAGGAAAAGGGTTCGACTTTTTTTAGTCAGTCGCGGGGCCCGGGGCGGCACCTCACCTTTGGCAGACTTGGCGCTGATGCCAAGCTCTACCAGTCTTTTGCCGCCATGCTTACCGTGCTTGCCCACTTCCTGACTACTACCTTTTCCCGGTCCTTTTCCCGCTCCTGCGCTTCCCTCCTAACGCCACTTGGCTACCTGCGCCACGTTGGGTGCGGCCTGTTGCTGGTTGCCTTTTTACTGTCCAATTCGGCGGCGGCCCAAAACACGATAAGCGGCAATATAACAGATGGCGCAGCGCCCATTGGCTGGGCCAACGTGGTCTTGTTCGGAGCCGATGGAAAGCTGGTAGCCGCCACCGTCAGCACCGAAGCCGGAAGCTTTGCCCTGACGGCAGCCCACGGCACCTACAAGCTCCGGGTCAGCTTCCTGGGGTTCACCGATTGGGAGCAGGATGTGCCGTTGAGCAAGAGCCTTACTATTGCCCCAATCGTGTTGCAACCTAGCACGGCCAGTTTGCAGGAAGTGGTAGTAGTAGGACGCAAAAAGCTAGTCGAATACCAAACCGACCGGGTCGTGTTCAACGTGGAAAACAGCGTGGCCGCGGTGGGTGGAGACGCTGTAGGAGCCCTGGCCGCCGCGCCGGGGGTACTCGTCCGCAACGGCAGTATCAGCATGCTGGGCAAAGGCTCGGCCCGGGTGATGGTAAACGGGCGCCTACTGGAGTTGTCGGGCGAGGAGTTGGTGGCCTACCTCAAGTCGATTCCAGCCAGCAGCATCCGCAACGTGGAGGTGATTACCAATCCGCCGGCCCAGTACGAGGCCAGCGGCGACGGGGGCTTGCTGAACATCAACCTCAAGCAAGGGCCGACCAACGCCTGGCAAAACACGACAACCCTGGCCTACGAGCAAAACAGCTTCGGGGCCGCTACGCTGCAAAACAACCTGGTGTACAGCAAAGACAAGCTGCGGCTCACGCTCAGCGCCAGCGGCAAGCAGGGAAATACCCGGGTAAAGCAACGCCTGGACACCTACTACCCCGCCGGCTCCTGGGAGCTGCGCTACGCCGCCAGGCAGCAAACAGGTACTGCTGCCGGCCAGCTGGCCCTAGACTACGACCTAACCCAGCACACCACCATCGGCCTGCAGTACGCGGGTAGCTCTACTTCGGCCCCCAGCAGCCAGGACCACACCCGAATCGGCCTGTTCAACCCCGCTCACACCCTGGATTCGGTGCTGATGATTACTGGGACCCGGCTGGTGCGCACCAACAGCCACGCCGCCAACGCCCACGTCGTAACTGTGTTGGATACGTTGCAGCGCAGGATTTCCCTCGATGCTGATTACTTCTCCTACTGCTCCGAGGTGGATAACCGTTTTGCCTCCGCCAGCTTTTCCCCCGCACAGGAGTTTTTGAACCCGAATCTGGCGGCCCAGAATATTTCCGGGCAGCAGATTCAGAATTTCAGCGGCAAGGTCGATGTAGAGCACCCGCTGAAGTGGGCCAGGCTGAGCTACGGAGCGAAAGTCAGCCTGATTCAAAGCCGGAGCGCCCTGCAGTACTACAATACGCGGCCAGCTAGGCCCATCCTGGACCCCAGCCAGTCGAACAGCTTCGAGTACCGGGAGCAGACCCAGGCCCTGTACCTGAGCGGGACCCGCCGCCTGAGTACCCACTGGAACCTGCAACTGGGCCTGCGCCTGGAGCAAACCCAAACCCGGGGCTACTCGGCCACGCTGGACCAGCGCACTACTAATGACTACCTGAAAGCTTTTCCCAGCGCCTACCTTACTTATCAGCCCAGCGAGAATCAGCAGATGCAGGCTACCTACGGGCGCCGGGTAAACCGCCCCGGCTTCGCCCTGCTCAACCCGTTCCGCTCCTATATCAACAGCACCAGCTACTCGGAAGGCAACCCGTTTCTGCAACCCAGCTTCGTCGACAACCTGGAGCTGACCCACACTTTCCGAGAGGCGCTGCGTACCACGGCCTTTCTGTCGCGCACCACCGACGGTTTCGGGCCCGTTTTCACGGCCAACCCGACCACGAATACTCTGGTTATCAGCCGCCAAAATTACTTCCGGGAGCTTGCTTTCGGGCTGGGCACTACCTACTCGGCCACGCCAACTAGCTGGTGGCAAACCCACAACACGCTCTACCTGCTCGGTTCCCGCAGCCGCTTTACCGGGGCGCTGGCCGCGGTACCCCGCAACACGCCCCAGCTCTACGCCGCTACCAGTCATACCTTTACCCTGAGCCCTACCACCAAGCTGCAGGCCGACTATACCTATAGCTCCCCGGTAACCCGGGGCCTGTACACCACGGGCTACCTGGCCGGCCTGAACCTAGCCTGGCAGCAGCGCCTGTTTCGTAACCGGGTGCAGGCCACCCTGCTGCTCAATGACGTATTTAACACGGCCTATCTGAAAGATTACACGTCCACGGTCAACGGCGTCAAGCAGGTGTACAGCGAGAACAACAGCAGCCGGTTTGTGCGCTTGTCCCTCTCCTACGACTTTGGCAATCGGCAGCTAAAAGTCGCCCCCCGAGAGTTTGGCAACGACGCCGAGCAGCGGCGGACCAACTAAACCAACTTCCCTGAAGCAGCCGGCCGCTTGGTTTAGTTCGTGGCGCTGAGCAGCCGACAGTGGTTCCAACCTTCGGGAAGCCAAACTATTTCGCAGAACCGGCATCTTTGCACTCAGCAATGCAGCCGACTACCTTCCTTCTGGCCTCCGTCCTCAAACCTCTGGACGACACGCGCATGTACGGCAAATTTGGCCGCACGCTCGTAGAGCGGGCCGGTGAGCAGCATACGGTCCACATTGCCGGCCGCTGGGCGCCTGCCCCCGCAGATACCCCGGTCGGCATCCGGTTTCATTCCCTGCTCCGGGGCAGCCGGTTGAGCTGGCAGCGCTTAGGCGCCCAATGGCGCTACTGGCGCCTGCTCCACCAAGTACAACCCGACGTGGTGCTCGTTCATGCCCCTGAGCTGCTGCCCCTGACCCTGCTCTGGCACCGGCTGGGCTCCGGGCGGAAGTTTCTTTATGACGTGCGGGAGAATTATGCCTTAAACATCCGGACCCAGCAGGTATACCCGCCCTGGCTGCGGGGCCTGCTGGCCGGCTTGGTGCGCGGCCTGGAAACTATGGTCGCCCGGCGGGCGGCGGGCATCATCCTGGCCGAGCGCAGCTACGCCGAGGAGCTGCCCTTTGCCAAGCCCCGGCGCACGGTGGTGCTGGAAAACAAGTTTGCATCCGAACCCGAAACGCCAGCCGCTGCCCCAACCCGCCTAATGTTAATGCCCCGGCCCGGCGAAACACTGCGGCTGCTCTATTCGGGCACCATTTCGGAGCTGAATGGCGTGTTCGAGGCCGTTGAGTTCACGCTCCGCTTGCGCCAGCACTGGCCCCAGGCCCACCTGACCATTATCGGGTTTTGCCAGCGCCCCGAGCAACTTCAGCGCCTGCGCACCGTCATTGCCGCCAACCCCGGCGCGGTGACCCTAATCGGGGGCGACGCGCTGGTGCCCCACGCCCGGATTGTCGCCGCAATTGCGCAAAGTCACCTGGGTTTGCTGCCCTACCGGCCCCACCCCAGCACCTGGCGCTGCGTGCCTACCAAGCTTTTCGAGTACCTGGCCAGCGGCCTGCCAGTGCTGATTCCAGATAACCCCTACTGGACCGGCATCGTGGCCCGGCACCAGGCCGGCGCGGTAGTATCCTTTGATGAAACTTTTGCGGTACCAGCCGTTGTAGCACAGCTCACGGCCGCCCCGTTTTACCCATACGGCGTGCCGGCGGAGGCTTTCTGGCAGTCCGAAACCACAAAATTGTGGGCCCTGCTGGATAGTATCCGGTAACTGCCGACCTTTGCCGGCCGTTAGCGCAGATGAGGGCTAGTTTTTACTATCTTCGCCTCCTTTTTTTCGCTCCGTTTTCCTCGACTATTCCCACTTACCTGATATGAGCACCCTGCGTCATTCCGAAATTGCCGGCGTCGGCCACTACGTTCCGTCCCGCGTTGTCACTAATGCCGACATTACCGAACTCATGGAAACCACCGACGAGTGGATTCAGGAGCGGACCGGTATTAAGGAGCGGCGCTGGTTTGAGGAAGGAAAAGACACCACAGCTAACATGGGCGCCAACGCGGCCCGTAAGGCCCTGGAAATGGCCGGCCTCCAGCCCGACGACGTGCAGATGATTGTCTTTGCCACCCTGTCGCCCGACTATTTCTTTCCCGGCTCGGGCGTGCTGCTGCAGCGCGAGTTGGGCATCAAGGACCCCATCCCAGCCTTCGACGTGCGCAACCAGTGCTCGGGCTTCGTGTATGCGCTGAGCATGGCCGACCAGTTCGTCAAAACCGGCATGTACGACACGGTGCTGGTAGTTGGCTCCGAAATTCACTCCTCAGGCCTCGATATCAGCACCCGCGGCCGGGCCGTATCGGTCATCTTCGGCGACGGTGCCGGCGCTGTCGTGCTGCGGCCCAGCACCCGCGAAGGCCACGGCATTCTGAGCACCCACTTGCATTCCCAGGGCGAGCACGCCGAGGAGCTAATTGTGAAAGAACCCGGCTCGAACCGCAACAACCGCGTGGAATATGTAGTGGCCAACGAGCTAGACATGTACCCTTACATGAACGGCCAGAACGTGTTTAAGCACGCCGTGGTCCGCTTCCCCCAGGTGATTAAGGAGGCCCTCGACCAGAACGGCTACGAGTCGAAGGACATCGACATGCTGATTCCCCACCAGGCCAACCTGCGCATCACCCAGTTTGTGCAGCAGAAGATGGGCCTGACCGACGACAAGATTTACAGCAATATCCAGCGCTACGGCAACACCACCGCCGCCTCCGTGCCGATTGCCCTGAGCGAGGCCGTAGCCGAAGGCAAAATCAAGCGTGGCGACCTGGTTTGCCTGGCCGCCTTCGGCTCGGGCTTCACCTGGGCATCAGCGTTGATTAAGTGGTAAAGCAAGCTTAGGACCCTGCCCCGCAGGAACAGTAAGAGGCTTTCGAGAACAGGAGGTGGCAGGCCAATTCAGGCGGCCACCTCTTTTTTGTTAAGCCGGCTAACGAGGCCTCTTGCCTAAACTTGAGTTTAGAATTTCTACTTTTGAAGCCTAACTTTCTTCTCTTGCCCAGCTACACCGAGGAAAACTACTTAAAGGCCATTTTCAAGCTGGCCGAAGCCGAGCCCGGCTCGGAAGTCAGCACCAACCGCATTGCCGAGGTGCTACAGACCCGGGCCGCCTCCGTAACGGATATGCTGCGTCGCCTGGGCGAGAAAGGACTGCTCAACTACACCCGCTACCGGGGCGTGTCGCTCACGCCGGAAGGCCGGCGCCTGGCGTTGCTCACCATTCGTAAGCACCGGCTCTGGGAAGTATTTCTGGTGCAGAAGCTGGGCTTCAACTGGGACGAGGTGCACGAGGTGGCCGAGGAAATGGAGCATATCCAATCCCCGCTGCTGGTGCGCCGCCTCGACGAGTTCCTGGGCTTTCCGCAAACCGACCCCCACGGGGACCCTATTCCGACGGAGGAAGGGGCCATTCTGCGCCCCCAAAATCGCCTCGTAGCTGACCTTACACCCGGCGACTCCGGCACCGTCGTAGCCGTTAAAAACACCTCAGCGTCGTTTCTGCAGTACCTCGATAAAGTCGGTTTGTGCCTGGGCGCCCACCTTGAAGTTCTAGACAAAGTCAGCTTTGACAACTCCCTGGAAATCAAAGTTAATAAACAAAAGACTACGCTGATTTCGGCCGAGGTCAGCCGCAACCTTTTCGTTACCGGCTAGGTGGTCCGGAGCATGAAGCATCGGCTCCGCGCAGCGTTGAACAGCAATCAGTAGCCCAATCCTGTCACTGCGGTTAGTCGCCCTGCTAAGCGGGAGCTAGCGGCCAGGTTGCGTACCTTTGCGGCTTCACTTTTACGGTTTACCGTTTCGCCGTGGCCCTTCCGCTTCCTCCCGCGCTTTCCGATACCATCGTTGCCCTTTCCACCCCACCCGGTGCCGGGGCCATTGCCATGCTGCGCCTGTCGGGCCCCGAGGCTATTGCCATGGCCGATGCCGTGTTTGCCGGCAAAAAGCTTCAGGACCAGGCCAGCCACACCCTGCACTTCGGCACCATCCGCGACGGGGCCCGCATCCTGGATGAAGTTGTTATCTCGCTTTACAAGGGCCCCAACTCCTACACCCGCGAGGATGTGGTGGAAATCAGCTGCCACGGCTCCGACTACATCGTCGAGCAAATTCTGACTTTGCTCACCCGCCGCGGGGCCCGCCTGGCCGAAGCCGGGGAATTTACCAAGCGCGCCTTCCTGCATGGGGCTTTCGACCTGGCCCAGGCCGAAGCCGTGGCCGACCTGATTGCCGCCGATTCGGCCCTTTCCCACCAGGTAGCCTTGCAACAGATGCGGGGTGGCTTCAGCCAGGAGCTGCGCGACCTGCGCGGCCGGCTGGTCCAGTTTGCGGCCCTGCTGGAGCTGGAGCTGGACTTCGGCGAAGAAGACGTGGAGTTTGCCGACCGTACCGGTTTGGTCAAGCTGCTGAACGAAGTGCAAACCCTGGTCCGCCGCCTGCTCCGCTCCTTCGAACTCGGCAACGTCATCAAGAACGGCGTCACGACCGTTATTGCCGGCCGGCCCAACGCGGGCAAATCCACCCTGCTCAACGCCCTGCTCAACGAGGAACGCGCCATCGTCTCGGCCGTGGCCGGCACCACCCGCGACCTGATTGAGGACGAGGTCAGCATCGAGGGTATCCGCTTCCGCTTCGTGGATACGGCTGGCCTGCGCGACACCGCCGACGTGGTCGAATCCATCGGTGTGGAGCGCACCAAGAAGCGGGTTACTCAGGCAGCCCTGCTCATCTATCTGTTTGATATTACGAGCACAACACCCCAGGCGCTTGAAGCCGAAATTGAAGCCTTGAATCCTGGCCGCACTATCCCGGTGCTGGCCGTCGGCAACAAGCTTGATGTGGCCTCTGATCCGGAAATTGAAGCCTTCCACAATCAGCCCGACGTGCTGCTCATTGCCGCTGCCCGCGGCGACGGCCTCGACGAATTGCGCGAAGCCCTACTGCTGAAAGTGCGCGGCGAGGGTCTCGACCGCACCGGCCAAAGCACCATCGTCACGAACCTGCGCCACGCCCGCAGCTTGGAGCAAACCAACCAGGCTCTCGACGCGGTGTTGCTCGGTATTCAGGCTGGCACCGGCACCGAGCTGCTGGCCGCCGACCTGCGCCAGGCCCTGGCTGCGCTGGGTGAAATCACCGGCGAAATTTCCTCCGACGACCTGCTGACCAGCATCTTCACCCAGTTCTGCATCGGTAAGTAACCTGGTGCCTAGCGGTGCTGGTCGTACTGATTCGGCGACAACGCCCGCCGTAGAGTTTGTAGCTGGGCGGTGCTCAAGGGTACTTGTTGTCCGGACCGGATGGCATCATCAAGCTGCTCAGCGGTTCGAATGCCGAGCACGGCGGAAGCAATAACGGGCTGGGCCAATACGAAGCCCACCGTTACTTCGGCGGCCGTTTGCTGTAAGCTGTCCGCAACCTGCCTTATTGCCGCCGCGGCCTGCTCTACCTGTTGCGGCGCGTAGGTCAGGTAGGGCTTGGCCGGTTTACCCACCAGTAGGCCCTGGGCGTAGCTACCCCGCGCCAGCACACTGATCTGGTGCTGGTGCAGCAATTCCAGACAGCTTTCCTCAGGCCGCCGGTCCAGCAGGCTGTACTGCATCATCACGCTGGCAATGCTGGACTTGCGTACGTACTCCCGGATGACACTGGGTCGAATCGAGGAAATGCCGTATGCCCGGATTTTACCCTGCTCCTTCAGCAATTCAAACGCCTCGATGGTCTCGTCTATCGGGTCGTCGAGGGTGCCGCCGTGCAACTGGTATAAGTCGATATAGTCGGTTTGCAGGCGGCGCAGGCTTTGCTCTATGGCCTGCAGCATATAGGTTTTGCGCGGGTTCCAGTCCCAGCCACTGCCGTCGGGGCGCCACTGACTACCGACTTTGGTAGCCAGCACTACCTCCTGCCGCCGGCCCTGCAAGGCTTTGCCAACGGTTACTTCATTCCCGCCCTTATCATAGAGGTCAGCTGTGTCAAAAAAGGTAATACCCGCATCCAGGGCCCGGCGTAGCAGGGTGGCATTGGCCGTATGGTCTGGACCCAGCGACATGCAGCCGAAGCTGATTTGACTGACCTGAATTGAGGATTTACCCAACTGATTGTAGTTCATGCCGTATAGGTTGCAGCCCGGTTATCGGGATTGTTTTTGTGATTATCCTACCGTTTTCGGGCATTTTGGTTAAGGTACTCTGGCTTTTTGTCCGAAAAACAGGCCCTTGAGGGTGGTTTACAAGTAACTTTTCCGGAATAGTAGAATCTAACCCTTCTTGGGCGTAATTTGCGCGGCGGCCCACACTGAGCCGTCTTGTATCCAAACAACACCCTGGGGCAAGCTGTAGTAATGGTGTTTCTCTCCCGCACTTGCCGGCTCGCCGGTTTAATCTTTAGTTTCGCCCCGCAACCACCTCTCTAACCCAGTCCTATGGCAGAGTCTGCTGAACTGATCCTCGACGGGAAGTCCTACTCCTTCCCCGTCACCGAGGGCACCGAACACGAAAAGGCAATTGATATTGCCAAGCTGCGTGACCAGACCGGTTACATCACTATCGATTCGGGCTACAAAAACACGGGAGCTACCAAGAGCGCCATTACGTTCCTCGACGGCGAGGAAGGCATTCTGCGCTACCGCGGCTATCCGATTGAACAACTGGCCGAGCAGTCCAGCTTTCTGGAAGTTGCCTACCTGCTGATCTACGGCACGCTGCCCACCCAGGCCGAGCTCGACAACTTCAGCCACCAGATCACCAAGCACACGCTCGTGCACGAGGACGTGCGCAAGATTTTTGACGGCTTCCCCTCGGCCGCTCACCCCATGGCCATCCTGAGCAGCCTGATCTGCTCGCTGACCGCCTTCTACCCCGAAAGCGTGTCGCCGGATCTGAGCAAGGAAGAAATTGACCTGAACGTGATTCGTCTCATGGCCAAGATTTCGACCATTGCCGCCTGGACCTACAAGAACAACATGGGTCACCCGCTGAACTATCCGCGCAACGACCTCGACTACTGCTCGAACTTCCTGTACATGATGTTCAGCTTCCCCACGGAGAAGTATGAAATCGACTCGCGTATCGTATCGGCCCTCAACAAGCTACTCATCCTGCACGCCGACCACGAGCAGAACTGCTCCACCTCGACCGTGCGTCTGGTAGGCTCAGCCAACGCTAGCCTCTATGGCTCGGTATCGGCTGGTATCAACGCCCTGTGGGGCCCCCTGCACGGTGGTGCCAACCAGGAAGTACTGGAGATGCTGCAGGCCATCCAGAAGGACGGCGGCGACACAAGCAAGTTCATTGCCAAGGCCAAGGACAAGAATGACCCCTTCCGCCTGATGGGCTTCGGTCACCGCGTCTACAAGAACTTCGACCCCCGCGCCAAGATTATCAAGAAAGCTGCCGACGACGTACTGGGCGCATTGGGCATCAACGACCCCCTGCTCAAGATTGCCCAGGAGTTGGAGCAAGCTGCTCTCACCGATGAGTATTTCGTTGAGCGTAAGCTGTATCCAAACGTTGACTTCTACTCCGGCATCATCTACCGCGCCATCGGCATCCCGACCGAGATGTTCACGGTAATGTTTGCCCTGGGCCGCCTGCCCGGCTGGATTGCCCAGTGGAAGGAAATGCGCGAAAACAAAGAGCCCATCGGCCGTCCCCGTCAGGTATACACCGGTGAGTTGGAGCGCGACTACGTAAGCATCGAGCAGCGCTCGTAATTTCGTACTGCCCCTAATGAAAAAGACCCGCTTGCAGCGGGTCTTTTTTTGTATCAGTTCCTTGAAACCAATGCTGAGAACAGCGCGGGCTACTTACCAGCTAGCGGCCATTGAAGGCCATAACATTCAGTTTCGACTGCGTATAGGCAGCCATCTGCCGGGGCCACAGGATGGCAGCTAAATCCCACTCATAGCGCATCTGCACTTGGGCCAGTTGCTCATCCAGGGCGGCGGTGCCACCGTAGCGGGCCTTTAACTCGGCAACCTCGCTGAGCATGCGCAGATTCAGCTGCTTCACCTTCAGGTATTGCCCTTCATCGAGCTTAGTTGTTTCGGACATGCGCCGGGTCAGGGAGGCGGCCCGGCCCTTCAGAGCCTCGTCGCCACTGCCGGCCTGCGTGGTGAATGGAACGGCGAAACTTGCCAATAGGATGGCAACTACGTACAGCTTTTTCATAGCGGTGGGAAATGGTTGAGTTGGTGGTGGAGCTGCAAACTGACTATACCTGTAAGGGCTTAGTAACCAAAGCACTCAGGGCGTTTAATCATATAGTGAATATACTACTTGTATTAAATAAAAACAATAAAATATGGATATTTTCTAGCGTATAATTTACTCCTTAGTATAGTCCTCTCGTCTTACTGGTTCTAGAGCAGCAAGCACCCGAAAAACAAGAAAGAGCCTGTTGCGGCAGGCTCTTTCTTGTTTTTCGGGCTATTTGGCAGCTCCCAGAGCTGTCATGCTGGTGCGGGCCTGCTGGTAGACGGCGTACTGGGCAGGCCGTAGCACGGAGGCTAGTTCGGCCTCATAGCGGGCCTGGGCGCTGGCCAGCTGCTGATCCATAATGGCGGGGTCGGCGGCGAAACGGGTTTTGAGGTCATCCACTTCCGTGAGCATGCGCAGATTCAGCTGCTTCACTTTCAGATACTGACCTTCGTCGAGCTTGGCTTGCTGAGCAATCGTGCGCGTCAGAGTCGTTGCCCGGGCCTGAAGGCCAGAAGGACCATCGGGGTCAATGGTAGCCAGAGCGGCGGTTTGCGTGCCTAAGGCCAGCAAAGCCAACAAATAGACTTTTTTCATAACAGTGAAAGGGGTAAAGTGAACATGGTAGTTAAAGCTTGCAGTCCTTCAAAAACCACTGGCAGAAACTAAATCAGCTAACTGGGCTTGGAGGCTGGTTTTCTGAAGAACGACCAAACATAACTTCAAATATTTAATAATACAAAGAATTTTTATAATTATTTTATTCAAATACTTTCATAGATGTTTATTATATATTTGATTGTCAGCATTATAATATTCATACCACAAAGACATACTCCAATAAAAAAACCTGGCCGTTGCGGGCCAGGTTTTTGTTCTTTAGCGGAAGAGCTCTAAAGGATCTTCAGTTCGATACGGCGGTTCTGCTGCCGATGCGCATCCGAGTCGTTGGCTACCAGGGGCTTAGTCTCGCCATACCCCTTATAGCGCAGGCGAGTGGCCTTTACCCCGTGCTCTACCAAGTAGGTGTACACCGACCGGGCCCGATTCTGCGACAAAGTAATATTGTCCGCGTCGGCCCCCACGTCGTCGGTGTGGCCCGATACTTCTACCTGCACATCCTGGTACTGGCGCATGAACTGAATCAGGCGGTTGAGTTCGGTGCGGGAAGTAGGCTTAAGCTCATACTCATTCGTGTCAAAAAACAGGTTATTGAGCACGATGCTGCGCCCGGCCCGCACGGGTTCCAGGTAGATATCCAGGGTCAGCGGGTCGAAGGTGCGCTTGTCGGAGTAGTCGAAACTCAGGCTCTTCATTAGGTACTTGTCGGCCACGGCGTACATGGCATATTGCCGGCCTTCGTTGAGGACCACAGTATAGTCGCCGTTTTCTGAGTCGGAGGTTACATACTGGGTCAACTCATCGGTTTGCAGGTCATAGAGCTGCACGTCGGCCTGAATGGGCTTTTTGGTAGTAGCGTCGAATACCCGGCCCTGGGTGTAGGTGCTGGTTTCACGGGCCTTGACGGGCTGGGGCACTTCGAAGGCAAACAATTCGACCGGCCGGTCACGCTCGGCTTTCATGCCTACTTCCGGGGCGCGGGAGCGGCTGCAGAAGCCCCGGCGGTTGTCGGAGCTGATAAACAGGGAAGCCTCGTTCTCGAAGGTGTTTAGTGGGTAGCCTAGGTTTAGCGGGTCGCTCCACTTGTTGCCGGTTTGCAACTCGCAGCGGTACACATCCAGGCCGCCCATGCCTACCAGGCCGTCGGTGACGTAGTAGAGCGTAGTACCGCTGGCGTGGATAAACGGAGCCATGTCCTTGCCCGGTGTGTTGACCGGCTCCCCCAGATTTTTAGCGGCACTCCAACTGCCGTTTTCTTGCAGGGTGGTCACGTAGAGGTCTTCCTGCCCCTTACCACCGCGCCTAGTAGAAGTGAAGTACAGTGTGCGCCCATCGGCCGACAAGGTGGGCTGGGAGTCCCACTCTACCGAATTCACGTTGCGGCCCAGGTTCTGAGGCTTGCTCCAGGTGTTGCCGGTGCGGCGGGAGATGTAGAGGTCGCAGTTGCCCACCGCATTAGGCCGGTCGCAGGAGGCGAAAACCAGGGTTTTGCCGTCGCCGGAAATCGTACCAGCGCCTTCGTTGTAGCTGGTATTGATGGCAGCCGAAATCGGGACGGGGTTGCCCAGGGAGCCGTCCTTGTTCTGCTTGGCAATAAACAGGTCCTCGTTGCTTTGCACCGTGGCCCGGGCCGTGTACAGCAAAAAACGGTTATCGGCTGTTAGAGCAGGAAAATACTGGTAACGGAACGTGTTCATGGGCTCCGGCAGGCGCGTAGGCTCAATACCAACGGGGTTGGCCATGGCTTTCACGGCAAACTCACAGTTGAGCAGTTGGCGCTGGGCCCGAAAGACGAAGCGCTGCCCCTTCGGCGCCGTTTTGACGAAACGCTTGTAATTGTCGCCGGCCGTGGCATAGTCGCCGAAGCTCATGGCCAGGTCGGCCAGGGTATAGTAATCCAGGGAGCGGGCCGGGTCGAGGGCTACTTTGCTCAGGCCGTCGCGGTAGGCTTCGTAGGCGCCGCGGTTTTCCCCCATAGCCTTGAGCAGGGAACCTTTCATAATGTAAGGCTCTCCGAGCGAGGGAAATTTCTGATTGAGGGTGGTCAGCGTTTCAATGGCCTTGTCAAACTGCCGTTCCTTAGCCTGGGCCTGCGCTTTATCGTACAGGTTTTTGGCTTTGGTGTTGGAGCTCGACAGTTTGTTCTGCCCCACTGCCGCTGAAGGCAGGAAGAAACTCAGACCAAATAGCAGCAAAAGGGGAATTGGTAGCAAACGGCGCATAGGGCAGGAAGCTACGGAATATCAAGGTATTTATGCGTCTGCAACGACACCTGCCAGCGCGGATTTTCTTTTACATAATCCACTATCAACGGCATCATTTGCGAGGCTTTGCTCCATTCGGGCTGTAAGTACAGGCGGGTGTGCTCCCCCACCAAGGCCGCGTGCTGCTCGGCCCACTGAAAGTCGCTTTTGTTAAAAACGATAATCTTGAGCTCGTGGGCCTGCTGCAATACCGAAGGCAGCGGGGCCTTGAATTTCTTGGGCGACACGCAAATCCAGTCCCACTGCCCGGTGAGCGGATAAGCGCCCGAGGTTTCAATCCAGTTCTGGCAACCCGCCGCGTGCAAAGCAGCCGTGAGCTGGGTCAGGTCGTGCATGAGGGGCTCGCCGCCGGTAATGACTACGTTGCGGCCGGCATGAGCCGTAGCGGCGGCTACCATGTCGGGGATGGCCACGCGCGGGTGAGCATCAGCGTCCCACGACTCTTTTACGTCGCACCACACGCAACCCACGTCGCAGCCGCCCAGACGCAGGAAGTACGCGGCGCGGCCGGTGTTATAGCCTTCGCCCTGAATCGTGTAAAACTGCTCCATCAGGGGCAGCGCGGCCACCGCCGGCTCTGCGGCCAGGGGTGCCGACGTAAGTGGAAGTACGTGCAGCAAAACGAGAGAAAAACGGGTAAGTCCGGCCGCGGCCCAACGAAGCAAAGTGCGTCTGCACTATGCTCCTGAACCGCAACCGGACCTCAAAAGTACGATAACCGCCTGTATTTCGAAAGGTTGAAGGCCTATTTCCGCCGTTTAGCGCGGGTATATCTCCCCTTTCGCTGCCCGCAGCGTGTTGAGCAGCAGCATGGCAATGGTCATGGGCCCTACCCCGCCGGGTACGGGCGTAATGTAACTGGCTTTGGGAGCCACCTCCTCAAAATTCACGTCGCCTTTCAGGGCCCAGCCAGCCTTTTTGGTGGCATCTTCCACGCGGGTGGTACCTACGTCAATTACCACGGCACCAGGTTGCACCATATCGGCTGTGACGAAGCCCGGGCGCCCCAGAGCAGCCACCACGATGTCGGCAGTGCGGGTAATTTCGGCCAGGTTCTGGGTACGGGAGTGGCATAAAGTAACTGTACAGTTACCTGGCTCCAAGTTCTTGGCTAGCAGAATACTAACTGGCGTACCCACGATGTTACTACGCCCAATTACCACACAGTGCTTACCGTCGGTTACCAACTCGTAGCGGCGCAACAGCTCCACGATGCCCGAAGGCGTAGCGGGCAGTAAGGCCGGCAAACCAGCCACCATTCGGCCAATGTTCATCGGGTGAAAACCGTCCACGTCCTTTTCCGGCCGAATGGCTTCGATGACCTTATTGGGGTCGATGTGCTTGGGCAGGGGCAGCTGCACGATGAAGCCGTCAATCTGCTCGTCCCGGTTCAGCTCGTCGACCTTAGCCAGCAGCTCAGCTTCGGTGATGTCGTCTTCGTAGCGTAGCAGGGTGCTTTCGAAACCAACCCGCTCGCAGGCCAGCACCTTGTTGCGTACGTAGGTTTCGGAGCCGCCGTCATGGCCTACGAGGATGGCGGCCAGATGGGGCACTTTCAGGCCGTCGGCCCGGCGCTGGGCTACTTCGGCGGCAATTTCCACTTTGATGTCTTCGGCGGTCTGCTTGCCGTCGATGAGGCGGTAGGTGGCGGGTGCTTCAGGAGCAGTGGTCATGCTTTATCAGGTTAAGTTATACTAATCCTTGGTCGGGGTTGGGAGTTGTGGGGTGGGCTTGCTGGTGGCGGGCAATGGCGGCAGCGCCTTCGGTCAGAATGGCCTGCTCCATCTGGGGCCAGTCGTCGCGCCACCGGAACTTACGCTCCTGGCCTTTGACAATTTTTTCCAGCTGAGCCTGGCTCGTGCAGTTCTTGGTGAGGGAAGTAGACATGGGATAAGGGAAAGTCATACGACGCCTTTGCAAGAATTGTATGAGGTGAAAAAAGAGGGAATGTGGGTAAAAAAAAACGCGCCCCGAAGGACGCGTTTCTGAAATCAGTCGAGTTTAAGGACGGCCAAAAAGGCTTCTTGGGGTATTTCCACGGAGCCCACCGAGCGCATCCGCTTCTTGCCTTCTTTCTGCTTTTCGAGCAGCTTGCGCTTACGGCTGATGTCGCCGCCGTAGCACTTGGCAATTACGTTTTTGCGCAGGGCCTTCACCGTTTCACGGGCAATGATTTTCTGCCCGATGGAGGCCTGAATGGCAATATCGAACATCTGACGGGGCAGCAGCTCACGCAGCTTTTCGCAGATGCGCTTGCCCCACTCATACGACTTGGAACGGTGCACGATGGCCGACAAAGCATCGACCTTCTCACCGTTTAGCATGATGTCGAGCTTGACCATGTCTGACTCGCGGAAGCCGATGAGCTCATAGTCGAGCGAGGCGTAACCGCGGCTGATGGTCTTGAGCTTGTCGAAGAAGTCGAACACGATTTCGGACAGGGGCAGCTCGAAGTTCATTTCCACCCGGTCGGAGGTCAGGTAGCTCTGGCCCTTGATGATGCCGCGCTTCTCCATGCACAAGGTGATGATGGCGCCTACGTAATCCGAAGCCGTGATGATCTGGGCTTTGATGTAGGGCTCCTCGATGTGCTTAATCAGGTTTGGCTCCGGCATTTCGGAGGGCGCGTTGATGGTCAGCAACTGGTCTTTAGTGCCGGTGGCGTGAAACTGCACGCTGGGCACGGTGGTAATGACCGTCATGTTGAACTCGCGCTCCAGGCGCTCCTGCACGATTTCCATGTGCAGCATGCCCAAAAAGCCGCAGCGGAAGCCGAAGCCCAGGGCCGCCGAGGTTTCGGGCTCCCACACCAGGGAGGCGTCGTTGAGCTGCAGCTTTTCCATCGAGGAGCGCAGCTCCTCGTACTCGGTGGTATCGACGGGGTAGATACCGGCGAATACCATGGGCTTCACGTCCTCGAAACCGACAATGGCCTCCTGAGTGGGACGGGCTACGTGGGTAATTGTGTCCCCTACTTTTACTTCCCGGGCTTCTTTGATGCCCGAAATCAGGTAGCCTACGTTGCCGGCCGCAATTTCCTGGCGGGGCTCCTGGTTCAAACCCAAAATACCGATTTCGTCGGCACCGTACTCCTTGCCGGTCGCCATGAAGCGGAGCTTGTCGCCCTTGCGCATGGTGCCGTTCTTAATGCGGAACAGTACTTCAATGCCGCGGTAGGAATTGAACACCGAGTCAAAGATCAGAGCCTGCAACGGAGCTTCCGGGTCGCCTTTGGGGGCCGGAATACGGTCGCAGATGGCGTTGAGAATATCCTCGATGCCGATGCCGGACTTGCCCGAAGCCGGAATGATTTCGTCCCGGTCGCAGCCGATCAGGTCCACGATTTCGTCGGAAACTTCTTCCGGCATAGCGTGGGGCAAATCGATTTTATTCAGAACCGGAATAATGGTCAGGTCGGAGCCGATGGCCAGGTAGAGGTTGGAAATCGTCTGGGCCTCAATACCCTGGGAGGAGTCGACGATCAGCAAAGCGCCTTCGCAGGCGGCAATGGAGCGCGACACCTCGTAGCTGAAGTCGACGTGGCCGGGGGTATCAATCAGGTTGAGCGTGTACATCTCCCCTTTGTAGGGGTACTGCATCTGGATGGCGTGGCTCTTGATGGTGATGCCCCGCTCCCGCTCCAGATCCATATTATCGAGCAGCTGAGCCTGCATGTCGCGCTTCGACACGGTGCTGGTGAATTCCAGGAGCCGGTCGGCCAACGTGCTTTTGCCGTGGTCGATGTGGGCAATGATGCAGAAATTGCGAATGTTCTTCACTAGTGGCGTATTTTCAAAGACAAAGGTAGGCAAAACCGCCCGCAAATGCTATTCGGGAGCCGCCGGAGCCTGCTGGAACTCAACCCCAGACTCACTACTTTTAGTCCGCGCTAGGCTTTTTAATTTCTCCACCATGTCTGCTCCGGCTCCGGCTGCTCCCTACAGCTCTACTACCAAAACCACCATTACGGCCCTGAATAGCACTGCTATTTACTTGCTGGCTTACTTATTGGTGAACGGGCTTTACCAGCTAGCCACTGTGCGTATGGCCGTGCGTCTGAGTATTCCGGGCGTGTGGCAGGTAAGCAGCGTCAAGTTCAGTATCACCGACCCGGAATGGTGGCGCTCGGCCGTTATTGCTGTTTATGGCGTAGGGCCGGCAGTATGCGCAGTGGTGGGAATAGTAGCAGCCGGGTGGTTCTGGAAGCGGGAACGGGGCCAGCGGGGCTTGTTTAAGCTCTTTCTGGTCTGGGTAGCCTTTCATGCCTGCAACCACGTACTGGGCGCCATGGTGGGCGACACAGTTACCGAGTCGGGCTTTTGGTATGTGCCGAGCTGGCTGTTTCTGGCCGGCAATATTCCCAACCTTATTGTAGCTGTAGTCTTCGGGATTGCACAGATGATTATCGGCTACTTCGCGGCAGTTGGCTTTCTGCAAACTCACGACTCTATTACCCTAATGCAGTATAACAACCGCCGCACCCTGATTATGGCCACCATCTTGGTGCCCTGGGTGGCGGGCAGCATACTGCTAACCCTGCTTAAGCTCCCTGACCTGAGCATGAATGAGCGGCTGCATTTTCTGACCATGGGCCTGCTGCTGCTCCCCTTGAGCGTGGGCTGCCTAAACGAGTTGTTTGAGTTTACCGTGGAGGCCCCGCAGAAAACCCGCCTGGCTTCGGGGCTGATGTTGCTGCTACTGGTAGTGGCAGCGGGCTGGTGGGCCGTTTTGCACCAGGGCATTCATTTCTAGCCGGGGCGGACTAACCTTCCGCAGCATTAGCTGTTGGTAAGGCTCACCCCAACCTACCCCCGATGAGCATTCTTCTCGAACAAGCCCAAAGCGCCGTGCGCGCCGCCCAGCAAAAAGCCCTGGAAATGGGCGTCAAAATGAACATTGCCGTGGTGGATGCCGGGGCCAACCTCACGGCCTTTGCCCGCATGGACGGTGCCTGGCTCGGCTCCCTGGACATCTCCATCAGGAAGGCCAAGACGGCCCGCTTCTTCGATATGCCCACCGGTGAACTGGGCAAGATTTCCCAGCCCGGCGGCCCGCTCTTCAACATTGAACACTCCAACGGCGGCCTGATTACCTTTCCCGGCGGTATCCCGATTACCGACGGCAACGGCCAGGTAATCGGGGCCATCGGCGTGTCGGGTAGCACCGTGGAAGACGACCACGCCGTGGCCGAGGCCGGCGTAGCAGCCCTGCGCTAGATTTCGCCAAAGGCTCCCTTTTCGCAACAGCCGAACTTCCGCCCGGAGGTTCGGCTGTTTGGGTTTCGGGGCAAGCTCTCCGTCAACCAAGGGCCTGCCTGAACGTACTGTCTGCGTATGCCCGGGGTGCCACCCGGGAGCCTCTCTCTCCTACCACTACACCACACTCCATCATGAGCGTCAAACTTAATTCCGCGGCCGTAACCTACGCCAAGCAGCTGATTCAGGACGGTAAAATCAAGAACGACGAAGGCCACTGGGGCGAGCATAACCCCGACTCCAGCGCCGAAAACAAGTTCCTGGACAAGCACGAAATGGATGAGTACGCCAAGTGGCACCTGGGCCAGGACGCCAGCCACGGTGAAGACAGCAAGGGCCGCTACAAGTTTCCCTTCGGCGACTTCAAAACCGTGCACCGCGACGGCCTTATTGCCGCCAAGGAGCGGGCCGCCCAGCAAGGCTATTCCGACATCGAAAAGGCCGCCGACGAGCTGCTCCAGGCCCTGGAGAAAAAGGCCGCCCAGTAGCCCCGCCTGCTTCTAAAAACGATTCTACGCAGCCCCGGCCTACCAAGAGCCGGGGCTGCCGGCTTTTCCCCTAAGCAACCATTTGCCCGGCGGGCAGCATCTACTTCCAAAACTCTCTTACCTGGTTGTATGCCTGCTGCTCGTTTTCGCTTGCTCCTGAGCCTGGGGCCTTTGCTTTCTTCTCTCAGCGGCTTGGCCCAAACTGAGTCCCTGGGCCAGGTCGCCAGCCGCAGCGGCAGCCCCGTTCCCTACGCCTCGGTGGGCGTGAAGGGCAAGGCCGTGGGCACTGTGGCCGACGAGCAGGGTCAGTTCCGCCTTTCTACCCTCGACCGGGCCCTGCCTACCGATACAGTCGTGGTGTCGTGCGTGGGTTACCAGCCCCAGACCCTACCCCTTAGCCAGCTGCGCCAGCGCCCCCGCCTGGCCCTGGCACCGGCCGCCACCGCCCTGCGGGAAGTGGTGGTGCGCAGCAAACAAGGCAAGCAAACCATTCTGGGCCACAACGGCTGGAGCCGGTTTACGGCCCTGAACTTCTACACCACCCGCGACACGGTGCCCCACGACCGACTCGGGCGCGAAGTGGGCGTGCTTATGCCCGTGAAGCACCGCAGCCAGCTGGAAAGCTTTCATCTGTACGTGGCCAGCAACCAGTTTTCCTCCGTCACGCTGCGCCTGAACCTCTACGCGGTACAGAACGGCATTCCGCAGGGCTCTTTGCTGCAACAGGACGTTATTTTCGAGGTTAAAAACCTAAAGCGCGGCTGGCACGAGGTCGACCTTCGCCCCTACGCCATTGAGCTGGCCGGCCAGCAGCAGGTGGCTGCCTCGGTGCAGTGGCTCAGCAGCCAGACCGTCGACGGCAACCACCGCTACTTCGGCATTTCCACCGACCTGAGTCCGTTTCACACCACCATCCTGCGAGACAAAAGTCAGGAAAACTGGGAGCGAATCAAGACTAACACCAGCCTCTACTTCACTGCCTGGGCCAGCCCGGAGTAAGCCAGCTGTAGCTGGACTTGGCCGGGCCAATGTTTTCCATCCGGCCAGCAATACAACCCGCTGGGAAAGCCGTAGATTTATAGTCCGGCCGGGCCGCGTTCAGCACGCCTGGGGCCGGCAGTACTTCTCCGCTCTAATTCTCCCACCGAATGCTGCCTCGCCTGCTGGCTAGCCTATTGCTGCTTTTGTTTTCCGCTTCCGCCTGGGCCCAAGCCGTCATTGTCACCGGCCAGGTGCTCAATGCCTCAACCCACGAACCCGTGCCCTTCGCCATTCTCGGCATCCGGGGCAAGTCCATTGGCACGGCCGCCGACGAGCAGGGCCGCTACCTGCTCCGCCTCCCCTCGCCCGACCTGCGCGACACGCTCATCGTCTCCTGCGTGGGTTTCGAGCCGCGCCTGGTGCCACCGGCTCAGCTTGTGGCCGGCCAACGGGTGTTTCAGCTCACACCTCAGCCACAGGTGCTCAAAGGAGTTACCATCCAAAGCCGCAAGGTGAAGCCCGGCAAGCTGGGCCGCACCACCGACAAGGCCGATGTGCGCTGGCTGGGCGGTAGTTCGGGCAAAACCACCGTCGACGACGAGTGGGGCTGGGAAATCGGGGCTCTGCTGACGCCCGAGCGCCGCTCTACCTTGGAAGAGCTCCACGTCTACTTCACCGATAACAAGTACGAGCTGCTGCGCTTCCGCCTCAACCTCTACACCGTCAAAGACAACCGCCCCGACCAGCTCCTGAGCACCCAGGACGCGCAACTCATCTGCCCGCCCACCCGCAAGGGCTGGCTTAAGCTGGATCTGCGCCCATATAATATCGTGCTCGACGCCCAGCCCGTAGCGGCCACCCTGCAATGGCTGCAAAGCGAGAAGAAAAATCCCGAAGACAAGTACTTTTCCATCCCCGTCGTGCGCCAGAAGCAGCCCGGCATGGTGGAGCGCGAAAACGGCCACGCCGCCTGGACCATCCACAACCTGCTCCCCAGCCTCTATTTCACCGTCCTGACCGAGCAGAAGTAGGAAGTAGCGGCAGTATCTAACGTATCAGTAACGTCTTTTTAGTAGCGTCTGGTTTAACAACGTCTGTCATCCTGAGGCGCAGCCGAAGGACCTTCCTCACCTCCACCACCAAGCCTAATACCAACGCCTCATAACCTTCTCCCGCCCCCAAAGGCGCAGCAGGTGCAGCAGAATCCGGGCTAACCGCCCGCAGCGGGCCACCGACGCCAGGCACTGGCTCCTACCCGTAAGAGTCATGCCACCTCCGTTGAAGCGCATGTCAGCTCCCGCGAAGCGCATGTCAGGCCCGTTGAGGTGCATGTCACGGTATTTCAACCTCATGTCACCCCCATCAAGGTTCATGTCATGCCTGTTGAACCTCTTGCCACCTTGGGTGAAGTCCATGTCACGCCCGTTGAGGCTCTTGTCACCGGCGTTAAAGTCCATGCCACCCCGCCACCAGCCCTTGCCAGGTCGGCCGAAGCCGATGACACTTGGGCAACGAACCAAACTCTTCTGCACCTAGCTAATACACCTCCGGCTCGTAGAAGAATGTATTGGGGGTGGCTACCGAATAATATCCCAAGCCTGAGTAGCCAATAAACCAACTGTCGTCGTCTTTAAAGGGAGCATCATTCCAGATATGCAGCGAAGAGCCGTTGGCGAAACCAACGGTTAAGTCGCCCCATTCCGTTAAAACGGCACTGGTAACCGGAACCCCTTCCAGCTTCTTCAAAGCAGGCGCTAAGCTGCTATCGGCATCTTCCTGCCACGTGCAGAGAACACGCCCCGGTTCAACGATTCGCCAGGCGCAGTAAACCATCAAGGAGAATTCACTTTGGGGAACATCCGACTGTAGCGCGGCCTTAAATTCCATAGTAAATATGGAACCCGTACCGGACCCGGCGTTGCTGCGCCAAGCCTGCTGCCCGGGCAATTCCTGGATGACTTTTTCAAACTCAAGAAAGGAAACACTGCGTTTACCTGGTTCAGACATTACGTAATGAATACGAAGGTTTAGGTCTTGAAATGTAGCACAACCTGACGTGAATAGCCCCATTCCTCTCGCCGGGGCTTTTTTCGTACCTTCGCCTACCCAAATTCCACCCCATTCCCCCGCGCTATGCAAGCAGCTCCCGCCGCTCCCTATAAGCCGAAAAACCACATCCGCATCGTCACCGCCGCCGCGCTGTTCGACGGCCACGACGCGGCCATCAACATCATGCGCCGCATCATCCAGAGCAGCGGCGCCGAGGTCATCCACCTGGGCCACAACCGCTCGGTGCAGGAAATCGTGGACTGCGCCATCCAGGAAGATGCCCAGGCCATTGCCATTACCTCCTACCAGGGCGGCCACAACGAGTACTTCAAGTACATGCACGACCTGCTCAAGGAGCGCGGGGCGGGCCACATCCGCCTCTTCGGCGGCGGCGGCGGCGTGATTCTGCCCTCCGAAATCGAGGACCTGCACGCCTACGGCATCGAGCAGATCTACTCCCCCGACGCCGGCCGCGCCATGGGCTTGCAGGGCATGATCAACGATTTGCTCCAGCGCTGCGACTTCCCCACCGGCCAGAACCTGAACGGCGAAGTAACCCACGTCAAGGAAAAAGACGCCCGCAGCATCGGCCGCCTCATCTCCGCCGCCGAAAACTTCCCCGAAGAGTTCGAGCGGGTCAAGTCCCAGCTCGTCGCCGACTTCCAGAAGGTCGAAGGCACCGCGCCCACGACCACCGCGCCGCAACCCACCACAACTCCCATCTTGGGCATCACCGGCACCGGTGGCGCGGGCAAGTCGAGCCTGGTCGATGAGCTGGTGCGCCGCTTCCTGATGGACTTCCCCGAAAAGACCATTGCCATCATTTCGGTTGACCCCTCGAAGCGCAAAACCGGCGGGGCCCTGCTCGGCGACCGGATCCGGATGAACTCCATCAACTCGCCCCGGGTGTACATGCGCAGCCTGGCCACGCGCCAGAGCAACCTGGCCCTGAGCAAGTACGTGCAGGACGCCGTCGACGTAGTCCGGGCCGCCGAGTTCGACCTCATCATCCTCGAAACTTCCGGCATCGGGCAGTCCGACACCGAAATCATCGAGCACTCCGACGCCAGCCTCTACGTGATGACGCCCGAGTACGGGGCCGCCACCCAGCTGGAGAAAATCGACATGCTCGACTTCGCCGACGTCATTGCCCTCAACAAGTTCGACAAGCGCGGCGCCCTCGACGCCCTGCGCGACGTGCGCAAGCAGTACCAGCGCAACCACGGCCACTGGGACAAGCCCCTGGACGAAATGCCCGTGTTTGGCACCATCGCCTCCCAGTTCAACGACCCGGGCATGAACCGCCTCTACCGGGCCATCCTCAGCATGATTGAGACTAAAACGGGCGTTCCGTTTGCCTCTCAATTGGCTACGACCAAAGAGGACTCCGAGAAAATCTATATCATTCCGCCGCACCGCACGCGGTATTTGTCTGAAATCGCCGAAACCAACCGCCAATATGACCAGTGGGTTCTCAAACAAGCTGACACCGCTCAGCAACTCTACGGAATCAAGCAAGCCATCGGAGCCGTCCAAAGTGTCGGCAACCCCGCTGCAGGACCTGGCGCCGGGAACGGCAGCAGTGGACCCGACCCCGGAAGTCTCGTGGCCGGCCTGGAGAGGACCTTCGAGGAGGTCAAACTCCGCCTGGACGGGCAGAACTGGAAGCTCCTGGAAACCTGGCCGCAAAAGGTAGCCGCCTACAAAGCTCCGGAGTTCGTCTTCAAGGTGCGCGACAAGGAAATCCGCATCCAGACCCACACCACTAGCCTTTCCAACCAGCAGATTCCCAAAGTCAGCCTGCCGCGCTATACCGCCTGGGGTGACCTCTTGCGCTGGCAGCTCCAGGAAAACGTGCCCGGCGAATTCCCCTACACCGCCGGCGTGTTCCCCTTCAAGCGCGAGGGCGAAGACCCCACCCGCATGTTTGCCGGCGAAGGCGGCCCCGAGCGCACCAACCGCCGCTTCCACTACGTGAGCATGGGCCTGCCCGCCAAGCGCCTCTCCACGGCCTTCGACTCGGTGACCCTCTACGGCGAAGACCCCGACCACCGACCCGACATCTACGGCAAAATCGGCAACGCCGGGGTGAGCATCTGCTGCCTCGACGACGCCAAGAAGCTCTACTCGGGCTTCAACCTGGCCAACCCCAGCACCTCGGTGTCGATGACCATCAACGGCCCCGCCGCTACCCTGGCTGCCTTCTTCATGAACGCCGCCATCGACCAGCAGTGCGAGCTATACATTAAGGAGCAGGGCCTCGAAGCTGAAGTAGAAGCGAAGATCAACCAGATCTACGCCGACAAGGGCCTCAACCGCCCCCGCTACCAGGGCGAATTGCCCCAGGGCAACGACGGCCTGGGCCTGATGCTACTCGGCGTTACCGGCGACCAGGTGCTGCCCGCCGACGTGTACGAAACCATCAAAAAGCGCACCCTTTCGCAGGTACGCGGCACCGTGCAGGCCGACATTCTCAAGGAAGACCAGGCCCAGAACACCTGCATCTTCTCCACCGAATTCGCCCTGCGCCTGATGGGCGACGTGCAGGAATACTTCATCAAGGAGAAGGTTCGCAACTTTTACTCGGTGTCCATTTCGGGCTACCACATTGCCGAAGCCGGCGCCAACCCGCTCACCCAGCTGGCCCTGACGCTGAGCAACGGCTTCACCTTCGTGGAGTATTACGTGAGCCGGGGCATGAGCGTGAACGACTTCGCGCCCAACCTCTCGTTCTTCTTCTCTAACGGCATCGACCCCGAGTACGCCGTCATTGGCCGGGTAGCGCGCCGCATCTGGGCCAAGGCCATGAAGCTCAAGTACGGCGCCGACGCCCGGAGCCAGATGCTCAAGTACCACATCCAGACCAGCGGCCGGAGCCTGCACGCCCAGGAAATCGACTTCAACGATATCCGCACCACGTTGCAGGCCCTCTACGCCATCTACGACAACTGCAACTCCCTGCACACCAACGCCTACGATGAGGCCATTACCACGCCCACCGAGGAATCGGTGCGCCGGGCCATGGCCATTCAGCTCATCATCAACCGGGAGCTGGGCCTGGCCAAAAACGAAAACCCGCTGCAAGGCTCCTTCATCATCGAGGAACTCACCGACCTGGTGGAAGAGGCCGTGCTCATGGAGTTTGACCGCATCACCGAGCGCGGCGGCGTGCTGGGCGCCATGGAAACCATGTACCAGCGCGGCAAGATTCAGGAGGAAAGCATGCACTACGAGATGCTCAAGCACACGGGCGAGTATCCCATCATCGGCGTGAACACCTTCCTCTCCTCCAAAGGCTCGCCCACGGTGGTGCCCGCCGAGGTTATCCGGGCCACGGAAGAGGAAAAGCAGTACCAGATTGAGATGCTGCAAAACCTCCACACCCGCAACGCCGACCAGACCGAAGCTCGCCTCAAGCAGCTCCAGCAAGTCGCCATCCAGAACGGCAACCTCTTCGCCGAGCTAATGGAAACGGTGAAGTACTGCTCCCTGGGCCAGATTACGAATGCCTTGTTCGAGGTTGGCGGGCAGTACCGGCGGAATATGTAATTCGCCTATCCAACTAAGTAAAAAGGGCGCTACCTTGCTGGGGTAGCGCCCTTTCTCTTTTCTATGGAAACCATTGAAGTTCGTTTTACTGACTTACGCCGCATGGCAATGCAAGTACTAGCCTTTGTGGAAACACAGTTAGCTTGTGAAGCCCAAGAAAGGTTACGCACCAGCATAGAAGACGATATGGGCAGTTATGGCGACGACACAGTAGAATTGCTAGAGAATTTCGCCAAGCAGTTCAATGTTGATGTTACGAAGTTCGATTTTACTGGCTTTATCAGCCCTGAAGGTTTCGAAGATGGCAATCCACTTCATCTGATTGTATTCTTACTCTTTATCTCGGTTTACGCCGTAGCCTGGGCTACTAAGCTAATGATGGGACTTACCTATTTGCCCTTTAACCCCAAAGCAGCTATAAGCCTTATCAAAGTGCCCATTGGCAACCCTTTCGCCCCAACACACGCACTACATCCCAAGTCCCGTCATGACACCCTGACCATCGGCGACTTTGTAGCTTCCGCCGCTGCAGGGCGCTTCGTGAAGCGGGAGCGGGTACGTTTTGTGTTGGTGTAGCTTAGCTTAAGGAGCCATTTGCTTGGGCTTCTTAAGCTAAGAATTCTGGATAATATTGGTTTACCAAAGCTAACCCTTCATCAATGATGCTGATGGTTACTGTCTCTTCATCATCTAGTTCATAAGTTCCGCTTAGACCTCCAATCAGATTTGCGCCGCCACAAGACTGGTATACTTCACGAAGTCGCTTTAAATGGTGAGGACGGAATATGCGAAATGAACTTTGGGTAAAAACTCGATAAATTACTTCATGAACTGTATGCAAATGGATTTCGGTCGCTTCGTCGTAGAACTCTTTTAGAAGGAAAGAAAACTCCCAGTACCCTTTATTGGACTTCTCTTCAGTTTTTGTTCTGCGAAGTATCAATTTTAGTGTACGACGTACTGCAGGGGGCATTTCATTTATAACCTCTCGCACATTATAATACTTTTCTGGAAAGCATGCTTCACCTTCTGGAAGCTCCATCGTGAATTCGCGAAACTCAGTCTTTCGCTTAATCTTATTTTCACTTTCCACTCGAGCTTGCATGGCTCTATGTATTTCTTTAAGCGTCGATGGAATCTTCGTTTCGACTTGTTTAGATTTAATTATTCGAAAAGGGGTTATTTTTACTGGCTTAGGATTAACAATTAGATTAGTTTCAATGCTATTTTCTTCCACCAATGCTTTAATGTCATCGGTGTAGTGAAACCATTCTCCACGGATACGCGAATCGTGAAATCTTTCATGAAGCTGAGCTTCAACATTACCGGCCACGGCCATGATCACCACTAATTCCGACGAATTAGAACATTGATGACTTTTCAGACGAGCCATAACATCGTCAGTACGGCCAATTTTAACTTTCCCGGAATCAACTTCCTTGATTATGTATGTAAACATGATTGAGAAATGAATTAGAAAAACAATTATTTTCAACTTCAACTACCGTCTGAGAAAATTACTTATGTTTTTTTCAAATTTTTAGATACTTATCGTATCACCCTGCTCTCCTAATCTCAGCAGGGCGGAGTGTCGTGCATAAAGGTGCACCACCCGCCTGGGCAAGCTGGATGGAGTAGAGATTCTACAACAGCTTCTCACGCCTCTTCAGCCATTTCAAAGACGGCGCTGGGGTGCGGGCGCGCCAAGAGTCGTTCTATCATTTCACCACTATATCCTATCGTACCGTATCTGCCGCGCTAGCGGCAAACCCATAATCACGACGCCTGGAGAAATCCGGGCGGCTTTTTTATGCTCTACAGATGCGAAACACCCCAGCGCCACGCCAGCTACCCTCTCCCAACCTCTCCCCAGAACTTTCGTCCCCGCCTCTGGTTAGCAACCCAATCCCCTTTACCCACACAACCAAACCCCGATGAAATCTAACCTTATCCTCGCGGCGGCTCTGGCGGCGCTTGCTACGCAGGCGCAGGCCCAAACTGCCCCCGCCCCGCGCGCCGCCGCCGACCAGATTGCCACCAAGAAAGGCCCGCTCACGGTGCAGCCCATCACCCACGGCAGCGTAGTGTTTACCTGGAACGGCAAGACCATCTACGTGGACCCCTACGGCGGAGCCGCCGCCTACGCCGGCCTGGCCGCCCCCGATGTCATTCTCATCACCGACATTCACGGCGACCACCTGGACCCCAAGACGCTCTCGGGTCTTTCCGTGGGCAAGGCCCTGATGATCGTGCCCCAGGCCGTGGCCGATAAGCTGCCCGCCGAGTACAAAGCCCAGGTCCGCATCCTAGGCAACGGCCAGAAACTCGACACCCTGGGCATGGTAGTTTCGGCTATTCCGATGTACAACCTACCCGAAGCCGCCGACGCCATGCACACCAAAGGCCGGGGCAACGGCTACGTGCTCAGCCTGGGCGGCAAGAACGTGTACCTCTCCGGCGACACCGAGGACATTGCCGAGATGCGCGCCCTCAAGAACATCGACGTGGCCTTCGTCTGCATGAACCTGCCCTACACCATGGACGTGAATCAGGCCGCCCAGGGCGTATTAGCCTTCAAGCCCGGCATCGTGTATCCGTATCACTACCGGGGCCAGAGCGGCCTGAGCGACGTGGAAAGCTTCCGGAAAACGGTGACCACAGCCAACAAGAAAATCGACGTGCGGCTGCGCAATTGGTACCCGGCGGCTAATTAAGCTAACGCAATAACGCAGCACGGTTTACCAAGCACCGGGCGTAGCCGGACCCCAAACTGGCGCGAGTTATGGCCTAGCCGTCACTCGCGCCTACCTATGACTTAGAGGGTGTACCTCTATTGTCGTAACCCGCCAAACCCACAACCGCACCGCCTCCCGGCAGGCATACAGTATGGCCTCGCTAAATGGGTAGCAACCGCACGGAAGCAACTATTCTTTTTCCATGAGTGACGAGAGCAATAATTCCGTTCAACACCATTGGCGAGCTAACCGGTTACTGGGCTTGAACAGCATAAGTTACGGCAATGACACGGTCACTTTGCTGAATATATTCTCCTCGTATGACGCCAGCAAAGACGTCAAAACGCATTATGCATTCCCCCTAGCCGACACGACAATTGCCGGCCTGGAGAAATACAACGATGATTTATGGACCGAAATCCAGTTGTATACCTCTCAGGTAACAACAAAGGACCTGACCATATCGTGTGGGGAAGGCGCGATGGGCAACGAGGGCTGTATCGTCGCCACTACTAACCATAATGAAGTAGTTTGGGCCCTTTTTTCTACAGAATCCAATCCATTCCTGAGGCTAGAACTAGTTGACGATGTCTTAATGGCCTACTCTGATTATGTAGTATACACCATCAACCTTGCTAATCTCACAGATATAACTGTCAAGCAATCTACCCCAAAGTGGCCCTAATGGGCGCGAGTTTTGGCCCTGCCGTAACTCGTGACCAGCCATAACGTGGAGGCCACCCCTCCACTGCTGCAACACGGCAAACCAAAACCACGCCGCCCAGAGAAATCCGGGCGGCGTTGTCATGCTGATGAAGCCCACTCTCTTCCGGCCATTTTACGCCCACAGGCAACGCCGGGCCGTCCGCTGCCATCTGGGGGAATACGCACTACCGCGCCCCCTGTACAGCCCCCGCATGAAAGCCCTCTTCCTTGCCCTGCTGATCCTGCTCAGCCTCCCCACCCTCAGCCAGCAGCTCCCTCCGGGCGTGGTGGGCGACTACACCCCGGGCACGGCCAAAGACGCCCAATACGGCGTCCTGGTGCTCGGGGGCGCGGAAGGGGGTAAGCCCACCGCCCTGGCCAGAATGTTCATCGACCAAGGCTACCCGGTCTTGTCCCTGGCCTATTTCAAGACCGCACCCCTGCCGGCCGAGCTGGAGAACATTCCCCTGGAGTACTTCGCCACCGCCATCAAGTGGCTGGCCCAGCAGGCCCCCGGCAAGCACAAAGGTGTACTCATTGTCGGCTGGTCGAAAGGAGCCGAGCTGGCCCTGCTGCTGGCCAGCCGGTATCCGGCCGTGAAGGGCGTCGTGGCCATTTCCCCCAGCTCCGTGGTGTGGGCGGGCATCCTCAAGGACTGGAAAAAGACGCCGGGCTCCAGCTGGACGGCCCACGGCCAGCCCCTGTCATTCGTGCCGTTCAAGTCCGAGAGTGCCACTTCCCTCCTGACGCTGTACGCCAACTCCCTCAACAATGAGCCGGCGGCCGCGGCGGCCACTATTCCCTTGGAGCAAAGCAAAGCCGCCGTATTGCTGCTTTCCGGTTCGCAGGATGCGGTATGGCCCGCAGCCCTCATGTCCGAGCAGCTGATGGCACGGCTCAAAGCAGCGAACTACTCCCGCTCCTATAGCCACCTCAATTACCCGGAGCTGGGCCACCTTCTGAATGAAAAATTCCTCAGCGCCACTCCCGAGCACCCCTCCCGGTCCGCCATCCTCTCCTTTCTGGGCTCAGTAGAATGAGCCCAAGTCGCTGCTGCCGGGCGAGCCGCCCCGTATGTACACCTGCAGGCGGTGTTGACGGCCCGGCACAATCGGCTTTAAACCAAAGAACCGGCCCGCTCCCCAACCAGGGAAGCGGGCCGGTTCTATTTCCACTCACTCTCTACGCCTCCTGCGCCTCCTCACTCCGGCGGCCCGTCGTTACCAGCTTGCGCGTCTGCCGATACCCCTCATACAGCTCCCGGTTCAGCAATTTGAAGGCTTTCATATCCGCGTCCAGCTCCCGGATTTCCACCATCAGCTCATTCACCAGGTCTTCGAGGGCGGCCCCGGCCACGACCCGCTCGTTGATGGCCTTGCGCGGGGCCGGAGCCGCCGCTGTAAAGGCCGTCAGCGCGTCGCGCAGGGGCTGCAGCGTGGCCGGTTTGAGGCCCTGCTTAGCCAGCTCGGGCACTACGTCGGCGCGGGCGCTGCTTTTCAGCACCGACTCGGCTACCCCGACCAGGCCCAGGGGCCGCAGCTGCTTCAGCTTCTTGCCGCTCAGCGTCACCGCAGCCAGCAGGTCGTTGTCGCCGAGGCGGGTGGCAATCCGCTCCAAGGGACCTAGCAACGCTGGTAGCAGCTCCAGGAGCGTTTTCTTGGCCGCTTTGGCTTCCTGGCTCAGGGCCTTGGTTCGCTTAGCCACGCTGCCCCGCGCCTGCCCTACCAGGGCATAGAGGTCCGTTAGCTGAACGGCCTGTTCTTCGGCCGCCGCGCTGGCCGCAATGGCATCCTTATTCTTAGTCACAAAATCCACCACCTGTCCACACATCACCACCTGATCTTCCTTGTATTTTTTCATTAGAAATAGATATATCTGGCGAAACCACTCCGCCGGGCGTGGTAAACCCTTGCCTACCAGCTCCAAAGTAGCCCAATAACTCAGCAATAGCAATCCTGCTTTATCCTCTTTTCGCCCCTTCGAAACCACACCCGCCCGAACTGAAACCACCCCTGCCCACACGCAAAACCTTACCGCCCTAGCACGAAACAGTAGGGCCCAAGGACAGAACACCTCCGCCCGGCTCGGAAACACCCCCGCCCCCTTCCAAAACACCTCCGCCCGAAGTGAAAACACTCCCGCCCACACGCAAAACCTTACCGCCCCCATCGAACACACCTCCGCCCCAAACCGAAACCCTACCGCCCCCGGCCCGGACAGCGGCAGGCCGGTTTAGATATACCCACAAGTGGGTATTGCCGCCCCTGTACCCGGCCTCTACCTTTGCCTTATACTTCACCAATTCTGCTCCTAGCCCCATGAAGCACACCTACCCTTACCATTCGCTGCTCGCTTTTTTGCTGCTTTGCCTCAGCCCGCTGGTGGGCTGCTCCGAGAAAGAAGAAGAGGCTCCTACCCCCCCGACATCACCGTCTCCGGCTTCCTCGACGGCACTCAGGCCGACCGTAACATCGGCCAATTCACCCTCAAAGTGGATAACCTGAAGGTAGGCGACGCCAAGATTTTCGTCTCCTCGGTTTCGCCCAGCTCCTTCGGCGACAAAATCGTGCTCAAAGACAACAACGACTACTCCTTTGAGCTGAGCTACCAGATGGGCTTCATCACCAACCCTTATACCAAAACCACGTATTCGGGCAGCATTCCCAAGGCCCTGTTTACCAACACCACCAAGCCCAACGTCTTCAAGGTTGCCGTGGTGGGCACCCAGCCCACGCTCTACCTCAACGACACGAAGCTGGCCAACCCCACGGCCGGCTCGGGCTCGGGCGGCTCCGGCGGTACCGGTAGCACTTGCTACGTAGGCACCTGGAAAACCAGCGGCGGCTGCACCACCGACCCCAGCAAGCAGCTGGTCTACGTCTTCGGCCCCCTCGACAGCAACGGCGTGGGTCGCGGCTCCTCCCAGGGCCCCGACTGCAGCGGCATGTGCACCTCCGCACCCAAGTTCAACTTCACCTACACCGTATCGGGCAACACGATCAGCTACTCCTTCACCGGCGTCGACCCGCCCGTGTGCAGCGTGGCCGTACCCCCGATAGCCACGCCCGCGGGCAAATTCTCCATCACCTACACCTGCGGCAACAACGACAATGAGTTGGTGACCGAAGCCGTTAACGTCCAGACCGGGGTACGCACGGTGCTGAAGTTCACCCGCGGCTAATTTCGTAGGTCCCGCTGTCATAAAAGCCTGAATTGGAAGCCCCGATTTAGGCTTTTACTTTTGCCGGTTTCCCCCTCCCCGGCAGCTAGCCCGCCTCTTGTGTAGCCGCCCGGCGCCCCATTTACCCCTAAGACGACGAATAGCAAGTATGAAAAAAGCCTTCCTGACGGCCCTGGTCCTTGTTGGCCTGCCATACGCCCTGCATGCGCAGGTATCCATCAACACCGCCGGCACCGCCCCCCACACCAGTGCCATGCTCGACGTCAGCTCCACGACCAAAGGACTGCTACTACCGCGCATGACCCAGGCACAACGCACTGCCATTGCCTCGCCCGCCACCGGCCTGGTCGTGTACCAGACCGACGCCTCGGCCGGCCTGTATTGCAACAACGGTACTCCCACCGCCCCGCTGTGGCAGCTCCTCTCCGCCCGGGCCCAGCCCGTCTACGGGCAGTATGGCAGCGCCTTTGGTCAGCCGATTCCCGCCAACGGCACCTTCCTCACCGTCGACCTGGCCACGGCTTTAGAGGCCTCGGGGCTCACGTTTAATGCGGGTGCCGACCAGGTCACCATTATTACCCCGGGCCTGTACCGGGCTTTCTACAGCGTGAGCGTCTACGCCCAGTATGCGGGAGCATTGGGGGGGCAGGTATATAAAAACAATGCCCCTGTTGGGCGGACCGCCTACACAGGCCTCCTGCAAAACAACGTCACGTCAATAAGTGACGAAGGGCTCTACACGCTTGCTGCTGGCGACGTAATCACGTTGCGGGTTTCCAATTTCAACGGGGGCAATGCCCAACACTACGGGGGCACCCTGACGCTGGTGCAGATTCAGTAGCGGCAGTGTATGCCCCGGTTTATACAGCCACGGCCCCTGTTCAGCGAAAAGCCCCCGGTTGAAGCCCGGCAATTGCCTAGCTTTACCCCATGCGCATTGCTAACCACCGGTGGAAAAACGTCCTGCTAGCCCTGCTAGTGACTTTCACCGCCTGCTCTTCCCCCGACCAGCCCACCAGCGCCCCCGTTCAAGACCCTAGCACCGGCGAAGTCTACACCCCAAGACGCGTTGTGGTTTCCGATTCCCTCATCCGGGGCCGCCTCCTCGACCGGAACGACTCCGTGCTGGTCGATACCCGCCTCCAGTACCTGCTTAAGCTGCCCCGCCGCGCCCTCGACACCCTGGCCCTGGGCGAGCTGCTGGGCTGGGATTCCACCACCGTCCGCCGACGCATCCAGGAGGCCCTGCCCTATAAAGATGCCTATGGCGTCGCCGTCCAGCTCCGCCTGACCAAGAAAGAAGCCGAGCGTATCCGCCGCGACAGTAGCGCCACCGTGCCCCAGCTTACTCTCACCGAGCGGTACCAGCGCACCTATACTACCCCTGCCGGGGCCCCCGTGCTGGGGTACCGCAGCGCCGAGGCCCAGGCCTTCCTGCGCCAAGCCCGGCGTTACCGGCGGGGCCGCTTCTACCGGCTGCGCAACGGTGGCGTCGAGGCTTATTACAACGGCTTGCTCACCGGTCACCACGGCTACCTGCATCCGCTGCTCGACAAGAAAGGCCAGCCGCACGGCACCTGGGCCAAGGACACCGTCTTCCAACAGGGCCAGGACCTGCACCTGACCATCGACGCCAAGCTCCAGGCCTACGCCGAAAAGCTGCTCGGCAACCGCCGCGGCTACCTCGTGGCCCTGGACCCGCGCACCGGCGAAATCCTGGCTTACGTGTCGGCCCCGGTGTACCCGGCCGCCACCATCACCGCCCCCGACCAGGCCGCCGCCCGCGCCGAGCTGCTAGAACACGAAGACCTGCCCCTGCTCAACCGGCCTGCCATGCTGGCCAACCCACCCGGCTCGGTCTTTAAGCTCGTGAATGCCGCCATTGCGTTGCAGATGAACGCCATTACCCCCGGCTCGGCCTTCCGCTGCGACCAGACCTTGGTGAGCTGCGTGCACCACCACAAGCCGGCCACCAGCCTGACCAAGGGCCTCAAGTACAGCTGCAACCCCTACTTCTACCAGGTCATGCAGAGCCTCATCGACTGCGTACCCGATTCCCTGGCCCAGGACACGGTCGGCGCCCGGCACGCCAACCTGGCCCAGTGGCGGCGCTACGCCCGTTCCTTCGGCCTCGATTCGGTGCTGGGCGTGGACATGCCCCGCGAAGCGCCCGGCTTTCTGCCCACCCCAGCCTACTACGACAAGGCCCGCCGCACCCGGGGCTGGACCTACCGCTCTATCTACTCGCTCAGCATCGGGCAGGGCGAAATCAACCTGACGGGCCTGCAAATGGCGAATATGGCCGCCATTATTGCTAACCGCGGCTGGTATTACCCGCCCCACCTGGTGCGCGGCATCGGCGAGAATGGCCCCTTGCACCGCTTTACCCGCAAGCGCCACACCCTGATCGACAGTGCCCACTTTGCGGCCCTGGTGCCCGGCATGGTGGCCGTGATGCAGCGCGGCGGCACCGCCGACGCCTCCAGCCTGGCCGACGTGGGCATCACCGTGGCGGGCAAAACCGGTACCGTCGAAAACGACGAGGGCGACGACCACGCCGCCTTCGTCGGCTTTGCCCCGGCCGATAATCCCAAGATTGCCGTGGCCGTCTACCTCGAAAACGCCGGCTTCGGGGCCACGGCTGCTGCCCCCTGTGCCGTGATGGTAATGGAAAAGCACCTGCGCGGTTACATTGCGCCCAAGCGTAAGCGCTGGGAAAAGCGGATTCAACACCGGGCGAAGCAAGGCTACTAGGTCACTTATATCTTCGCGAAGCCAGGCTACATTTGCTTATTAAACAGCTGGGTAATTCATCTAAATCTTATCGCTTACGCTTATCATCCACAGAATGAGGACACGCCTAACCTTAGTTATATTCTCGCTTTTCTTATTCAGCTGCTCCAAGCCCACTGATGATCCTCAACCCGTGGCAGGGCCTCCGTCTATAATAGGCAAATGGGAACTTACGGCGGACGTAATCGTCACTTCCTATGATAATGGGTTTAAACCATCTACTCAAACACTTTCGGTAAGCGCCGGGGAAGTAGTGGCTTCGTTCAGCTCACAAGGAATATTTGAAAATACAATTCAGGGCTCTGTTCAAGCCCCCTGCGCATATAACCATACTGGAAATAAGCTAACGTTTACCTTTTCGGCTAATAATTACTCAGAAGCAACGGTTGATGCTCTCACCGACAAAAAATTGGCGTACACCTACCATTCTTATGTAACGGCCCGTGGAGAAAGCTATGCCAGAACGCTTACCTACAAGCGCCTGTAAGCAGCCTACTTACAGCCTCTCATTCTCAAAATACTACTATTTAATACCTATCAATTGGGGTAACCGCATGTAGTAGCGGCGGGCACGGCATTGTTGGGCTTTGAGGAAAAAGCCCTAAGCTTACCGCTATAAACCACCTCGACAATGCAATATTTCTACCCCGTGTCTAGCTCTAGCATCAACAAGTTATTGGCGGCCCTGCTGCTGGCCGTCCCGCTCAGCTCCTGTGGCAGCCTGTTTGGCAAAGAGGTAGCCCGCCTACCCATCAACGCCATCAGCACGCCGGAGCAAGAGGTGGTCAAGGAAGCCGCGCTGCCGCTACAGAAAGGCGAGGAGCTGGCCTTATGGTCGGATATGGATATGGCCTACGAGGGCGAGGCGCCGGTGCGCTTTCAGGTGCAGGTCCTCAAAAACGGCACCGCCTTTCAGCAGCTGGAATTAGACCCCACAGACAAAAACGTAACCGTTGGGGAAGTGAAAACGGCCGTGAATGGCAAGACTACCTGGAGCTTCACCGGCAAGAACGGCAGCCTTACGATTCCGGAAACGGGCACGTACACCTTCAAAGCCCGCCTGGTAGCGGCCGCCAATCCCACCCTGAAAATCACGAAGGCCGAGCTGGTGCTGAAAAAGTAAGCCCTATGCTTTATAAAGTTTGCTTTCCGCTGCTGTTTTTCGGCGGGCTCTACTTTCTGATTCTAAGCATAGGACGCACTATCGCGCTCTACAGCCAGAATCAGCTGGAAGTGGATGCCACCCAAGAAGCCTTTGTACTGACTCTGCCTCAGGCCGGGGAGTATGAAATAGCCACCAAGCGCAGCCAGTTTGCCGGGCTGGCTCCCTCGGATACGCCCTTTGAGGTAGTAGTGAAGAGTACCGGGCAACGCCTGCCCGTCCGGCGCCTGTACAACCTGATGAACGTCAAGCGCATCAATATGTCGGGGGAGCGTATTACGGCGGTGGCCACGTTTACCATGCCCACAGCGGCCGAAATAGAACTGCGCAGCCCGCAAGCCCATACCTTTCAGCCCAAAGACCGGCTGCTTATCATGCCCAGCACGGAAGGGAAAGCCCTGGGGCTGATTTTGGCCATGGTGTTCTCAGGCATTGCCACAATTGGCGGCCTGATTGCCAGCATCATTTTTCTTAGCCGAAGCTAGAGCCCTACCAGCGCGGCTGGCAGTTACCTAAGGCCGTAGCGGAACTTGCCTGAACTGCCTGCAGGAGCTACCACATGGTAAAGCGCCATAACCAACGCTTCCCGAGCGCTGTTTGGCAGGTGGTTCTTTGTTTTACCCTTTCTGCCCGCCAGGCCATGACCACCACAGCCGCCCCAACCATTACCATTGCTCCCCACTCGGCCCAGCCGCTCCCTGTTTCGCGCCTGGGCTACGGCACCATGCGCCTGCCCGGCCCCGAGGTGTGGGGCGAGCCCGCTAACCGCGCCGAGGCCCTGCAGATTCTGCGCACGGCCGTGGAATTAGGCGTAAACTTTCTGGACACGGCCGACTACTACGGCCAGGATGTAACCAACCGCCTGATCCGCGAAGCCCTGCACCCCTACCCGGCCGACCTGGTTATCTGCACCAAAGTAGGCGCCACCCGCCGCCCCGATAAAAGCTGGGTGCCCTATAACCGTCCCGAAAATCTGCGCGCCAGCATCGACAACAACCTGCGTACTCTGGGCCAGGACCAGATTCAGCTGGTACACCTGCGCCTGATGGGCCACGGACCGGTGCCACTACAGGAGCAGCTGGAAGCTATGTTCGAGATGCAGCGGGAAGGCAAGATTCTGCACGTGGGCCTGAGCAACGTGACCCGGCCGGAGCTGGAAGAAGGCCTGCGTCTGGGGCCCATTGCCAGCGTAGAAAACATGTACAGCTACGCCCAGCGCACGACCGTGCAGCTGCCTCACGGCGCTAACCCCGGCGGGGAGGAAGTGCTGGACTTGTGCGAGCAGCACGGTATTCCGCTGATTCCCTTTTTTTCCCTGCTGCACGCCCTGCCCAAAGCTGACAACCGAATCGGCGAAATAGCGCGCAAGTACCAAGCTTCGGAAGCCCAGGTGAACCTGGCCTGGCTGCTGCATAAGTCGCCCGTGCTGCTGCCCATCCCGGGCACGTCCTCCCTGGCCCACCTGCGCGACAACCTGCAGGCCCGGGACCTGCAACTCAGCGCCGAAGACATGGCGTATCTGGGCTAGCTCCCGGACGGCGTGCTGACCTGATTTTTATATGTTTGTCGCATGCTAACCGAAACCTTACGCCAGCTTTTCAGCCGCGACCTGCACCGCCTCCGCCAGGAAATCACGCTTTACCAGGACGAGCGTACCCTCTGGCTGACCGATAAAGCTGTAACCAACTCGGCCGGCAACCTGTGCCTGCACCTGGTGGGCAACCTGCGCACCTACATCGGGGCTGAGCTGGGCGGCGTGGCTTACGTCCGCCAGCGCGACCTGGAGTTTTCCGCCAGGCACGTACCGCGCACCGAACTGCTGGCGCTGCTAGACGAAACGGCCCGCCTCGTGGAGGAAACGCTGCGCACGCTGCCCGCCAGTAAGCTGGCCGAGGAATATCCCTTGCTGGTTCTTGAGGCCCGTACTTCAACCGAGTATTTTCTGGTACATCTGGCCTCGCACCTGGCCTACCATCTGGGGCAGGTCAACTACCACCGCCGCCTGCTGGATTGCTGAGGCAGGGCGCGGACGCAACTAAATGCCCCCCGGCCCGCGTCTTAGGGGCACGGCACTGGATTCTGTGCCTAAACCAGCTTTACTTCGGGGCATGAAACGCAGCTTTTGGTATGGCATTGTGGGCCTGCTACTGGCAGGCCCGGCACACGCCCAGTCCCTGGCGGGCGTCTGGCAGGGCGTGGAAACCGACACCGGAGAGCCCGGCACGACCTGGCCCGCCGTGCTCCGCATTCAGAAAGGCAAGGGTACTGGCCTGTTTGGGGTGCTCTACCAGGAAGTCAGTGGGCAACCCAGCACGTCGGTTACTTTTCAGGTGCAGGGTACGCCCACGGCGGGCGGCCTGCGGGTGGAACACGGGCGCAAGCTCAACGAAACCGGCGGCTCCGCCTTTACTTATTGGTGCGACGGCGCCATCACCTTTACCTACGACCCGGCCCAGGAAAAGCTGTCCGGCAAAGCCACCTACCGGCCCGTCGGCGACTGTGACGTGGGCAGCTTCACGTTTTACCGGGTTAAGCTCAAATCGGCGGCGACGGTGGCGGCCGGCGCCGAAACCACGATTCGCGTCACGGGCCGCAACGTGCTCTGGTACGCCGACGCGGAGCTGAAAAAGCCCGTCACAACGGGCAACACTTACCGCACCAAGCTCAGCAAGACCACCACGTTTTACCTGGCCCAGGGCTATTATCCGACCAAGCAAAGCCCAGTGGTGCCCATCACCATCCGGGTGACGGGCAGCGCCCCCACGCCCAAGGCCGCGCCCCCGCTAGCGGCCCTGCCTACACCGGAACCCTCGCCGGTACTGCCGCCCCTGGATACGGCCCGCCCCGCCCCGGCTCCCGCGCCCGTGGTAGTAGCGCCAGCTCCGGTAGTGCTGCCTACGGTGCTTTTTAAGCTGGGCACGGCCGAGCTGCTGGCCGACGGAATTCCGGCGCTTAACCAACTCGTGGCCGAGCTCAAGGCCCGGCCCGCGCTGCGGGTGCGCATTGCCGGTCATACCGACAAAGTCGGGGAACCGGAGAAAAACCAGGCCCTTTCCGAGCAGCGGGCCGAGGCCGTAAAAGTCTTCCTGGTCAAAGCTGGCATTGCCGCAGACCGTATCAGTACCATCGGCTACGGCGACACCCGGCCGCTCTACTCCTCGCCCGATGCCCGCAACCGGCGGGTAGAAGTAGAAGAAGTAAAATAGCATAAGCCGGTCCGCAAAGCCGGCTTATTTTTTTGATGGCAATACCTAAAAAGTGAGCCCGCAATACCCTAGCTTACGCCTGCTTTACTTTGCTTTCAATGACGTTACTTCATCGTTAGACTGGTTGTTGCTACTTCCCATTTTGGCCATCCTGCGGGCAGCAGCTCTCTTACCGCCAAGCCCTGCTTTTATATATGGCAAGAAAATTAATCGGGGGCATACTCGCCTGTATGCTACCCATTCCGGCTGCGGCCCAACAGCTGAATGGCGTGTGGCAGGGAGTAGAAATAAGTCCACCCAAAACGGACTTTTACCCCGCCGTGCTTACCGTGGGCTCCTACTCCGGGGAAACAGTAACGGGCGTGCTCTACGAGGAGGTTCAGAAAGCTCCAGGCTATAGCGCCACGTTTCGCATGAGCGGCACCGTCAAGGGAAACGTGCTGCAGCTTTCCCATTCCAGTGTGCTGCAGGAGTCGAGTGAGCAGGGCTATGGCTGGTGTCAGGGCGTTATCCTCTTCACCTACGACGCAACTGAAGAAAAGCTCAGTGGCCGAGCCATGTACCGCCCCTCCCACTCTGATTGCGACGGAGGCCTGTATACCCTCTACCGGGTGCGTCTAAAGTCGCCAGCCACGGTACTGGTCGCCGTACCCACCACCCTGCGCGTGACGGGCCAGCAGGTGCACTGGTACGCCGATGCAGCCCTGCAGCATCCCTTGGCCACCGGCAACGAGTTCCGCACCAAGCTCAGCAAGACCACCACGTTTTACCTTACCCAGGGCTTTTTCCCGACCCACCGGCCAGCGGGAGTACCCATTACGATTCGGGTGGCGGAACCTGCTACGAAGGTCCTGGCAAAAAAGCAGCCGACCAAGGCGGCCCCGCGACCGGCTCGGGCAGCAGCGCCAGTAGTATTGCCTACGGTGCTGTTCCACACTACCACGGCTCAGCTCTTGCCGGAATCGGCCCCGGTGCTGGATAAGCTGGCCCAATCCCTGAAGGCCCGGCCCGCCGTGCAGCTGCGCATCGCCGGCCACACCGATCAGATTGGCGAGGCCGCCAAGAATCAGGTGTTGTCTGAGCAGCGGGCCCAGGCCGTGAAGCAGTATCTGGTGCAGGCCGGCATTGCCCCCCAGCGCCTTAAAACAGTAGGCTATGGCCATTCCCGCTTGCTCTACCCCACCCCCGATGTCCGAAACCGCCGGGTGGAAATCGAGGAAACCCCGTAGCCTTGGGGCAGGCTCCGGCTGGATTTACAGGCGTAAAGACCTGGGATTCCTCGTAGATTCGCCTTCCCTCCTTGTTTTCTCTTGCTGATGAAAATTCCGCTTCTCTTGCTGCCAGGTCTGCTTTGCCTAGGTACTGCCGCTACTGCCCAGGCCCAAACCACCAGCGTGTGGAACAACAAGCAGTGCGCCGTGGTACTGACCTACGATGACGCTCTCGACTCGAACCTGGACGTTGTGGTGCCGGCCCTCGACTCGGTGAAGCTGCGCGGCACGTTCTACCTGATTGGCTCCTCGCCGGTGGTGGCCAAGCGCCTGCCGGAGTGGCGGCGGGCCGCCCAGCGCGGCCACGAGCTCGGCAACCACGCCCTGATGCACCCCTGCGACGGGAGCCGGCCCGGGCGCGGCTTCGTAACGCCCGACACCGACCTGAGCAAGTACACCCTGACCCGGGCCGTGAGTGAGGTGCGGGCCTGCAATACCCTGCTCAACGCCATCGACGGCAAAACGGCCCGCACCTTTGCCTACCCCTGTGGCGACCTGACCATCGGCGGGGTGAAGTTCTACGACCAGCTCCAAAACGAATTTGTGGCGGCCCGCGGCGTTACTTCGGGCCTGCAAACCCCGGCTCAGATTGATCTGACCAACATCGACGCCTACATGATTAACGGGCAGTCGGGCGACTACCTGGTGGATTTGGTAAAGCAGGCCCAACAGTCGCACACGCTGCTGGTGTTTCTGTTTCACGGCGTGGGCGGCGGACACGGGCTCAACGTGGACCTGAAAGCCCACCGCCAGTTGCTGCGCTACCTTAAAAGCCAGGAAAAGAACATCTGGGTGGCCCCTATGGTCGACGTAGCCACCAAGGTAAAGGCCAGCCAGACGGCTCCGGCCGGCAAACGCTAACGGCATGGTACGTTCCTGGCTTCTACTCCCCTTCTGTATTGCTTTCTTGGGCCCCGGGCTAAGTAGTTCGGCGCAGGCCCAGCGCCGCTTTAAGCTATCCAACGGTTCGGCGCAGTACTCGGCGGAGCTCACAGTAGCCGGCTGCGCCGAGGATCAATGCCAGGGCCGGGGCACGGTGCGGCTGTTCAGCAAGCAAACCAAGCAGCTGGTACAGACCTTCACATCGGCGGATCTGAATTTCTTTCTCGACAACGCCAACCACACCCAGCCGACCGTGAATGTGGTGCAACTCTACGGCGAGCAAAGCCCGCTGATTTTTGCCGACTTCAACTTCGATGGCACCGAGGACCTGGCCATCCGCAACGGCAACAACAGCAGCTACGGCGGCCCCTCCTACGACGTATACGTGTACGCCAGCCGCCCCCGCAAATTTGTACCGAGTGCGGAGCTGACGGCCCTGGCCACCGAAAACCTGGGCATGTTTCAGCTGGACACCAAGCGTAAGCGCATCATTACGTTCGAGAAAAGCGGCTGCTGCTGGCACCTGACCACCGAGTATGCCGTGGTGCCGGGCCAGGGTCTGGTGGAGGCCAAAACAGTGGAAGAAGACGCTACCGGCGCCGGGGAGCAGGTCGTCGTCACGACCAAGGAAAAGGTGCAGGGCCGTTGGCGCACCACGGTGCGGCGCTTTCCCATCAAGGAGTACTACAAGGACTAGCGGCAGCCGGGCTCACTTTGTTTAATCTATATAGATTTGCCGCTATAAGAGCTTTCATCCGGGTATTACCCGGGCCGAGGCTTATTCCTTTCCTATCATCCTCTCCCTTTTTAGTATGCACACTCGTTCCTTTCTGGCGGCCCTGCTGCCCGCTACTGTAGTTCTGGCCACCAGCTTTACCCCGCCGGCCGATACTTTTACCCAGGGCGTAATCACCACCCGCGTTTCGCTGCCGGGCAACCCCTACGACAAAATGCTCAATAGGCTCGACCCGGCCAAGGGCGACCTGCAGGGCCAGGTGCAGCGGCTGGCTGCCAGCCTGACGCCGGCCGAGCAGCAGCAGTTTCAGGCCGAAGCCGCCCAGCTGAGCCCAGCCATGACGATGGGGGCCTTCATGCTGCCCCGCAAAGGCACGCTCTACTGCCGCGGCTCCCAGGTTCGGGCCACCACCGACGCGCTGTCGTATCACCTGGAAAACTTCTTCGACAGCGCCAAAAACACGGGCCTGCTGCTGCTTGCCGCCCAAGACAAACCCAACCAGGTGGCCTACACCTACGATGCCGCGACGGTGAAGCGCAGCTGGCAGAGCATTGTGGTAACCGAAGTGGATTATACGGTGAAGCCGACCACCGAAACGGCCCTGGTAGCCGGCCTGCCCAGCCAGAAAACAACGTATACGCTGAAAAGCTCCGCGGCCAGCACCTCCACCGACCCGGGTGAGATGGGCCAGAAACCCACCGCCCTCGACGTGTGGACCTCGGCTCAGATTCCGGCCGCGTTGAATTTTGCCCACCCTGTCTACGTCAAAGAAAAGCAGGGTATCACCAAGCTGGTCGTTTACTTCGATAAGGAGCGAAAGCAGCGCATGGTTTACGAGTTTGCCAGTGTGCAGCGCAAGCCCGTTACCGACCAGGACCTCAAAATCAAAACTACCGGCCCGGTGCTCGACTACGCCAAGGACGAAATGCAGATTGCCGGCCAGTCGCTGGGCATCATGCTCGGCGGCGCGGGTGGCCCCAGCCGCCAAGATCAGGACTAACTACTAATCTGACCGTTAATCTGGCACAGCCGGCCCGCTCCCGTCAATCGGAGGCGGGCCGAGTTGTTTCTAATGCCTTACTCTTGAGCCGCTAAACTCCCCTTGTATAAGTCTCATTTTCCCGGTCCCCACACTGCCGAGCTTAATCATACGCCCCGCTTTGGAAATCAAGGGCCTGGCTGTACCTTTCCGGGATAGTAGGAGCGGCTTTTGGGCCTCCTATCTTCTTATCTGCTCTTCCTGCTGTTCATTTTCTACCTGTTGCTGCTTCCTACGAATGGATGATTTAGGCATTGCTGGCCTCGCTATCCTGGCGGTTACCTTTCTGGCTTCCTACCACGGCTTCAAAAACCCGCAGTATTACGACCGGTACCTGTTCCGGGTCAACGACATTCGCTACGGCAAGCAATACCACCGGCTGATTTCCTCGGGCTTTCTGCACGCGGGCTGGTGGCATCTGCTGATTAATGCCTGCACCTTCTACTGCTTTAGCAGCGGTATCGAAGACAGCGTGGGCGTCGGCAACTACCTGCTTATCTACTTCGGCAGCCTGGTGGGCGGCAACCTGTTCTCGCTCTTTCTGCACCGTCACGATTCCGAATACTCGGCCGTGGGGGCTTCCGGAGCTATTACGGGCCTGGTATTCGCTACTATTGCCCTCTATCCCGGCATCCGCGTGGGACTGCTGGGCGTGTATCTGCCGGGCTGGCTCTACGGGCTGCTGTACGTGCTTTACTCGGCCACCGGCATCACTACCCGCCGCGACAATATCGGCCACGACGCCCACCTTGGCGGCGGTATTGTGGGCCTGCTAGCCGCCGTGGCTATGTTTCCGGAGCTGCTCCGCCTCAACTACGGACCTATTGCGGCCCTTCTACTGCCCACGGTAGCCTTTGTATACTTGTTGCTGAAAAAGCCCCAGGCATTGCTGGTAGGCAATATTTTCGGGGCTGCTCCCGAGTACCAAACCCTCGACGACCGGTACCAGGCCCGCAAGCGTCAGCAGGAAGCCGAACTAGACCAGCTGCTCGACAAAATTAGCCGCCAGGGCCTGAACAGCCTGAGTGTCCGGGAGAAAAAAGAACTGGAAAAGCTTTCCAAATAAGCCGCTTTTCTTTTTTGATTGCGCTGCCCTTACTACTTCGCTATAACAGCAAAAGGCTATATTGGCCGAAAATTCCCTGACATTCACTTTTACCTGCTTATGTCATGCGAAAACCATCCGTCACTATTTCCACGCTGCTTTTGCTCGGCGGTGTAGGCTCACTAGGCTTGCTCTGGGCACGGCTCCGCCAACTCAATCTGCGGTTCGACCTCCACGACGAAGACGCGGACACCTACTGCTAGTCGTTGGTTAGTGGTCAGTTGTTATGACAAAGGCGTCAATAATTTGCTCATTTCCGTCAGCCGCCCAGCCCCGTCTCCGACGGGGCTGGGCTTTTTTTAGCCCCTTGCCCAGCTGCTCACCAGCACTGGTGTGGGCTGGTTGCCCTTGTTGGCTGGGCCGCCCCGGGAGCCAAGCGGAGCATACGAAACCGGGTAGTGCCGGGGATAAAAAAGTTATGCTTGCATAACAATTACCTAACCTTTACGTACTATCTTTGCACCCAACAAGCTGAATTGCTTCCACATACCTGCATACTCATGAAAAAGACCACTGCCTTATCGTCGCTGCTGCTGCTGGGCGGCCTTGGATCCTTGAGCTACCTGACGGCTCAACTCAAAGACCTCAACCTGCATTTTGACCTGCGGGGCGAAGACCAGTGCTACTACTGCTAAGCTCCTCGGCTGGCCAATTGTGATGAAAAGCTCCGCCCCGGCGGGGCTTTTCTGTTTTTACACCGGAAATAATCCGCCTGTCAAAATCAGGGGGTTAGAAAACAAGAAATAAAAAAACCACATCCATTCACGCCGGTTTTCGGTACTTCACAGTTCAGCGGCCCGTGCGGGGCGGCTGGCATTGTTTCACCCACCGACTTTTTCCGCGCTGAGCCCACTGTGCTGCGCCGGCCCGGAATATGCGTACAACCTCACCGGTTTATGAACTTAAACAGCCTCCAGGAGCAAATCAGCTACATTATTGGGCGCGATTTGGCCCGCAACTTTGCCCAGCAGGGCTTGCAGCTCGACATCGACGTGCTGGCCGCCAGCCTCAAGGAAGGCCTAGCCGGCGAACCCAGCCGCCTGAGCCAGGAGCAGATGCGCAGCGCTATGGAGCAGCTGCAAGCCCAGATGGGCGGCCCTGAAGAAGAAGACACCCAAGATTCTCAAGATATGAGCAACAACAAACAGGCCGGCGAAGACTTCCTGGCCGAAAACAAGAACAAGCCCGGCGTAACGACCCTGCCCAGCGGCTTGCAGTACGAAGTGCTGACCGAAGGCAACGGCCAGAAGCCCGGCCCCCGCAGCTCGGTAACTACCCACTACCACGGCACGCTCATTAACGGCACCGTCTTCGACAGCAGCTACCAGCGCGGCCAGCCTGCTACGTTCGGCGTCAACCAGGTTATTGCCGGTTGGACAGAGGCCCTGCAACTGATGCCCGAAGGCTCGAAGTGGCGCCTCTACATCCCCTCCGACATGGCCTACGGTAAGCGTGGTGCCGGCCGCGACATCGGGCCCGACTCGGCCCTGATTTTCGACGTAGAGCTGTTGAAAGTAAACAACTGAAGCCCTGCTTCGGCCTCTCATAACGCTAGTGCCACCCAGCCACCGCGCTGGGTGCGCACCAGCACGGCCGAAGTAAAGCAACCCGTTGCCCCGGCAACCATGTCTGCTCCCCAAACGCCTGAGTTGCCCGCGGGGCCCACGCCGGCTCCGTCGTCATTCCCGCCCTTGCCACCTCCTACCCCGCTGGTGGAGCCCAGCAGCCCGCCTCAGCCCACGCTGCGCAGTGAAAACGGCCGCCTGGAGCTAAACGCCGACAGCCTGACCATTAACGGGCAGCGCTACTCCCTGCTCGAGCTGGAAGGCGTGGAAGTACACCCTGTGCGCTGGCTGCTGTGGTTTATGCTCGGGGGCCTGGTACTGGCCGGCTTTACGCTGGCTTTTTTGCAAAACTGGCTACGTACCATGCCCGCCATGTTTGGCATGGCCCTGGGCGCCCTGATTCTGGCCTACGGCAACCGGGGCGCCAACCGCCTGCGCCTGTACCGGCTGGGCCGTGAAGCAGCGTATTTCTCTTTTTCCGGTGACTCGGAGCCTTGGCTGAAACTGGCTGCTGAAGCCAACCGCCGCATCCGCCAGCGCCACGACGAAGCCGCTGCCGCCGCGGCAGCCCTACTACAAGCCGAGCTGGATGCGGCTCAGGCCAGCACCGATCTTACCGATTCTCCTATTCCTTTCTAGCCAGCGGTCCGCCCCGTGCCAGGTCCACAGTATCTTCATCCTTCGTTTAGCCGGTTTGCCCTACCTTTGCCCGCTTTTATTTTTTCAAGGCAAGCTTCTCCTTTACCCCCTACCATGGACGCCAAACATCGGCACACTGCCATTTCCACTGCTGGCTTACTGATTGCCCTCGGAATTATCTACGGTGATATTGGCACCTCGCCGCTGTACGTAATGAAGGCCATAGTGCCCGAGCTGATTGACCCGCGGCTGGTACTGGGTGGTATTTCCTGCGTGCTCTGGACCCTGACGCTGCAAACCACCATCAAATACGTGTTGCTCACGCTCAATGCGGACAACAACGGCGAAGGCGGTATTTTCTCGCTCTACGCCCTGGTGCGCCGTCGGGCAGCTTGGCTGACCGTGCCAGCCATTATCGGGGGAGCTGCCCTGCTGGCCGACGGCGTTATTACGCCACCCATTTCGGTTTCGTCGGCTATTGAAGGGCTCAAGCAGGTCTATCCGCACCTGAGCCAGGACGTCATTGTCTACATCGTCATTGCCATCATTGCCGCCCTGTTTTTCCTGCAGAGCTTTGGCACCCAGATTGTCGGCAAGGCATTTGGACCCATTATGTTTCTGTGGTTCAGCATGCTGGGCGTATTGGGCGTAAGCTGGATTGCCCAAAACCCGACCATCCTGAAGGCCGTCAACCCCTACTACGCCTACGAGCTGCTGGTGCATTACCCCGGCGGCTTCTGGCTGCTGGGCGCTGTATTTCTGTGCACCACCGGGGCCGAGGCTTTGTATTCGGACCTGGGCCACTGCGGCAAGGGCAACATCCGCATCAGCTGGGTATTTGTCAAGACTTGCCTGGTGCTCAACTACTTCGGCCAGGGTGCCTGGCTGCTCAGCAACCAGGGCCAGCAGCTGGCCGGCCGCAACCCGTTCTATGAGCTCATGCCCGACTGGTTTCTGCTCATCGGTATCGGCATTGCCACTATTGCTGCCATTATTGCTTCCCAGGCCCTGATAACAGGCTCGTTTACGCTGGTAGCCGAAGCCATCCGCCTCAATATGTGGCCCAAAGTAAAGCTCAACTACCCCACCGACGTGAAGGGCCAGCTCTACGTGCCCAGCATGAACCGCCTGCTGCTGCTGGGCTGTATCGGGGTGGTACTGTACTTCCGCGAGTCGTCGAACATGGAAGCCGCCTACGGCCTGGCCATCACCCTGACCATGCTCATGACTACGCTGCTGCTGACCGTGTGGCTGCGCTCCAAGCGAGTACCACTCATCGTCGTGGTGGTCTTTGCATTAATCTACGGTGGTATCGAGGGCTCTTTTCTGGTGGCCAACTTAATTAAGTTTCCCCACGGAGGCTGGGTTTCTTTGGCCATCGGCTCGACCCTGATTGGGGTGATGTACGTGTGGCTGCGGGCCTACTACATTAAGCGCCGCCTGACGGAATTCGTCAAGATTGACCCCTACATGGACGCCCTAAAGGAGCTCAGCAACGATGAGTCGGTGCCGAAATATGCCACCCACCTGGTGTTTATGACCTCGGCTGAACGGGCCTCCGAAATCGAATCCAAAATCATCTACTCCATCTTCCAGAAGCGCCCCAAGCGGGCCGACATCTATTGGTTTGTGCACGTCGATACCACCGACGAGCCGTATACCATGGAGTACAAAGTGGTAGAGCTGGCCCCCGACGACGCCTTCCGTATCACGTTCCGTCTGGGTTTCCGCGTTGAGCAGCGCATCAACCTGTATTTCCGCAAAGTGGTGGAAGACCTGGTGCGCAACCGCGAAGTAGACATTACCTCCCGTTACGAGTCGCTAAGCAAGCAGCACGTCACCGGCGACTTCCGCTTCGTGGTGCTGGAGAAGTTCCTCTCGGTGGAAAATGACTTCCCGGTGGTCGAGAAGCTGGTTATGCAGGCCTACTTCTATATCAAACAGTTTATTGCCTCGGAGGATAAGTACTTCGGCCTCGACACGTCCTCGGTGAAGGTGGAAAAAGTGCCGCTGGTTATTACGCCCGTGCGCGACGTAGCCCTGAAACGGGTGATGTAAGTATTTTTCCCGGGGCCGAGAAAATCGGCCGACTACCAAAAGCCCCGCTCATCTCTGCAGCGGGGCTTTTTTGTTTGGGCTGGGGCAGCAGCTACGTGCCGGAAAGCCCAAAAGTTATGCTAGCAGCATATTGCATATCATCTATGTTTTGCGTCCATTCGCTTAGTACTCTGTTCTTTCTACCCCAAACACCCACAACTCTATGCGTACCATTACCCTTCAAGCGGCCCTGCTTGGGCTGTTTCTGGCCGGCTGTCAGCAGCCGGCCGACGACCAGCTGCTGCCCCAGCCGGCCGAAAACCCTAAGGAGGCGCTCAGCAGCCAGCAGCTCGACGAGCAAATCATCCAGAAGCTTAACCAGGACGGCCGCTTCGACTGGAACCGGACCACGCCCCACTTCGTGTGGAGCGCCCTGACCCGCTCCGACTACGTGCTGTCGGTGGGCTACCAGCCCCTGGACTGTAACACCGATATTCCGGAGGATGCCGCCACTGACCCCACCTGGCAGGCCGCCCGCCAGCGGGTGCTGGAGCTGATTCTGGCCGAGGAGCGCAAAACCCGGCCCGATCTAACGCTCAACGACCTGATTGCCTACGAGGAAAACGTGCTGCCCGTGCTCGACGTGACCGTGCGCGAGCTGAGCACCATTCAGCGGCTGCGCAGCTCCAAGCTGGTCCGCTACGCCGAGCCCATGGGCTATGAACCCAACCGGCCCGCTACCACGGCCAACAAAGGTGCGGCCGCGCTTAGCAGCAGCGGCTGCGGCAACAACACGGCCACGGCCGGCCTGGTGGCCGGCTCCGACTACACCACGCTCAGCAACGGCAGCAAATCGAGTTGGAACCAGGCCGACCAGTACCACGGCATCCGGGCCAGCTGGAGCCAGAGCACCGGCCAGGGCGTGAAAATAGTCATCATCGATTCAGGCAGCTCCGACGCCCAGGAAAACCTGGGTTCGGCCTTCAACCAGGGCTTGAGCAGCGGCCGTACCATTGAGCGGCTGGTGACACTGCCCCGCAATTCCGTCTTCGGCATCCCGTACGGCGACGCTGAAACGCCTAACGACGGCTGCGGCCACGGCACCAGTATGGCCGGCGCCGCCGCGGCCCCCCGCGGTGCCGACGGGGCCTCGGTGGGCGTAGCTTACAACGCCAGCCTGATAACCATCCGGGCCGCCGAGGACGTGTTCATTGATGGCAGCCGGGAAGTGAAGGGCGTGTCGGACGCTTACATTCTGGCCGGCAACCGGGCCGACGTGCGCATCATCAGCATGAGCATGGGCCGCCTGACTTCGTCCTCGCAAATGGCCGACGCCATTCGCTACGCCTACGGCAAGGGCAAGCTCATCTTCTGCGCCGCCGGCACTTCCTTCGACTGGAGCGCGGGCATAGTCGGGGTAATTTACCCGGCCTCGCTGGCCGAAGCCGTGGCCGTAACGGGCGTGAAAGACAACCTGACGACCCGCTGCGACGAGTGCCACACCGGTGCCGACGTAGAATTCACTGTGGTAATGCAGCGCACCAGCAACGACCGGCGCCCCCTGACACTGGCCATGAGCGGCGACGCGCCCAGCACCGTGGGCGGCTCGTCGGTGGCTACGGCCAGCATGGCCGGTATGGCTGCCGTGGTGTGGTCGCGCTACCCCTCCGAAACCCGGGCCCAGATTATGAGCCGTTTGGTGGCCAACAGCAGCAACCGCGCGGCCCGCAGCAGCAGCTTCGGCTGGGGCCGCGTGAATGTAGGAGCCGCCGTAGGAGCATTGCCGCTGTAAACAGCTCTGATTTTCAACAAAAAGGCCGCGGAGAAAGTCTCCGCGGCCTTTTTATTTCGGGCAGGCTTACTTTTCTACTTAGTGCGTAGCCACTTGCTGAACACCGTTTGCTGAGCCGCTGTGGGGTTGGGCAGCTTCTCGATACGGTAGCGCTGGGTGGCGTTGGCTACCAGCGGCAGGCTCAGCTCCTTGATTTGTCCGTCGCGGTTAACGAGCAGCATGATAGTCGCGCCGGCCGGGGCACCGGTCAGCAGCTTGTTGGGGTCGTCGGTGAGGCGGGTGCCGTTGATGGCCAGAATTTCATCGGCTACGCTCAGGCCACCTTGCCAGGCGCTGCCGTTGCGCACTACGCTGGTCACGGTGTACTTGCCGCCCGCGGTGCTGACGTTGGCGCCCAGAGCAGCATCCGATGATACGGGCGTGGTGGTTAGCGTCAGCCCGGCGTAGCCCAGAGCCGTGTTGTAGGGCAGGGTTTCGGTGCCGTACACGTTTTTGCGGAAGAAGTCGTCGAAGCGGCGGCCGGCCACTTTGGCCACGGCATCCTGGTACTCGTCGTCGGTAAAGCCCCGGCCCAGCTTCTTGTAGTACTGGTCGTAGAGGTAGCGCATCACGTCGTCGAGGCTTTTCTGGCCCTTGGTCTCGTTGATAATCATCAAATCCAGCACGGCCCCGATTACCTCACCCTTATCGTAGTAGCTGATGCCGGTATTCTGCGAGTTTTCATTGGGCCGGTAGTACTTGATCCAGGCGTCGAAGCTCGACTCGGAGGCGGCCTGCTGCTTGTTGCCGGGCGTATTCTCGACCCGGCCGATGCCGTTGCTGAGGTCAGCCAGGTAGCCCTCGGGCGTTACAAAGCCGGCCCGCTGCACAATCAGGTTGCTGAAGTACTCGGTGCCGCCTTCACTCACCCACAGCATGCGGGTGTAGTTTTCGGCGTCGTAGTTGAACGGACCCAAGGCTACGGGGCGGATGCGCTTCACGTTCCAGAGGTGGAAATACTCGTGGGCCACCAAACCCAGGAAGCCTTTCCAGCCTGCCTCCGAGCTATACGCGTTGCGCGAAACCGACAGGGTGGTCGAGAACAGGTGCTCCAGGCCGCCGGTCCCCCGGTCAATGTTGTGAATGATGAACACGTAGCGGTCCAGCGGGTTCTGGCCTACCACCCGGTGGGCCTCCTCGCAGGTGCGCTTCATGTCGTTGAGCAGCCGGGCCTCGTCATACTGGGGGTTGCCGAACATGGCAATGGTGTGGGGCGTACCATTGGCCTCGAAGCTGAGCACCTTGTGGGTCCCGATTTCAATGGGCGAGTCGGCCAGCTCGTCGTAGTTGGCCGAGCGAAACGTGAAGGCCCCGCCGGCGGGCTTCAGACTGGTTGTCACCTGAGTCCAGCCCTGGGCCGGCTGTACCGTGAGCGTGCTGGGCAACTGCAGCCCTTCTGCCGGGTACATAAATACGCTGGTGCCGTTGAGGTAGCCGTGGGCCGCGTCGATAAAGCTGGTGCGCACGCTCAGCTCGAAGGCATACACGCGGTAATGCACTGTAAAATCCTTGGCTTTCGGGTGATATACCCGCCAGGTGTTCTTGCTGACTTTCTCGGTCCGGAGGGTTTCGGTGCCAGCTTTGGCTTCGAAGCCCTCCACGTTTTTGGCAAATTCCCGTACTAGATAAGACCCTGGTGCCCAGACGGGCATCTTTACGTCCGTGTACGCCTTGCTGAAGCCGCCCAGGGCCATATCGACCTCGAAGTAGTGCGTCTGTGGGGCCGGCATCGATAGGGTGTAGCGCAACGTGGAGGCTGCCCGAGCCGGCGCAAACTGGCTCAGCAGCAGTACCGCAGCTACGGCCAGCAGCCGGCGGAAATAAGAATGCATCATGCGGAAAAAGGGAGTGAGTAAGGAAAGGAACCACAGGCGGCAGCCGCCACTTCCCCGACACCGAAAAGCGGCCGGGGTTGCAAGATAGCGCCGAAACCGAGCCTTAGGCCGCCTAGTAGTGCGGCACCTGCTCAAAAAGCAGTAGGAACCCGCACTCGAGCTCCGCCGTTAGGGCTAACCGGCACCAGAGTATTTCCCAGTGCCTATGTTTTTTGTAGTATGCGTTACGTCTGGCTTACATTTCTTACCCTGGTCACTGGAATCCTGGCTTTTTTCGGCTGGCAGCACTTTCATAAGCAGCCGGGTCGCGTGCTGGCCATAGTCAGCCCCAGCGTCCCAGCCCGGCCCGTTTCCGATACCATGGCCCCGGCTACCCTGGCGGCAGGGGAACTGCCCCAGGCCGAGCGCCTCGTCGACTTCGCCATGCAGCAGCTTGGCTCTCCTTATACTTACGCGGGCACTACTCCCAGCGGCGGCTTCGACTGCTCGGGCTTTTTGATGTACGTGTACAACCACGTAGGCGTGGCCGTGCCGCACTCCACGGCCCTGCTCATCGATGCGGGCCGGGCGGTGCCGCGGGAACAGGCCCGGCGCGGCGATATGGTTATCTTCACCGGCACGGCCAAAACCTCGACTACGCCCGGCCACGCGGGCATTATCATCTCCGAACCGGGCGAGCCGCTACGGTTTATTCACTCCTCCTCGGCCCGCCGCGAGTCAGGCGTGAAAATCAGCCAGGTAGAAGGCACCGACTACGAGCGGCGGTTTATGGGCGTCCGGCGGGTGCTGGGCATAGGGCCTGCTACTGCTGCCCCGGCTACTACGGCGGCTAACTCGGCTCGTCCGGCAGCAGTACCAGCGCTCCGGCCCAAAAAACCTCAAGTGGCCACCAAGCTGGTAGTAGCCGCCCCGAAAGTCATTCACCGCCCTGTGAAGCGCACTAAAACCAAGACGATGGTAAAATCGGCCCGTACCACGCCTTCCAAAAGTAAAGCGAAGGTGACTACGCGCAAGCCCGCAGCCAAACCAGCGGCGAAGAAGCCAGCGCCTAAAAAGCCAGGCACAAAAAAGCCGGTAGCTCCCAGAAGCTAACGGCGCGGCGGCTCAAAACCGGTACAAAAAACGATACCCGGCTTGCCTATGCAAAACCTCCAGGGAGGCTGCTGGGCAAAACCGGGTATCTAATCCTTCAAATCTTACCAAGCGACGAGCCTGGGGTACAGCCCCGTCATCTGTTGAGTAAGACCTTGCCAGAATGCGGGAACCCGCCCTGAGGGGCTAACAGAGGTTCCGCGCGAAAGCTGTTGTTAAGCGCGTCCGGCGGTGAAGCGGACTACATTCGACAGGCTTGGCAGGATTTGTTTGGGACTACTAGACATTTTGTACCTCCTTTCTTTAGATCCGACATCCCCCATCGGCGCTACCCAGCACCTTAGGGCTGCTTAGATGGGGTCGTAGTACTCACTACTGGCTGTTAAAGTAAATAGAGGGTGGGATGGTTCAAAATAGAAACTGCTTTTTTTAGGCGGATTGCGAAGGTTTTTAGTCATACCACTGACCATCAGCACCTTTTTTTCATTAAAAAATTTCTAATGAGGTCTCCCCGGACGCTGATTGTATCTTGGCCTTAAACTTGCAATTCTGGTCCCGACGCGAAAAAACGTGTGCATACCGCTCATTTCGCCGTTTTCTCCTATCTTTTTCCCGTCAACACTCCTCTCACCCCCTATTTCACATGAAAAAAACCCTGTTCCTCTGTCTGGCGCTGCTGTTGGGCTTTACCAGCCTGGCGTCGGCCCAAAAACTCTCTCCCCTCGGTATCTGGACCAACGAGGAAAAGAAGGCTACGTTCGAAATTTACCAGCAAGGCGACAAACTCTATGGTAAAATCGTGTCGCTGACCGTGCCCAATGACCCAGCTACCGGCAAGCCCAAGCTCGACACCCAAAACCCCGATACCAAGCTGCGCAACCGGCCCCGTCTGGGCCTGGTGTTCATGAAGGATTTCAAGAAGGACAGCGAAAACAAGTGGGACGACGGCACCATCTACAACCCCGAAGATGGCAAAACTTACTCCTGCTATATGAAGGTACTCAATGCCAATACCATGGAAGTGAAAGGCTACATCGGCTTCTCTTTGATTGGCAAGTCCCAGACCTGGACCCGGGTGAAATAACCGCCACCCAGTCCCGCAACGACAAGCGACGCCCTATTTCGGGGCGTCGCTTTTTTTGTGCTACCTTCCACCGGAAACCTTCGCCGGCCGGCTGCGGTTACGTCTATCCATGCCCATCCACCTTGAAAACTTTCCTGTTTAGTCTGCTTTTCTTTCTGGCCTGCTCGTGGGGAGCCGTGGCCCAAACGACCGTGCCGCTGGGCGTCTGGGCCGATGATGCCGGCGAATCGCACATTGAAATCTACCGCTGCGGTGAGTTGTTGTGCGGCAAGCTGGTGTGGTTGCAAGAGCCCCAGGAAGCCACCACAGGCAAGCCCAAGCTGGACGCGCACAATCCCGACCCCGAAAAGCGCACGACCCCGCTGCAGAATATGCCGGTATTGCAGGGCCTGCGCTACAATCCCAGCTCCGACCGGTGGGAAGACGGACAGATCTATGACCCCAGCAACGGCCGCACTTATTCCTGCTACCTGAGCCTGGCGGGCAAGGATAAGCTGGAGGTGAAAGGTTACATTGGCTTTTCTCTAATTGGCCGCTCTCACTACTGGATGCGGGTCAAGTAGCGCCCTGGACGGTTTCTGTCTGCCAATTAAAAGACTTCCTCAATGCGGTAGGGTTTGCCGCGGAAACTAAAAGTGTCGCCGACCCGACTCTGAGCCATGGCTTGATAAAGCGGGGAAAACGCGGAAATAGCAAAGTACGGCTTTCCATCTACCTTGATTTCGCCCAGGCTCACGGAAATGTAGAAACACTGGGAGTCAGTCACGACGACGGAACCCACGCCAGGCTGGTCCTTGGGGGGCCGGGCCTCGGGCACCCGCTGCAGGGCCTGCAGACCCGTCAGAGCCTCGTCGAGCTGACGGGCAAACAGGTCGCGCTGAATATGGCAGGCTTCCCGGAACGACTCAAACTTATCCTCAATGGCTCCCTGACTTTCGTTGGCGCTTTCCTGCACATCGAGCATGGCCTGGCGGGCATTATCGGCCTTGAGCTGCTGCACGCGGCGGCATTCTGAAAGCAGCTCTTTCTTAAGAGCGGTACGTTGTTTGGTAGTCATAAAAAGTAGCGGTAACAGTAGAATAGAAAGCGAAAGACCCCAATTTGCCGGCCGGGGCTGCGCGTCCTTCAAAAACTATTTGGAGGCGCTAGTGTTTCATTCTCAAACTCACTCCCTTCCCTTGCTTTCTTTTTTCAAGAAGATATTCGCCAGCCCGAATGCGGCGGGGCCTACCAGTTGGCAGCCCCTAACGCGCACCAAGGCCCAGCAGCGCGCCCACGAGCAATGGGTGGCGCAGCAGGTGTATCTGAACTGGATGGGACCTTTCTTTAAAGCCTACCACTTCCAGAAAACCGGCGTGTGCGCCAAACAGTTGCGGGTGCAGCTCATCCGGGACGAAGCCCGGCAGGGCGCGCTATTTTTCTACGACCCCAGCATCGGACCCGGCAACTTCCGCCACCTCTTTGACTTTATCCGGGACCGGATGGTGGCCCTGGGCTACAACGCAGCCGTGTCGGACAAACGCTTCGTGAACCACGAGCGGTACGCGGAGTGCATCGAGAAGCACTTCCTGAAGCCCCAGCCCCACGACTGCACCGCCACTGGCCGCTGCAACCAGCGTTTTGGCAACGTGACGGTGGATTTGGTCAGCATCAATGGGCAGCCGGGCTTTATCCGGTTTTTCGCCAACCCCTACCAGGACGCCATTTTTACGCCGGCTGCCCCCTTTGACTCGCTCATGGACACGCTGTTCAACCTGCCCCCTGCCCCGCCGGCAGTGCAAGAGCTCATTAAGCAGTATTATAAGTAGCCTCCAATAAAAAGCCCCGCCGGATGTACGGCGGGGCTTTTTATTGGCAAGAAACGCTGAAGCCTACTCGCGCACAAACCGAGCCAGCGAAACCTCGCCTTCCGGAGTTGTTACCTGCAGGTGATAGATTCCCGGAATCAGGGCAGCCGTGGCGAGCTGGGTGTGGCTGGCGCCTACGGTCTGGCGCAGTACCACGCGGCCGGTCATGTCCGTCACCACGGCCTGAGCCGTGCGCATGGTCAGGTTGCTCAGCTGCAGCACCTCGCGGCAAGGGTTGGGGTATACTGCCAGGGGCAGCATGGTAGCGGCCGCTTTGGTTGAGAGCGTATTGTCGCGGCTGACCGTGCCAGGGGCGTTGAGCAGCCACTGGTCGGGGTCTACCTGGAGGCTGGTCACGGTGCCGGCCACGGGCACGGTGAAGCTTGTTTCAGCCTGGCTTTGCCGCAGGCGGACCGTCTGGCTGGTACCATTGCTGTAGTTGATTTTGTAGTCGACCGGGGTATCGAAGAAGGGCGTTACGGTGGGCATCGACACCATTTCGGAGGTTTTCAGATAGAGCGAGCTGCCGGCCTGAGTCCAGCGCACGTTGAAAGTCGGGTAGCCTTCGCCACGGTACCACTGGCGGAAAAAGGTATCGAGCGAGCTGCCGGCTTCGGCTTCGAAGATGCGCTGCAGGTCGCTGGTGCGGGCCGTGCTGCCGGAAAAGCGCGTCTGGAAGGTGCGCAGGGCCCGGAAGAACTTCACGTCATCGTTAAGTAAATAGCGCAGCATGTGCACTACGGCCGCGCCTTTCTTGTAGCTAAGCCGGGTGCTGAAGATGCGGTTGACGCTGGTCGTATCGGCCACGTACACGCTGCCACCGGGGTTCTGCATGGCTATAGCGTGGGCGTTGTCCATCCAGCCGCGGGCCTGGGCCGGCGCTGCAAAGGCATTGAGCGAGAGATATTCGCCGTAGGAAGCAAAGCTCTCATTGAGCCAGATATCCTGCCAGGAAGCGCAGGTCACGTTGTCGCCAAACCACTGGTGAAACAGCTCGTGGGCCGTGAGCGTGAAGTTGAATCCATCCTGGGTGGTCATCGTCTGGTGCTCCATGCCGCCGCCGATGGGTGCCATGGAATGCCCGTACTTTTCCTTGGCAAACGGATAGAGGCCCACTAGATTAGAGAAGTTTGCAATAAAGCCCGGGGTCCGGTCCAACTCCTCGCGGTAGTCATTCAGCGCCGCCGTATTGTAAACGTAGTTGACGATGGGAATGGTGGGCCCACCAGCGGGGTTGGCGTAGTTCACGTACTCCACGTAGGGCGCCACAGCCACCGACACCAGGTAATACGCAATAGGGTAGCGGGACTTCCACTCGTAGCGGCTTTTGCCATTGGGCCGGGGCGTGACCCGCTCCAGAACGCCGTTGGAGCCAACCTTGTTGAGGCTCGAAGTCGTCACCCACACGTCGGAGGAGTCGGCTTTGTCGGTAAGCACCTGCTTGCAGGGCCACCACTCGTAGGCATTGAATGGCTCACTCAGACTCCAGGTCACGCTGGTGCCATAATCCGGGTCTACTTCCGTGTCCAGGGCGTTGCCGATGGCGGCCGAGTTGCCGTTGGGCGCCGTGCCGCGGTAGTAGATGTAAGCATTGAAAAGCGAGTTGGCTGGCACGGCCTGGGCCAGGCGCACGGTCACGTCGCCGAGGGCGCGGCGGGTACCCACTACTTTTTTGCCATTCACTACTACCGAATCAATCGTGAGCGTGGGATACAGCTCAAAGGCCAGCGAATCGAGGCTCGGGCCGCTTTGGGCCAGCATACGCACTGAGCCACCCACGTTGCGCGAGTTGTTTTCGAGGGCAATGTCAAGCTTATAGTACTTCACGTCGTAACGCTCCATCTTCTGGCGGTGCCGAACCGTGGCGGCGGGCTGCCGCAGCGCTCCCTGCTGGTGGGTAAGGGCGCAGCTGCGGGCGGCCGTGCCGTCGAGGTCGGCGCGCTGAGGCTGGTAGCTGGGTATCTGAGCCTGGGCAGCTCCGGCCAGCAAACCGCTGGTTAATAAGGAGTAAAGAATACGACGCATGCGAAACGGAAAAAAAGAGGCCGCCCGGACAACCGCTCTGGTACCGGTGATAAGTGCAGCTAAGATACACACCGGGGCGCAAACTCCCGATGAAACGCTGGGGCCACGGCTTCAGGTTTTGTATCTTTCGAAAGCACTTAGCATTTCCGCCTATGCCTCGTTTTTTACCTCGCTTTTTTCCTGTTCTGCTGCTGCTGATCCTGGGCGCTTTGCCGGGCTGGGCCACCCATATTGTGGGCGGAGAACTGGACCTGCAATACCAGTCGGGCAGCACCTACCGCCTCAACCTCAACTTGTATTTCGACGCCGTGTATGGCAACCCAGGCGCGCTGGACAGCGACCTGTCGGTAGGCATTTTCGAAAAGGGCACCGACCGGCGGATGCAGAATTTGGTTTTACCGCTGGTGTCCAACACCAATGTGGCGTACTCCGATATTGCCTGCACCCTGCCTGTTCTGAGCACCCGCCGCATTCAGTACAGCGGCCCGATTACGCTGGCCGCCGACCGGTATAACAACCCGGCGGGCTACTACGCAGCCGTGGAGCGGTGCTGCCGCAACAACAGCATCCGCAACATTCGCAACCCCGGCAACGCGGGCCAGACCTACTACCTGGAGTTTCCGGCCGTGGTACGCAACGGGCAGCCATTTATCAACTCTACCCCCCGGATTTTTCCGCCCCTGAGCGACTATGCCTGCCGTGGAGAGCTGTTTTACTACGATTTCGGTGGTCAGGACGTGGACGGCGACTCGCTGGTTTATGAGCTTTCGACACCACTGAACGGGCACTCCGATACCAATATGCCCAAGCCCGAGCAGGCCCAGCCCCAGCCCTATGCCCCCATCCAATGGATGCCGGGCCTGAGTGTTCTCAACCAGATTCCCGGCACCCCGGCCCTGAGCGTGAACCGCTTTAGTGGGCGGCTGGAAGTACGCCCTAGTCAGCTGGGACTCTTCGTGTTCGGTATCAAATGCTCGGAATACCGCAAGGGAATAAAAATCAGCGAGGTGCGCCGCGACTTCCAGCTTCAGGTCATCGACTGCCCGCGCAACACCAAGCCCGAGGTGAAAGTGTTGCTGCCGGGCAGCAACCAACCCTACCAGCCCGGCCGGGACGTGCTGCAACTGGGGCCCAGCAACGGCCGCTGCCTGAAGCTGCGCTTCACCGACCCCGACCCTACTTCCCGGCTTAGCCTGTCGATCCGCCCGGTCAACTTCACTGCCCCGCTACCCACGTTCACCGTGTCGCAGGGTATGGTGCGCACGACCGGCGCGCCCGACACCCTGTTTTCGGAGCTGTGCTTTTCCAAATGCCTCGACACGAAGGGTCGAGTGTATCTGCTCGACGTCATTGTGGCCGACAACGGCTGCAGCCTGCCCAAGCGCGACACGGTGCGCCTGGCCTTTACCGGTATCCCCGACCCCAATAGTGTGCCCACGGTAGCCACCACGGCTGGGCCCGGCCTGCCCCTTCGTGTGCGCATCGGCGACCTGGTGACCTTCCAGGTGACGGGCCGGGACCCCGACTCCGACCCCGTAACGCTGGAGATGATCGGCCGGGGCTTTACGCCGGGCAGCGTGGGTGCCACGATGGTGCAGAACACGACCGGCGCCTCGGTAAACGGCACCTTTACCTGGCGCGTGCCCTGCCCGCCGACGGATAAATTTCTGTACGAATTCGAGTTTAGGGCCGCCGCTAAGCCCTGCGACGAACGCCAGGCTTCGCCGCCGATAGTGGTGCCCATTCAAATCGAATACGCCAACACCCCCCCGACGCTCACGGCCTCTGACGCGGCCCCACTTATCCGGCACCGGTTGGGTGAGCCTTACCAGCTTACCCTCGAAGGCCTCGATGCGGATAATGACCAACTGACCTTGACGGCCTCCGTCGACGGACTTACGCTGGCCGAAGCCGGGATGCGCTTTACCGCCCGCAACGGCGCGGGCAAGGCAACGGCTACTTTCGAGTGGGACCCGAGCTGCACGGTGGCCCAGCGCGAAATCACCGAAGTCACGTTTCAGTTGCAGGAAACTACTTGCCGGCCGGTGCCCATTAGCCGCACAATGCGCTTTGAGGTGCTGCGGCCCGAGTATCCGCCCTTCATGCCGGCCAACATCTTCACGCCCAACAACGACGGTAACCACGACTTCTTCGAGCTGCCCACCCTGCCGCCCGACTTCTGCGACTCCCGCCTGGCCAACATCAAAATTTTCAGCCGCTGGGGAAATATGGTGTACCAGACGACCAACCGCACCTTTAAGTGGGATGGGGGCGGCCTGCCCGCCGGCGTTTACTTTCTGCTAATTGAGTTCACCGACAAAAGCTACCGGGGCACCGTAACCATTGCGCCCTAGACGGAGCTGGTGCTGTAAAGATGCCTATTGGCGTCGCGCCGGTGCACGACGACTACCAGCTTCAGCAACGCCTAAGCCGCGAATACGCGCCTCTACCCCCTCTCTGATCTGCATAAAAAAGCCCCGATGTGAGATTCACGCCGGGGCTTTTTTTATTGGGCTGTAGCAGCCTGGCAGACTTAGTACAAGAACAGAAACACGCCGAACAACGCTACCCAGAGGGCATCAATGAAGTGCCAGTAAATATTCAGCATCCGCAACTGCCGGTGGCGGTACGGGTCCCGGATAAATACCAACGAGCGAACCGCGTCTCGGGAGGCGTGCATGGTGCGCAGCATCAGGGCCAGCAGAAAGAGCATGCCGCCCAGCAAGTGCGCCACGTGCAGGGCCGAAATTAGGTAGATATACGTGCCGCTGGCTTCCCCGCTGAAAAAGACACCCTGGTTCATCAGCTCCCGCCAGCCCAGGATCTGGAGGCCCGCAAAGATGCTACCCAACAGCAGCGTGGCTCCTAGGCAGCGGGTAAGGGTGCGCATATCGTCGGAGCGGTAGATGCGCTGAGCTTGACTAAGGGTGTAGCTACTAATAAGTAACACAATGGTACTCAGAGAAAAATAGCGCGGCAGCGGATGGGCACCGGTGGCCATTCCGTTCAGGTGGCGGGTCTGGATATAGGCCGCCACCAGGATGACGAACATCACCGAGATGCCCACCATGGCCAGGTACAGGAGCATGAGCAGCGGCGGTACCCGCTCGATGCGGGTGAAGGCCGACGCCGGCCGGCCGGCACCTACTTTGTCTTTACGTTCTTTGTCGGAATTCATCATCGGGGCAGAGAGGGGCAACGTACGTTCTGGAAACCAATCCAGGAGCCATAAGTTCCGTACTCGACCTCGCCGGCGGCCTTAGTGGCTATAGAGCAAGATACGTAAAATGCCATTCCGCGGCCGGCCTTATTTTGGGTTATCCGCCCTTAAAAAAGGACCCGATTTTTCCCAGCACGGCGTTGAGTGTAATCTTGGCTGTGCGGCCTGCCCCGAAGGTGACATAGGTTTTGCCGGCCACCCGCAAATCCAGGATCAGGCCCAGCTGCCGGGCCAGGTCGTTGAGCTGCTGCAGGGGTCGGGCGCATTGCCGGCTGGGGGCTTGGGCTTTTTCGCCCCCGGCGGCTTAGGAGGCCCGCTGGTGAGCTTGTCGAGCACCCGCTGGTTGGGCAAGTTCACAATCAAGTAGGAGCCCGAGCCGGCAATCTGGATGTCGTCCCCATCCATGGTCACTACCAGGCGCGCCTCAATGTCGAGGCCGCTAGCCAAGGGGCTCCGACTTGGCGGCGGGCAACTGGGGGGCAGCCGGGCTGGCGGCGGGGTTTTCGCCGCGGGTGCGGATGCGCAACGAGCCGTTGAGGCGCCAGGTACCGGCCGGGCCGTTAGGGTTTTGGGCATTGGGCACCTGCAGCTCCATCTGGTCGAAAGCTAGGTTCAGCTCGACGCCACCGGAAAGCTTGGAAAGCAGCGAAGCGGCCGTGTCGGCCCAGCTGCCGGATGATTGGGAAGAATCAGCCATGGGAAGAAAGAAAATAGGTAAATGAAAGGGTGAGTGCTACCGGGCAAACGTACCCGGTCCGCGCAAGTTACAGGGCCTAGCCCCGCCGCAAGCCTGGCAGGCCGTTTGCCGTAGCCGGCGTAAATCTAAATAAAGTTGCCTGCGTATGTTGCCCAGGCCCCGCTCCTACTGTTCACCTTCTCCCGCCATGTCTGCCTTCCCCGCTTTTCGCCTGTTATCGTCCCTGTTGCTGGCCCACTTGCCCCTGACGCCGCCGCTCTGGGCCCAGGTAGCGCCGCCCGCTGCCGCCCGCCCCGCCGCAGCCACCACTGCCCCCGAAACGGCCCCGGCCGCCACCGGCCTCGACTGCCACCACCCCTTTGGCCTTACCGACAACAACGAGCGGGTATACCGCCTGACCTCGGCCGACGGCAAGCCCACTGGCGAGGTGCGCATGCGGGTGGTCAGCCTGAGCTCGGAAATGAACAAGAAGAAGACCGTCGAAACCCATAGCGTGCTGCTTAAGAGCGGCCTCTACGATACCAAGAGCCGCTTACTCAACATGCAGGACCTGACCATTTCCTGCCGCCAGGACACGAGCTTCATCGACGGCATGAGCGAGTTTAAGCCCGAAAGCATCCGCTCATTCCGGGACCGGAAATTCGTGTACTCCCCCGTGGCTCTGGCCTGGCCCCACCAGCCCCAAGTTGGCTCCAGCCTGCCCGCCGGCGGCAGCGAGGTACAGGTCAGCAGCTCGGTGGTCGATATTGCCAAGGTGAGCAGCTTTGCCCGCAAGCGCAAAGTCGTCAGCGGCCCGGCCCCGGTAACCACCCCGGCCGGCACGTTTTCCTGCTACACGATTGAGTCGGAGCATGAGGATGCCACCCAGGCCCGCAAGGACATGGTGATGCGCACTACCTATAAGGTCGTCGACTACTACTCGCCCACGATGGGCATCGTCAAAACCGAAGTCTACGACAAGAAGGGCAAGCTCAGTCAGACCCGCACCCTAGCCAGCGTCAACGCCGGCCAGGGCCAGTAGTACTTTGCGGAAAACCACTAGTTTAGGGGCCGAATCTTCGGCCCCTTTTTCGTTTCTCTCCCCATGACTCTCAAGCACCTTGCCCTGGCCGCCAGCCTACTGGCCCTGGCTTCCTGCCAATCGTCTTCTACTCCCGAAACCACTGCCGCCGACGCCCCGGCCCAGCCCACAGCCGCCGCATCGGCCGCCCCCGGCAAAACCTACGGCGCGGCCATTACCGCCGCCGGCGCCCGCCCCATGAGCGAGCTGCGCCAGGTACTGGGCGGGCAGGATTCGGCCCAGGTGAAGCTGGTGGGCACCGCCGCCGAGGTTTGCCAGGCCAAGGGCTGCTGGCTCACGCTGACCACCGCCGAGGGCAAAGCTATGCGGGTGCGCTTCAAAGACTACGCCTTCTTCGTGCCCAAGGACATCAGCGGCAAAACCGTGGTTATCAATGGCTGGGCCCACCGCGAAGTCGTGCCCGTCGAGGACTTGCAGCACTACGCCAAGGACGCGGGCAAGTCGGCGAAGGAAGTAGCGGCCATTACCCAGCCCGAGGAGCAGCTCAACTTCGAGGCCGATGGCGTGCTAGTGCAGGACTAAGCCACAGACTCAACCCGCTGTAGCGTGAACTGCGTAGGTGGTGCTACGCATTTGCAACCCAAAGGCAGCCCGCAAGAGCTGCCTTTTTCGTTCCTCCCCGGCGAAGTAGCATCCAACTACGACGGCGCAATTACTTACCCCAACGGAGCAGCTTCCCGCCCTGACGGATAAGGCTTCTACCCTGACGGAGAAGCTGCCAAGCCCGGCAGAGCAGCTTTCTACCCCAACGGGGGAGCTGCCAACCCCAACGGAGAATGTTTCTACTCAACGGCGCCCCACCGAACCACTGACACCAAACAACCAGCAACTAAAACTGCGTACACTGTCCGCAACCCGGTTACTTTTGCCCTATGTCCGACACTACCGCCATCCAAGAGAAAATTACGGCCCTCACCGAGCGGCTGCACTACCTCAACCACCAATATTACCAGCAGGACACCTCCGAAGTCAGTGACCAGGAGTTCGACCAGCTGCTGGCTGAGCTCCAGCAGCTCGAAAAAGACTACCCCGAGCTAGCCCTGCCCAACTCTCCCACCCAGCGCGTGGGCGGCACCATCACCAAGCAGTTTCCCACGGCCCCGCACAAGTACCCCATGCTCAGCCTGGGCAACACCTACTCCGAGGCCGACCTGCGCGACTTCGATGAACGGGTGCGCCGCGGCCTGGAAGGCGCCGAGTTTGCCTACGTCTGCGAAATGAAGTTCGACGGCGTAGCCATGAGCCTGACCTACGAAAACGGCCAGCTTACCCAGGGCGTCACCCGCGGCGACGGCACCCGCGGCGACGTGGTCACGAGCAACGTGCGCACCATCAAGAACCTGCCCCTGCACCTGCGCGCCGCCGGCCCCGCCCAGCCCGCCGAGTTCGAGGTGCGCGGCGAAATCTTCATGCCCCTGCCCGTCTTCGATGACCTCAACAAGGAGCGTGAGCAAAATGGCGAGGCCCTGCTGGCCAACCCCCGCAACGCGGCCAGCGGCACGCTCAAGCTCCAGGATTCGGCCCTGGTAGCGGCCCGCCGCCTGCGCTTTTTCGCCTACAGCTTCCTGAGCCCCGTCCGCGGCGTCTTCCCCACCCACAGCGCCTCCCTGGAAGCCCTCAAATCTTGGGGCCTGCCCGTGTCCGACACCTGGCGCCAGTGCCACAGCATCGAGGAAGTCCTCGACTTCATCCACCACTGGGAAAAGAAGCGCTTCGAGCTGCCCGTCGCCACCGACGGCATCGTTATCAAAGTCGACGACTTCCAGCAGCAGGAAGTGCTGGGCTTCACCTCCAAAAGCCCCCGCTGGGCCATAGCTTACAAGTATCCGGCCGAGGCCGCCCGCACCCGCCTCAACAGCATTCAGTACCAGGTTGGCCGTACCGGGGCTGTCACGCCCGTGGCCATGCTCACGCCCGTGCCCCTGGCCGGCACGGTCGTCAAGCGCGCTTCCGTGCACAACGCCAACCAGATTGCCGCCCTTGACCTGCGCCTGGGCGACATGGTCTTCGTGGAGAAAGGCGGCGAAATCATTCCCAAAATCACCGGCGTCGACCTTACCGCCCGCGAGGCCGACAGCCAGCCCATCCAGTATCCCACCGAGTGCCCCGCCTGCGGCACTCCTCTGATCCGGCCCGAGGGCGAGGCCCACTTCCGCTGCCCCAACGACACGGGCTGCGCGCCCCAGCTCAAGGCCAAGCTGGAGCACTACGTTTCGCGCAAGGCGCTGAACATCGACGGCCTGGGTGCCGAAACCGTAGCCCGCTTCTTCGACCTGGGCCTGGTCCGCACCCCGGCCGACATTTACGACCTTTCCGCCGACAAGCTCACCGGCCTGGAGCGCCTGGGCGAAAAGTCTATTCAGAACCTACTCAACGGAGTGGAAGGCAGTAAGCAAGTGCCCTTCGACCGGGTCCTGTTCGGGCTGGGCATCCGCTACGTGGGCGAAACCGTGGCCGAAAAGCTGGCCAACCACTACCGCTCGATGGACGCCATCCTGCAGGCCGCGGCTCCCGAGCTGGGGGCCGTGCCTGAAGTCGGCGGCGTCATTGCCGAGTCCCTGGCTGCCTGGACCCAGAACGAGGCCAACCGTGCCCTGGTCGAGCGGCTGCGGGTAGCCGGCGTGCAGCTGGCTCTCACCGGGGAAGCCCCCCAGGCCGTCAGCGACCGGCTGGCCGGGCTGACTTTCGTGCTTTCGGGCGTATTCGAGGAGCACAGCCGGGAGGAATTGCAGCAGCTTATCGTGCTCAACGGGGGCAAAATCACCGGTTCCATCAGCAAGAAGCTCAGCTACCTGGTAGCCGGCGACAAAATGGGCCCAGCCAAGCGTGAAAAGGCCACCGAGCTCAAAGTGCCCATCATTTCCGAAACCGACTTGCTGGCCATGATTCCAACCGTGACGCAAAACGAGGAAGAGGAAGAAATTTTAACCTCCCAAAACCTCGATTCCAGCGCGGAAACGGCCTCCACTGAGACTTTTCCGGCCCCTGAGCCCACTGCAAACGATTTAGGTCAGTAAGGTTCCCTATTTTAGCGGCTGAAACCACTGTTCCGGTGGTATTTTGGCTTTCAACCGTGAGCCGGACCGCGCCTTGCTGCAAGCCGGTCGATTCCCACCCCGGCTCACGGTTGTAACGCCTTCTGGCGGCGCACTTTGTAGCCCCCGGCTGTTTGCTACTAGCCTGAAAGCCTTCTTCTTACTTATTCCGCTTATGCTTCGCCCCGCCTTTTCGGCAGCTGTGCTCTGCGCGCTGCTAAGTGCTTCTGCGGCTTTTGCCCAAACCACTCCCGCCGGTGGCAACACCCAGCCTATTACCACCGGCCAGCAAACCGCGCCGACCTCTACCGCGCCCAGTCGGCCCATCACGTCCCCGGCCGAAACCCAGAAGCTGCTCAAGAAGCGTAACGTAGTGGTGCTGGATGTGCGCACCCCCGAGGAATTTGCCACTGGCCACCTCCAGGGCGCCCAGAACCTGAACTTCCGCGACCCTAACTTCCCCACCCAGCTGGCCAGCCTCGACACGACCAAAACCTACGTGCTGTACTGTGCCTCCGGCAACCGCAGCGGCAAAGCCGCGGGGCTGATGCAGGAAAAGGGCTTCCGAAAGCTAGTCAACGCCGGTGCGTTCAAGGACTTGAAAGCCGCGGGCGTAAAAACGGAATAGTCCCCGGTCCGGGCGAGCCTAGCGCAGCTGGTTCCATCCTTTTATCAGAAGGCCCTTTTCTACTTCGGTGGAAAAGGGCTTTCTGCTGCATAGCGAAGTTCTTGGCGAAACCTTAGATTGGAAGTTGCTGGGAATATACCCCGTTCTGAAATTCCCAATAGGCGGCCGGTACCAAAGCAGCCACTCAACTGACGCATTCTTGGCTTGTACGCTCTGACAATGTTTCAACACAGGTAATACTATATATTCAAACTCCTAGTTTGCATCGTCTCCGCTAAAGAACTTCTCTTATGGGCATTATCCCTCGTGGGCACCTACTTACCTGCCTGGTTTTCGTGGCTGCTCTGTTGGGCAGATACCTGTTCGCCCAGGCCCGGGTTGCCGAGCCGGCGCCGGCTGATCTGGCACTGGTCGGCGCAAAAATCTACCCTTCTCCGGAGGCCAGCCCCATTCTCAACGGCGTAGTGCTGCTACGGCAGGGTAAAATTGCAGCTGTGGGAACGGCCCGGCAGGTGCGCATTCCGGCCCATACCCCCCTCATTGATTGCCGCGGGATGGTCCTGACGGCCGGGTTCTGGAATTGTCACGTCCATTTCATAGAGCCCAAGTGGCTGAGGGCCGATACCATTGCCGCGCCGCGCTTAAGCCGGCAGTTGCAGCAGATGCTGACCCGCTACGGCTTCACCTACGCCTTCGATCTGGCCACGCTGGACCTGAAGAACCTACTGCGGCTGCGGGCGCGCATTGCTACGGGGCTAGTGCCCGGCCCCACTATTCTCTCCGCCGGTGAGCCTTTTACGCCGCCGGCCGGCAACCCAGCCTACATTGAGCCGCTACAGCTGGCCGAAGCAAACTCGCCCGAGCAGGCTGCCCAGCACGTGCAAGGGCAACTGGCCGCTGGCGCCGATGCCATCAAAATGTGGTCGGCCTCACCTACCGGTCGGGCAGTCGTACCCATGCCCCTAGCTACCATTCGGGCCGCGGTAGCGGTGGCTCATGCCCATCAGAAACCAGTTTTTGCCCACCCAACCAATTTGCTGGGCGTTTCCCTCGCGGCCCAGGGCGGGGTCGATATCCTGACGCACGTGGCTCCGGACGACCGGCGGGTGTGGGATACCCAAACCGTGCAGGCCATGCGCGCGGCCAACATGGCCCTCATTCCGACGCTGAAGCTCTTTAAGTGGGAACTGGAGCAGGCCGGCATTCCTCCCGACAAAAACGCCTTGTTGCAGGTGGGCCAGCAGCAACTGAATGTGTATGCTCAGGCCGGTGGGGAAATTCTTTTTGGTACGGATGTCGGCTACATGCGGGATTATTCGCCCGCCGATGAGTACCTGCTCATGAACCAAGCTGGCCTACGCTTTCCCCAGATTCTGGCGGCTCTAACTACCGCTCCCGCCCGACGCTTTGGCCGGGACGCCCAAACGGGCAAAGTGGCCAAGGGCATGAGTGCGGACTTGGTCATCCTGCGCAGCGACCCGGCTACGGACGTCCGAGCCTTCGCCGATGTGGCCTACACGCTTCACCAGGGCAAGCTGCTTTACAGCCAAGCAAAAAAGGAGTAGGCCCGTCCGCTGCGCAGATTCGCCAACCCCTTTTTCATTGTCATTGCGAGCAAGGCGAAGCAATCCGTCGTCTGAAGTGTGCTGAGCCTTCTAATGTAAAAAGCCCTTTCCCGTACGCAACGGAAAAGGGCTTTCTGGTAAAAGAGCGTTTGTCGCTAGTACTAGTAGAGGACGGATGGCCGCGCTTCGCTCGCCATGACACCGACAAATACTTGCGACCGAGCGTTAGAAGCTCTGTACGATGCTGTTGTGCAGGGTCCGGGGCTTCCAGTAGCCGCTGGCAATGATGCGGCGGATGGTGAACAGCGGGTCTTGCGGGTCGCGCTTCTCGGCCAGCACGAAGGCCGCCACCATACCGCGCTGCTTGAGCTGCGGGATGGCCTCGGGGTTCCAGAGGCCGAAGGGGTAGGCGAAGTACTTGATGTCCTTGCCCGTAATTTCCTCCAGGGTCTTGGTGGGCTTCTCAATCTGGGTTACCCAGTCTTCGCCCTGGTACTTCTTCACGTTGTGGTGGTCCCAGGTGTGGGAGCCGATGACGTTGCCCTCATCCGAGAGCTGCTTCACCTGGGCCTTGCTCATGTAGTTGGGGCGACCTAGGCTCACGGTCATCACGAAGTACACGGCCTTGTAGCCGTATTTATCGAGCGTGGGGCGGGCTACCGTGAACTGGTCGAGGTCGGTATCGTCGAAGGTGAGCATGATGGGCTTGCTCGGCAGTTTGGCGCCCGTGGTCAGGTAGGCATAGAGCTGGTCGGGCAGAATGGTGTGGTAGCCCGAGTCGGCCAGCATCTTGATCTGGTCCTTGAACTGCTGCACCGGAACGATGTAGTCCTTAGCGCCTTTTGAGTCCTTGGCGCGCCAGTCGCGAATCTGGTGGTAGCACAGAATCGGCACCTGGGGACGGGCCGTGATGGTGGCCGCGTCGGCAATCTTGTTGGCCGGAATGCTGCTCGGGTCGGGCGCGGGCGTGGCGTTGGCTTCCTCATTAGTCGTGGCCGCGGTGCCCGACATAGCCGCGGCCGTGGCGGCCGAATCCGACGTTACGGCTTCAGCCGTGGGGCTGCCGGCTTCGGAGGCCGTGGTGGGCTTGGTGTCGCAGGCGGTGAGAAATGAGCTGGCTGCCAGGGCTGCGGCGGCCGCGAAAAGCGGGGTACGGAACAAAATCATTCGGTGAATTGCGGCGGCACAAAGCCAGACCCGGTACTTTTGGGGAGAAAATGCCGGAAGCCAACCGTGACCAAGCGCGTTGTATCTTCGCCACCGGCCTTCCAAGTCACAAAACAACAGCTAATTCCCCGCATGGACAAACTTCGCGGCACGGGCGTTGCGCTCATCACGCCCTTCACCCCCGCCCCCGACCACGCCGTCGACTACCCCGCCCTGCGTCGCCTGCTCGATTTCAACATTGAGGGCGGTGTAGAATACCTCGTTATCAACGGCACCACGGCCGAGTCGCCCACGACGACGGCCGAGGAAAAGGCTGAAATCCTGCGCGTGGTGAAAGAACACGTAGCGGGCCGCGTGCCACTCGTGTACGGCATCGGCGGCAACGACACGGCCGGCCTCGAAACCCTGCTGCGCACCACCGATTTGACCGGCATCACCGCCATTCTCTCGGCCAGCCCCGCGTACAACAAACCCAGCCAGCAGGGCATCATTCAGCACTACCTGCGCCTGGCCGACCTGAGCCCGCTGCCCATCCTGCTCTACAACGTGCCCGGCCGCACCAGCTCCAACCTGACCGCCGAAACCACGCTGCGCCTGGCCCAGCACCCCAACATTATCGGCATCAAGGAAGCCAGCGGCAACCTGGAGCAGTGCATGATGATTGCCGCCCGCCGGCCTGAAGGCTTCCTGCTCATCAGCGGCGACGATATGCTGACCACGCCCATGATTTCCTTCGGGGCCGAAGGCGTGATCAGCGTGCTGGGCAATGCCTACCCCAAGCGCATGAGCGACATGACCCGCCTGGCATTGGCCGGCAACTACCAGGAAGCGACCAAGCTGCTCTTCGAGTTTCTGCCCCTGAACCCGCTCATGTACGAGGAAGCCAACCCTGTGGGCATCAAAGCCGTGCTGGAGGCGCTGGGTATCTGCTCCCCCGCCGCCCGCCTGCCCCTGCTCGAAGCCACCGAAGGCCTGAAGCAGCGGATTCAGAAGCTGCTGTAAGTCTAACATGTCCTTGCGAGGACGAAACAATCCGTCCTCTGCGCAGGCAGAAACGTTCTTTTACCAGAAAGCCCCTTACTCCACGTGGTAGTAAGGGGCTTTTCAGTTTAGAACACTCGGCACATTTCAGAGGACGGATTGCTTCGACCTTTAGCCTCGCCATGACACGCAGCTTCGTCCTGCTTCCCCGCTATGAGCGGCTTATATTTTACCACCCACTAGCCAGCACATCAGCCACATGCATGGTTTTGATGGGCTTTTTCTCCCGGCGGATGTAGGCGTCCAGGTGCATCAGGCAGCTGGTGTCGGTGCTGATGAGGTAGTCGGCGCCGGTGGCCAGGGCATGCTCGACCTTCTGCTCGGCCATAGCTACCGAAATGGCCTCAAACTTCACGGCGAAGGTGCCGCCGAAGCCGCAGCAGGTTTCGGTTTCGGCCATTTCCAACCGCTCCAGGCCCCGTACGGCGTCGAGCAATTGGCGCGGAGCTTCCCGGATGCCGCACTCCCGCAGGGCCGAGCAGGAGTCGTGGTAGGTGTACTTGCCGGGCAGCTGGGCCCCCTGAATGGCAGATACGCCCAGTACGTCGACGATAAACTCGGTCATTTCGAAGATGCGACGCTGCACGCTGTGGTACTGGCCTTGCTCGGGCGTGTTCTCGAAGAGCTCGGCGTAGGTGTTGCGCACCATGCCCACGCACGACGCCGACGGACTCACAATGTAGCGGCCCGTGTCGGAGGGGAAGTCGCGCAGAAACTTGGTGGCTACCGAGCAGCTTTCAGCCTTGTAGCCGGCGTTGTAGGCCGGTTGGCCGCAGCAAGTCTGGTTGCCGTTGTAATGCACCTCGCAGCCCAGCTTTTCCAGCACTTTCACCATGTTCATGGCGGTGTCGGGAAAAAGCTGATCCACGAAGCAAGGAATGAACAAGTCGACAGCAGTAGGCATGGCGTGTGGTTTGGAGTATGGAGACGCATAATTGCGTCTCTATTGTTGCAAAGGGTGTTTATTCTGCTTTTTACCCAGAAAGCATTTCAATGATGGTAGTTCGATGACGAGATGCAACTACTCGTCCCTACAAGCAAAATAGCTCGTCACCCCTTAAAAATGAAACACCGAGCCGGCGGCCTGCCAGGCCTGGGTCAGGGCTTTGGGGTCGAGGCCGGTGTCTTCCCCGATTTCGGAGAAGTAAGCCACTAGGTTTTCCGTGGGCATGTTGCCGGTCAGCTCGTCGGCGGCCATGGGGCAGCCTCCGATGCCGCCCAGGGCCCCGTCGAAGCGGCGGCAGCCGGCTGAGTAGGCCGCCTGCACTTTCTCGCGCCAGGTGCCGGGCGTGGTGTGCAGGTGGGCTCCAAACTCGATGCCCGGAAAGGCCGGAATCAGCTGGCGAAACAGGGGTTCGATAGTAGCCGCCGACGAGGCCCCGATGGTATCCGAGAGGGCTACTACGCGCACGTCCATGTCGGCGAGCTGCTGGGTGAAGTCGGCCACGGTTTCGGGGCTCCACGGGTCGCCGTAGGGGTTGCCGAAACCCATGGACAGGTAGGTAACCAGCGTCTTGCCCGTTTTTTCGCACAAATCCTGCATGGCTGCCAGCTCACTCAGGGCCTCGGGAATGGTTTTGTTGGTGTTGCGCAGCTGGAAGGTTTCGGACACCGACAGGGGAAAGCCGATGTACTGAATTTCGGGGAAGCTGGCTGCCGTTTCGGCCCCGCGTAGGTTGGCCACGATGGCCAGCAGCTTGGTGCGGGTCTGGCTCAAATCGAGGCCAGCGAGTACCTCGGCCGTGTCGCGCAGCTGCGGAATGGCATTGGGCGAGACGAAGGAGCCGAAGTCAAGCGTATCGAAGCCCACGCGCAGCAGGGCGTTGAGGTAGCTGATTTTGGTGGGAGTCGGGATAAACTCGGTCAGGCCCTGCATGGCGTCGCGGGGGCATTCGATGAGCTTCATAGGGCAGAAAGGTTGGGTGGAAGAGCAAAGTAAACGGTTTTTACGCGCTGCCGCCCCCTTGGAACGCCCGACCACTGGCCTCCCAGCTCCCGCGGAGGCCTCGGTACGCGCGGACCAGGAGCTCCGCAGCGCCTGGGCTGTCAGGCGAACCACTAACCCGGATTTAGGGTTTAGACGGATATATCAATCCCGCTCGATGTCCGCTATCCGCCTGTCGCTCCGCTTTCTGTTTCTTATTGTTTTAACCACCGCCTGTAGCCAGCAGCAAACCCTGCAGGGTCTCTTCCAGAAAAGCACGCCCCACGAAGCCTACGCCCGCCGCCTGCGCCAGGCCCAGCTCGACGAAACGGCCCTGGGCCGCGACTGGCTGGCTGCCGCCGACCGTGCCCTGCGCGACTCGCTGGTCGTGACCCTACCCTTCCAGGAAACCGGCCTGTTTCGGGCCGACCGGGCCATGGCCGCCTCCTACCGCTACGCCGTGCGGGCCGGGGAGCGTATCAACATCAGCCTGACGCTGGCCGCCGGCACTGATGCCCACGTTTTTCTGGACGCCTACGAGCTCAGCCCCAACCGCCTGCCCAGCCCCATAGCCTCGGCCGATACCACGGCCCTGTCGTTCAGCTACGACGCCCCCGATGACCAGCAGCACCTCTTGCGGGTGCAGCCCGAGCTGCTGCGTGCCGGCCGCTACACCCTGCGCATTCAGCGGGCTCCATCCTTGGGCTTTCCGGTGAAGGGCAAAAACGACGTGGCCGTGGGCAGCTTCTGGGGCGCCGACCGTGACCAAGGTGCCCGCCGCCACGAGGGCATCGACATCTTCGCCAAGCGCGGCACGCCCGCCGTGGCCGTCGTGTCGGGGATGATTACGCGCACGGGCGTGACCAAGCTGGGCGGCAACGTGGTATGGCTGGCCGATGCCCAACACGGGCAGCACATCTACTACGCCCATCTCGATAAGCAGCTCGTGCAGCCCGGCCAGGTGGTAAAAGCCGGCGACACGCTGGGTCTGGTGGGCAATACCGGTAATGCCCGCACTACCCAGCCCCACCTGCACTTCGGCGTGTACCGGGCCGGCCGCGGGGCTGTCGACCCCTTCCCCTTTGTGCGCCATGCCGACGCCTTGCCGCCGGCTCCGCGGACCAAGCCCGAGCGCCTGGGCCAGTGGGTGCGGGTAAAAGAGAAAACCACCAACCTACGCCGCAGCCCTGCCACTAAGGGTAGCGCCGTGGTAGCCATGAGCCGTAATACGCCCCTATTTGTGCTCGGCAGCCAGGCCAGCTGGTACCGCGTCGAGCAGCCCGATGGCCGCATCGGCTACGTGGCCGCCGAGGCCGTGGTGCCCGCCGCTGCGCCCGCCCTGCGCCGGGAGGCCCTGGCTGCTACCGCCGATTTGTACGCCTACCCCACGGCCGCCGCGGCCCCCCTCGACACGCTGCCGGCCCGTAGTCAGGTAGCGGTGCTGGGTGAGTTCCGGGGGTTCCGCCTAGTACGCAGTACCTCGGGCGCTATTGGCTGGCTAAGCAAAATGGCTATTAAGCAAGGATAGAAAAATGCGACTTCACCCAACCCTCATGTAAGCAGTGAAATCTTGCGCCCAGGTGATTGGATTTAGACATGGCGTGGCTCCTTGGTTGGGGGCCGCGCCATTCTTTTTTCCGCAGGTCCTCCGCCCCGATTTTATACTGTTTGCTCCCTATTCGTAGCCTTATCAGCCGGGCTTATGTTGCTTACAATGCCAACGCTACCACCGCTACGCGCCCCAGTTAAAAGCCTTCAACAGCTGTATCCTACCCTTTAGCTCAAAGCCATTTCCCTTCTGATAAACACCACCTTATTACGTAAAACAACCTTCTTTCTTCGGGACCACTAAAATCGTTAGCACCGGGTCTGCGGTTTGGCCGCTCAGCCAAAAACAAACAAGCCCCGCTGCGAAGGCAACGGGGCTTGGGTAGAGCTCTGGCAGCTCCAATAATCACTATTCTACTCGGCAATTACGACGGCCTTCTGCAGCTTTTTGGCGTAGGCAATGCGGCGCTCTTTGCCGCCTACGGTGATGTAGTCGAAGCCCACGGCCTTGTTGTCTTCCTTTACCGCCGACCAGTTTTGCGGGTCAATTTCGGCGGGCTGGGCCGCGGTCTTAGGCACGGCGGGCTGGGTGAAGCGGTCCTCGCGGAAGAAGTTGTTCATGCCCTTGAGAATGGCAATTTCCTTGTCGCGCACGGTAGCAGCCTGCGGGTCTTCCAGCTCCCGCTCGTCGAGCAGGGCGCTGGCCGGCATTACTTCCTTGCGCAGGGTATCGCCGGTACTGCTGACGATGATGAACTTGGCCTGGGCATTCAGGATCTTAGGCCCCTGAAGCAGCAGAATGAAGTTGTCCTTGGTTTTGGTATTGGAAAAGTAGTGCGTGGTCTGCACCTTGTTAAGCACCGTACGGCTGCTGAGGCGGTTGGTATTCGTGGGGGGCGTGTATACCTTATCCGCGTTCTGTGATGTTCCAACCTCCCGCTCCGTGTTGATACACGAGGTCATTTGCAGCAGGAGAGCCGCACAGGCAGCGGGGAGAACGAGTTTTTTCATTGTGGGGTAATCAACCATCTTCAAATCAGTTCGGCAAAATACAAAACGTCCCGAACAGCCTAGCTACCTGAACAGGAAATCAGCGGCAATTATGCAGCAAAGCAGGGTTGTTGGGTGCATGTACCACAAAAACGAACTGAAGGTTGCCTTTTCACGGCCGGGTATTTTACAAATTACAGCCAGCCCAGCTCCAGCCCGATAACCCAGCGCGGCAGCTCCGGATATTGGGGTTGGGTGGCGGCCGTAAACACGTCCGAAAAGCGGTACCGGGCCGTCAGGGCGTAGCGGCTGGAGCCCGCCCGCAAGCCCGCGCCATAGCTCCAGCGGCGCAGGTAGTTTAGGCCGTGTTCGGTCACGGTTACGCGCTTAGCCCCGGCCCCAGGCCGGTCTTCGTAGTGGTGAGCCGTGCTAATCACCCAGCCGCCCCAGCCACTCACGTCCACGTAGCGGCCGATGACGTTACCGCGCGGACCGTAGTTGAGACGCACGAAGCCTTCGAGCTGGGCCTGGGGCAGGGCCAAATACTCGCGGTAGTGCTGGGCAGAGTTGGGCACCACTTTCTGGGCGTTCTGGGCCAGGTAGTAGGTCACCCGGGCGTAGCGCATATCCAGCCCCAGAGCCAGCGTCTGCGACATCCGAAACTTGTTGCGCAACCCCACCACAATTTCAGCCGAATTGCCGTAGCGCAGCTCGGCCCCGGGCCGGGCACTGCCGGGGCCAGCCACCAGGCCGTAGCCCAGGTAAAAATGGTTGTAGTATGCCCGGTTGGGACCAAACACACTGGCTACGGTATCCTCAGCCGGGTTTTCGCGCAGCAGAATACGTTGGGCCTGCGCGCGCCCGGCCCAGCCCAGCAGCAATCCAATCAGCAGCACAAAGCGGTAGGTGGTCATTGCACGGAATAGCTTTGGGTGATGCCCCGGTAACAAACGCGCACCGTGTCACCGGGGCGCAGGGTGCGTAGCGGAATCTGGAGCACGGCACGCTGGGTTACCTCCCGCACTTCGTAGCTACGCAGCACGCCTCGGTCGTCGGCCACGTGCCAGTAAAGGTAGCCGGGGCGCACCAGCGGCACCAGCACCGGGTCGGCATCCGAAGGCAGCTGGCTCTGGGCGGGGCGTTTGCCCCCGGGCTTGTTCAGCGGCGGAGCCAACTCCTCTCGGCCCGGGGCCGGCCCGGCACCAGGGCGCAGCACCGTGCCAATAGTAACCGAGTCGGCGTACAGGGGCAGCACCTGGGCCGGAATGACGGCCGCTTCAGGTCGAATCAGCACGGCCAGCACGGAATCCTGCCGCACGAAGTCGACGCTGGGGCGCAAACTGGCTGCGGAGGCCGCCGGGCGCAGGAAAGCCGCGGCCTGGGGCAATCCGTAGCCGTGGGCGTAGTCGAAGTACGGATAGAGGTCGGCGCAGCGTTGGAGCTGCTCAAACAGCTGCATAACCGTCAGGTTGCGGTTTTGCTGCCAGGCACAGGCTGCAAAGCCCGCCATCAGCGGACTGGAAAAGGAAGTGCCCTGGGTGCGCAGGTAGCCGCCGGGCGCGGCGGCCAGCACCGTTCCGAAGGCAATAACGTTGGGCTTCAGTCGCCGGTCGGCGCTGGGGCCGTAGCTGCTGAAGTCGATGTGCAGATAGGTGTCTGGGTCGAGGCCGCCCACGGCCAGCACCGAGTCGGCATCGGCGGGCGTGCCGATGCGGTGCCAATCGGGGTCGTCGCCGTCGTTGCCAGCGGCATTCACGACTAGTATCCCCTTGCGCACGGCCAGTTCGGCGGCCCGGGCTACTAGGCTGGTACGGCCGTTCATCTGCTCGGGGAAATAGCGCCGGTCGGTGTAGCCCAGCGAGGAGTTGATAATGTCGGCCCCGTTACGGTCGGCCCACTCGGCGGCGGCCAGCCAGGCTTCTTCCTCGGCGTAGATTTCCCGGTTGAGCCGCTCGGTGCGGGCCAGCAGGAACTCGGCCTGCGGCGCTAGCCCCAGCGGGGTGCCATCGGGCAGCAGGCCGGCAATGCAGGAGAGCACCTCGGTGCCGTGCGTGCCGCTGACAAATACGTTGGGCCGGTTTTTCACGAAGTCGTGGGTGGCAACTACCCGCTTTTCGGCCAGCAGGCGCTGGAAGGCCGGGTGCTGGGCGGCCCCCAGGAAGCCCACGTCGAAAATGGCGATGCGCAGCCCCTGCCCGCCCAGGCCCGCCCGCTGAAAGGCGGCCCCGCCCAGACTGGCCGTTTGGCGACGGGCCAGCTGCTGGTCGTCGGCGGAGATGCTCATGCTGCCCCGCTCAGCAGCGTTTTTGGTTGAAGCTACGAGCGGAGTCTGGGCTTCCCATTTTTCCACGCTGAGCACGCCGGGCAGCTGGCGCAGGCGGGCGACCTGCTGGGGCGTGGCCCGGCACGCCACGGCGTTGAACCAGCGGCTGACCAGCGTCACGGAGTCAACGGTGGCGGTAATCTGGCGCACGAAGTCGGGCCGGACGGGGAAGTCGGAGCTGTCGCAGGCGGGCAGGTGCTGGCGTTGGCGGCGGGCCTGGGCGGCGGGGCTGAAGTACGTGGCCGGGGCGAACTGCACGCCGGCCTTGTGGCGCAGCCGCACCCAGTAGCGGGCGGCAGGCGGCGGGTTGGGCAGGGCCAATGCCGGGGCTACGCTGCCCAGGTTGCCCAGCACCAAACCGGCGCCGGCCAGGAGTTTGCCCCAGCGGGCCGCAACCCAACGAGTAGCCGGAAAAGACAAAGCAGTAGCCAAGCAGAAGCGGAATGAGAAACGGAAGGTACGAGGCCAATACGAAAACCCGGTCCAACCCAGTAAAAATCCAGGTTTTTAAGCGAATAAGCAGATTCAGGCGCGGCGGCCCACTGCCCGACCAAGCCTGCCCCGACCAGTCAACTCCGCCCGAAGCTCAACAACTCCGGGCACGCCTGGCCCGTTTGAAGCAGGACTTACCCGTTTATGTACGCTAATTTATTGCCATGAACCATTCCTTTTTCCGCCCTACCCTTGCCCTATTGCTCAGCACCAGCCTGCTCACCTTGGGCACGGGCTGCGTGTCCCAGAAAAAATACACCGCCCTGCAAAGCCAGTACGACGAGCTGACCAGGTCGCGGGAGCAGCTGCAGGCCCAGAAAACCGCCCTGGAGCAAGACAAAGCCCGCAGTGAGGATGCCCTGCGCTCCAGCCTGCTCAACAAGAATCAGCAGGTAAACCAGCTCAACGACAACCTCAGCGGAGCCCAGGCGGCCAACTCCCAGCTTTCGGCCGATCTGCGTTCCAAGGAGCAGCGCATTGCCGAAATGCAGCGCATTCTCGACCAAAAAGACGCCGCCGTGAAAGCCTTGCGCAAGAAAGTGGGCGACGCCCTATTGGGTTTCAACGCCAATGACCTGCAGGTAAACGTGCGCAATGGCAAGGTCTACGTGTCGTTGTCGGAGCAATTGTTGTTCAAATCGGGCTCGACTAAAGTGGACCCCAAAGGCCAGGATGCCCTGAAAAAGCTGGCCACCGCCCTGCAGGGCAACCAGGACGTAAACGTGCTGGTGGAAGGCCACACTGACAACGTGCCGATAACCAAAGGCACCCTGGGCATGAAGGACAACTGGGATTTGAGCGTGCTGCGGGCCACGGAAATTACCCGGATTCTGACCGAGTCGGGCCTGAGCCCGGCCCAGGTGACGCCCTCGGGCCGCTCCCAGTACGTGCCGGTAGCGGCCAACACCACGCCGGCCGAGAAAGCCCTGAACCGCCGCACCGAAATCATCCTGACGCCCAAGCTCGACGAGCTGTTCCAGATTCTGGAGGCCAACTAAGACCACGGATTCCGGCGGATGCTAAGGAGTGGCCGGATGTTGTGGCTGGCCCTGGGAGGCTGTTTTCCGGCTTTTCTGACTGAACCCGCTGCTTAACCGCCGCTGCTTCTCTTGCGAGGCAGCGGCGGTTTGCGTTTAGGCCGACAAGGAAAATTCAGCTACATTTTGCCACTTCTGTCCGTCGTGGCGAAACAGCACGAAGCTGTGGACCTCGAACGTGGCCTCATAGTGGCGGTGGGCAAAGTCGGCCTTGAGTTCGGGCACAGCGGAGGTGGGCAGGTCGCGGGTGGCCAGGGTCATGTGGGGCGTGAAGGGGCGGTTTTCGCGGGGCACCTGGGGCAGATGCTCGGTGCACCACGCCGTGAGGGCCGCGTGAAAAGCCTGTACCGCCTCGGGCTGGGCCACGTGCACAAACAGGGTGCGGTTGCCAAACCAGCGGAAGTCGCGCAAGCCGACGCTAAACGGACGTTGGGTGCGGGCAAATTCGGCCAGGCCCGCCCGAAACTCCTGCTCAAATGAGTCGGGCTGGCGCAGGGGCGGCACCAGGGTAATGTGCGGGGGCAGGCGCACGGCATTGCGGCTGCCGGTGCGCTGGTGCACCTCCTGCTTCAGGGCCCACACTTCCGAATAAACCGGCTCGGGCGGTAATAGCGCGACGAGGAACATTCTGTTAATGTGCTAAAGTGGGGAAATGTGCTGAGGTGCTAATGAAAAAGGGCCCCTTGCGGGGCTGAAGGCCGAAGCCATCCGTGCTCGGCGAAGGTAGTCCCGCTCTTTACCCACAAAGCTCCTTTCTGGTTTCTGCCCCTCGGGGTAGCTCCTGAAAACAAAAGCCCGGCTTCGAAAGCTATTCAGCCGACTTCCGAAGCCCAACCGAGGGGTTCGAAAGTGGAATATTGGTCTTAAAATGACAAGCCCCAACGCCGGGCGGGCATCGGGGCCTGATAAGAAGATTGGGCGTCGGGGTTCAGGCGTGTGGGCTTGCCGGTAGAAGAACGGGGCTACCTGCGCCGAGCACGGATGGCTTCGTGTTACTCGCTATGACACATTCTCCACCTCAGCACCTTCTTTACATTAGCCTACAAACCGTATTTGCTCATTAGGTAGATCAGGCTGGCCATGCTGGCGCCGCCTAGTTCCAGCTCGCGACGGTTGACTTTGTCGAAGGTGTCGGCGGCGGTGTGGTGGATGTCGAAGTAGCGCTGATCGTCGCAGTCGTATCCGATGAGGGCCTTGGCCTGGTCCTTTAGCGGCTCGATGTCGGTGCCGGAGTGGCCGGCTTTAAACTCGGTGCTGCCGTAGGGCCGGAACAGGGGCTGCCACTGCTGCACTTTCTTCACCGTGGCGGCGGGAGCCTCGATGTTGAAGCCCCGGGGCGTGAAACCGCCGCCATCCGACTCCATAGCGGCCAGGTGCTTCTCCCCCGCCGCCTTGGCCAGCTCGGCGTACTTGGTGCCGCCGCGCACGCCGTTTTCCTCGTTCATAAACAGCACGGCGCGCACCGTGCGCTCGGGCTTGAGGCCAGCGGCGTTGAGCAGGCGCAAAGCCTCAATGCTTTGGACGCAGCCCGTGCCGTCGTCGTGGGCACCCTGGGCCAGGTCCCAGGAGTCGAGGTGGCCGCCAACGACAATAACCTCGTCGGGGTACTTGGAGCCCTTGATTTCACCGACCACATTATAGCTTTTCACCTCAGGCAGGGTTTCACACGCCATTTCCAGCTCGAAGGTCAGGCCGGGGTCGGCTTTGAGCAGCTGGCTGAGCTGGTCGGCACCGTTGGTGCTCAGGGCGGCGGCCGGAATCTTGGTCACCTTCTCGTCGTAGCGCATGGTACCCGTGTGGGGAAAGTCGTCGTGGGCCAGCGTGAGCGAGCGGACCAACGCCCCCACGGCCCCGCGCTTGGCGGCCTCAATGGCCCCGTTGCGGCGCTGGTCGCCGGCGTCGCCGTAGGCCTGGCCGGTTTCGATGAAGGTCGGGTTCATGGGACGGTTGAAGAGCACAAACTTGCCCTTCACCTGGTCGTCGCGCAGGGCGGCCAGCTCGGCCCAGCTTTTGACCTCCACCACCTGGGCCTTGATTTTGCCGTTGGTGCCCACCGAGCCACCCAGGGCGCAGACGTTCATTTCCAGCCCCTTGCCCTTGGCTGGCTTGATTTCGGCTTTTTCCTTGGCCCCGCGCACCCAGTGCGGCACCATTACTTCCTGCAGGTACACCCGGTCGAGGCCCAGCTTTTCCATGGTGGTTTTGCCCCACTGCACGGCCTGCTCGGCCTGGGGCGAGCCGCTTAGCCGCCCCCCGATCTGGCTGGTGAGGTAGCGCAGGTTTTCGTAGCTCTGGCCCCGCAGCAGGGCCTCATCATATATTTTGCGCAGACTCACCGAGTCGGCTTTGTTGACTTTGGTAGCGGCGGCCGTTTGAGCCTGAGCGGTAAGGGTCAGCAGACCAAGGCCCGAGAGCAGCAGCCCACGGCGGAAGATGGAGCGCATAGCAGCAGAAATCTAGCGAGTAAAAGAACCGGTAAAGCTGCCCCAGCGGGCCGGCAATGGGCTCGGGGGACGGGCTAAGGTAACACGAAACGCGGGCGGGCTGCGTAGCCGGGCTACTTTTTTGGCAACAGCCCCCGCTCCCGCAGCACCGGCGCCAGCGGACCTTTGCGCCGAATCAGGGGCAAAAGCTCCTCGTAGGAAAGCACTACTTCCAGAAATCGGTCGGCGTGGTCGGCTCCGGGCTTGCTCAGGGAGGGAGCGTCCCGGTCGTCGTAGGTGAAGACCAAGCCCGCGGGAACCAGCACAAAGCCCCCGGTGGGAAGCCGCGGCGCGACGCCACCCAGCGGCCCGTAGCCGGGCGCGGCGGCCAGGGCCCGCGTCAGCCCCCGCCGAAACAAGGCCAGCAGACGCTTTTTGTAGTCGGCCACCAGCAGGTCGGCCAGGCGCAGGCGCTGCCCGGTCCGCAGGTCGAAGGTGGCGCCGTCGTACCACTCGTGGGGCTCGTAGTAGGGCCCCTGCTGGAAGCTGGCCACCCGCATTACCGAAAACAGGTTGTTGCCATTGTATACCACGTCGGTGAAGCCGTGGAACTGGTAGTGGTTGTGCTGCTGCTGCCGCCGGGCCAGCAGGGTATCTAGGTACAGGGGCATCAGGTCCGGGGCAAAGGGGGCGGCCAGAGCCCGGCGCAGGCGCTGCTCGGCCCCAGGGCTTTTGGGCAGGCTGACCCGCACGTAGAGCTGGTGAAAGAAGGCCGAGTCCAGGGGAATATAGCTCGTGTCGCGCCGCACGGTGTAGCGCCACATTTCCCACAGGTCCTGCTCGTAGCGGGCCGCCCCCAGGTAGGTTTCGCGCAGCAAGAACGGGGCCTGGCGACGGCCATCCGCATTTTCCCAGGTGCCCCGGACCGGGGTAGCAGCCTTGGGAGGCAGGCGCAGGCGGCCGGTCAGGTCCCCGACCGGCGTTTCGCACAAGTTCAGGGTGCGGGGCCCCGGGGAGGCATCGAGGCGCACTTCCAGCCACCGCCCCGCCCGGTCGTAGTAAAAGCCGCCCGTGTAGCTGGTAGCCGCCGAGTCCAGCTCCACGGTCACGGGCTGCTTGCCGATGGTGCCCCGCAGCCGGCGCGGCCCCGGGTACCGCTCGTGAAACAGCAGGTTGGGCCGCGCCGCACTATCCAGGGGCCCAATCAGGCTATACTTGCGGGCCAGCGTATCAACCACGGGCGGCGGAGTGGCGGGCGGGCGGGCGGTATCGGGGGGCTGGCCGATGCCCTGGGCTACCGCCAGAAGACGGCCGCTCAACAGCCCTAGCAGCAACAACAGGCGCACTCGGCTCATTTGCTGGCCGCTGGCACGGCGGCCGCCCCGTACTGCCGAACCGTAGCGGCAGCGGCGCCCGTGGCGGTCAGCTTCACTTCCAGCAGGTAGCTAAACTCATTGTCGGCCACGGCAGGCACGGGCCGGGTGGCACCCAGGGCTTCGGCGGTTTCCAGAATCGTGTTGGAGTGGCCCACTACCAGCACTTTTTTGCCCGCAAACTCCGTCTTGATTCGCTCTACCAGCGCGCTTTGCTGCCGGGCGTCGTAGACCTGGGGGGTGAGGTTGAGCTTCTGGGCCAAGGGAGCGGCCGTGGTGCGGGTCCGGATGGTATTGGTAGTAAAAATGGCCGCAATGGGCTCCTTCCCCAGGGTTTCGCGCAAGGCCAAGGCCCGCTGCTCCCCGGCCGGCGTCAGTACCGGGTCGGCCAGGCCGGGCGTGGGGTCCTTCTCGGCGTGGCGCACGATGTAGACTGTTGTAGAACCGTCGTTGGCAGCCGTAGGCCGGGAAGCTGCGCAGCCCAGCAGGCTCAGCCACAACATGAATAACAGCCCACTCAGGGCCAAAATTCTGTTTTTATCGGAAAGTAGGAAAGCAAGTTTCATAGAACGGAGCGGATTACTTCAGGCTCAGAATCTGTTGCAGCTCGGCGGCCGACACGGTCAGTAGCCCCACCTTGGGCAGCCGCTCGGTGAGGGTGCGCCAGTTAGGTTCCTGCTTGAAAATGGGTTTCAGCAAGGCCAGCGCGGCGGGCAGCTGCTGCTTGTTGGCCAGGGTAATGGCGTGCCAATACTGCATTTCCAGGTTCTTGGGAAACATCTTCTCGGCCGCCTGATATTCCTCAATGGCCTTGGGCATGTCGTTCTTCTCCACGGCCAAGTCGCCGGCATTCATGTGCTCGTAGGCGCGGGTCAGGCGCAGCAGGCGGGCCAGCTCGGGCAGCGGCGCGGCATTATCCTCCACGCGCAGGTCGATGAGCCGGTCGTCCCAGGGCGCGGCGGTGGCTTTGCCGCGCACCACCAGCAGGGCCGCCGACTGCCGCCCACGAATGTCGCCGCCCGCAGCTTCGGCCGCCTCCAGCGCCGACAAAACCCGCTCGGCGAAGGGCAGCTGGGCATTTTTCTCATAGGCCTGGGCCATGGCGGGCCACACCTTGTCGGTGAGCATCATGTTGGCCTGCACCGAAAACTGCTTGCCCTGCTGGTGACCGGCCATATCGACGCACTTCTTGCCGGTGTGGGTGGCCACATTGCCCTGGGCATCCAGAATGGCCACTTGGCGCACGTCGCGGCCTTCGTCGGTAGCCAGCAACTCGTCGAGGGCCTGCTGAGCCGTTTTGCCGCTTTTGAGCAAGGCCAGGCCACGGGTGCCAAACGACTTATTGGTAAATGACTGGGTAGCCACCACTCCCACCCCGGCCTCCCCCACGATACGGCCGTGCCCACCGAAAACCAGTGACTTTGCACGGCCACGGCCATGTCGCCGGTGGCAGGGTCGCGGGCCACAATGGAGTAGGTGTGGGCCAGCGGATCGGTGGCGGTGTAGACCTGGGCCGTGGCGCGCTGGCTCAGGCCCAGGGCCAGCAGAGCCGCCACAAAAAAGCGGGGTTTCAGCAGCATCAGAAAGAAAAGCAGAGTGAATTGGGTGGGGAAGATAACGCACAAATGCCGTTTTCGGGGCTGAACCGCAGTTCTACCCCAAAAACGGCATTTGCGTTGGCAGTTTCAGATTTACTTCTTGCTGGCTTTCTTGGCGGCCGGCACTGCTTTGGCCGCCTTGGCCGGTTGGGGCGAGGTAGCCTTTTTCGTGGCCACTTTGGCTTTCGGCTCGGCTTCGTCCAGGGCCAGCTGCCACTGCTCGTTCATCTGGGTCAGGCCGTGCAGGGCGGTCAGGTCGAACTGGCAGGGCACAATAGAAATGTAGTTCTGGCTCAGGGCAAACTCGTCGGTGTCCTCGCCCTGGTCCTCGTTCACGAAGTTGCCAATCAGCCAGTAGTAGGGGCGCTTGTGCGGGTCGAGGCGCACGTCGAACTCCTCGGCCCACTTGGCCCGGGCCTGGCGGCAGAGCTTGGCTCCGGCAATGGGCTGGGCCTGCTTCTTGGGAAAGTTCACGTTCAGGGCCGTACCCACCGGAATGCCGTTTTGCAGCGCCTGGCGGGTAATGTGCTCGACCCACTCCTCGGTGTGGGAAAAATCGGCCTGGTGACCGTAGTCGCAGAGGGAAAAGCCGATGGCGGGCAGGCCTTCAATGGCGGCTTCAATGGCGGCCGACATCGTGCCCGAGTACAGCACATTTACCGAGGAGTTGGAGCCGTGGTTGATGCCCGACACGACTAAGTCGGGCTGCCGGTCCTTGAGCACCATGTGCTTGGCCAGCTTTACGCAGTCGGCGGGCGTGCCGCTGCACTCGTAGGCCTCGATGCCCTCGAAAATGGTGCTCGGGTCGAGGCGCAGGGAGCTGCCGATGGTAATGGCGTGGCCCATGCCCGACTGCGGGGAGTTCGGCGCCACGACTACCACTTCGCCGATGCGGCGCATCACGCGCACCAGCATGGCAATACCGGGGGCCGTAATGCCGTCGTCGTTGGAAATCAGAATCAGCGGTTTGCGGGGTTTGGCAGGCACGGGCGGCTTGGGTTAAAGGTCAGAAAGTACGGGCAAAGGTAGACAAGGTGGCGGTTTGGCCGGTTACTACTACGTTAAGCCGGGCGTAATGTCAACGCGCCGCGGGTTACGCCCGTATTTGCTGCCAACCATGACCAACACCACCTATCTATACGGCGCCCTGCTGCTGGCCGCCCTCAGTGCCTGCGACTCGGCCTCCAACCGTACTCCGGCCGCCTCTTCCGGCTCGGAAGCGCCGTTTGCCGGCGGCTCAGGTGCTACGGACCCGGCCGCGCTCAGCCCCTCGGCCACCCGCCTGCCCGACTCCCTGCATCTGATTAGCCCGAGTCAGGTGGGGCGGCTGCGCCTGAATATGAAGGAACGGGAGTTGCTGGCCGTGGTGCCCGCCGCCCAGCTCACCAAAACCAGCTACACCTATAAAGGAACCGCCTACCCGGCCTACCGCCTGCGCGACGCCCAACAGCCCCAGGCACCCGAAACGGTGCTGGAGTTTATTCGCAGCGGGGCCGACTCGGTCATGACGCTGCGCCGCATCCGCGTCTACGACCCGCAGTACCGCACGGCCGAGGGCATCGGGGTAGGGTCGCCGTTTGGGGCGGCCCGGCAGGTGTACGGTCTGACGCGCGTGCGCCAGGACGAGGACGATTTTGTAGCTATATCCGGTCAGATGCGCATTGGCTGGATTCTGGACGAGAAATCCTTGCCGACGGGCCACGGCAATGACCTGAGCACCGCCGACATTCCGCCCGCCACCCGCATTATTGGGGTGCGGGTGCGCTAGCGCAGTGCCGGCCCGGCCTGAGCTCGGCGCTAGCACTTATGGGATTCTATCATAATTCTTGTACTTTGGCAACGATGGTGGCTTTGCTATATACCCTCGCGCCACCCCCGCCCCGCCTTTTAGCTCGTCCTTTCTTCCCCTATGGTCCTGTTTGAAAACCGCTACCGCACGCACGATATGGGCTTGTTACTGCTCCGTATCGGCATTGGGGTGATGTTCACCATTCACGGCTATCCTAAGCTGATGGGCGGCCCGGCAATGTGGACTCAGGTAGGAAGCGTGATGAAAATGCTGGGTCTGAACTTTGCTCCCGCGGCCTGGGGCCTGCTGGCGGCCGTGGCCGAGGCCGTGGGCGGACAGTTACTGGCCCTGGGGTTGTTTTTCCGCATTGCCTGCCTGCTGCTGCTTATCACCATGATTGTGGCCACGCTGATGCACGTGCTCAGCGGCGACGACTTCAACGCCTATTCCCACGCCCTGGAATCGGCGTTTCTGTTTCTGGGCCTGCTCTTTGCCGGCCCCGGCCGCTTCAGCCTCGACCAGGCGTTGTTCCCGGCCCGCCGCCGTTTGTATTAGCGCCAATTCTATCGGCGTTCTTGCTTTCACGCAGTGTTTCGCCGTGGTCCGTTGAACGACACGGTGAGCCACGGCGAAACACTGCGTGAAATTTTACTTAGGAAGCAAAGCCCCCCAACTGGTAGTTTAATTCTAGCTTCGCGGCTCTTTGCTACTTTCGTTTGCATGCTCGCCTTCCTGCTTTCCACGCTCCTGGCCGTTTCGGCCCCCACTGCCCCGCGGCCCGCGGCCGACTGGCGCACGCCTTTTGAAAAAGGCAACGGCAATATCACCACCACCCACGCCGAGTGCATTGCCTATTACCAGCGCCTAGACGCGGCCTACCCCGAAATAACCCTGCGCGAGACCGGCACTACCGACATCGGCCAGCCCCTGCACGAAGTGGTAGTATCGCTCGATGGCGACGCGGACCCGGCCTCGGTGCGGCAGAAAAACCGGCGAGTGGTCTTTATCCAGAACGGCATTCACCCCGGGGAGCCCGAAGGCATCGACGCGGCTATGATGCTGGCCCGCGACTACGTGCAGAAAAGGGAGCTGCGCCGGCAGCTGGAAAACGTGACCCTGGTTATCATCCCAATTTACAACGTGGATGGCTCTTTGGTGCGCAACTCTACCACCCGGGCCAACCAGAACGGGCCTGAGAGTTACGGCTTCCGCGGCAACGCCCGCAACCTGGACTTGAACCGCGACTATATCAAGCAGGACTCGCGCAACGCCCGCGCCTTTGCCCAGCTGTTTCAGCGCTGGCAGCCCGACGTGTATGTAGACACCCACACCTCCGACGGGGCCGACTACCAGTACACGATGACGCTCATTGCCACCCAGAAGGACAAGCTCCACCCGGTGCTCAGCCAGTATCTGCAGCGCCGTTTGCTGCCGGCTTTGTACGCGGGTATGGACAAGCGCAAAATGCCGATGACGCCTTACGTGGACTTCGAGGGTCGCACGCCCGACGCCCGCGGCCTGCAGGGCTTTCTGGAAACCCCGCGCTACTCCACCGGCTACACCACCCTGTTTAACACCATCGGCTTCGTGACCGAAACCCACATGCTGAAGGCCTACACGCCCCGGGTGCGGGCCCAGTACGACTTCCTGGACTTACTAGTGCGCTACGTGCACCAGGACGCTGCCGCCCTGGCCGAGGCCCGGCAGCAGGCCCAGCAGCAGCTTCAAACCCAGACGCAATTCCCCCTGGCCTGGGCCATTGACACGACGTCGTTCGAGAAAATCAGCTTCCGGGGCTACGAGGGCAAAACCAAGCCCAGCGCCGTGAGCGGGCAGCCCCGCCTCTGGTACGACCGGCAGGCGCCCTACACCCGCCAAATCAACTATTACAACACCTTCCGGCCCACAGTGAGCGTGGCGCGGCCTCAGGCTTACATCATTCCCCAGGCCTGGGGCGAAGTGCTGGAGCGCCTGCGCCTGAGCGGCGTGCAGCTCAAGAGCCTCACCCGGGACACCACGCTGACCGCCGAGGTCTACTACATTGCCGACTACAAAACCGGCCAGCGGCCCTACGAAGGCCATTACCTGCACAACAAAGTAGAGCTGCGCACCGAACAGCAGCCCCTCACCTTCCGCCGCGGCGACTTTGTAGCCTCGCTCGACCAGCCTGCGGCCCGCTACCTCGTCGAAACCCTGGAACCGCAGGCCACCGACTCTTTCTTCGCCTGGGGCTTTTTCGACGGAATTCTGCAGCAGAAAGAGTATTTCTCCGACTACGTCTTCGAAGACGTGGCCGCCGAGCTGCTCAAGCGTGACCCAGCCCTGCGGGAACGGCTGACTAAGCTGCAGCAGGCCAATCCTGCCTTTGCCGCAAGCGGGGCCGCCCAGCTCGACTTTATGTACCGCCAGTCGCCCAACTACGAAAAGTCCCACCTGCGCTACCCCGTCGTGCGGTGGCAGGGCGGCAAGCTGCCGCTTGAATAGTTATTAGTTACTCATTATCAGTTGTTAGGAGTTATTTGTTGGTTATAGCGTGCTTATGCCTGACAACTAACAACGAGCAACTCATAACTGAAATAACTAACAACTGACAACCAATAACTAACAACTAACGCATGGCTGTTCTTGAGCTCGATAATCTTTCCAAGCGCTACGGCGGCACCACGGCCTTGCGGGGGCTGACCTTGCAGGTGGAGGAAGGCAGCGTGTATGGCCTGCTGGGGCCCAACGGTAGCGGCAAAACCACCACGCTCGGCTTGGCCCTGGGTGTGCTGCAAGCCGATGGCGGGGCGGTGCGCTGGTTTGGACAGCCCTTGTCGTCGCAGAGCAAGCGGCGGGTGGGGGCCTTGCTCGAAACGCCCAACTTTTTCCCCTACCTCTCGGCCCGCCAAAACCTGCTGCTGGCCGCCGACGTGAAGCGCGCCGACCCGCGCACTGTGGACGCTGCCCTGGAAATGACTGGCCTCGCCGCCCGGCAGCACGACGCTTTCCGGGGCTTTTCGTTGGGCATGAAGCAGCGCCTGGCCCTGGCCTCGACCCTGCTCGGCACTCCGGATGTACTGGTCCTCGACGAGCCCACCAACGGCCTCGACCCCCAGGGTATAGCCGAAGTGCGGGAGCTGATTCAGCGCCTGGCCGCCCAAGGCAAAACCATTCTCATTGCCAGCCACCTGCTCGACGAGATTGAAAAAGTATGCACCCACGTGGCGGTGCTGCAGCGCGGGGAATTGCGTACGGCCGGGCCGGTAAGCAGCATCCTGGCTTCCTCCGACCGGGTAGTGCTGCGCGTGGAGCCTGACCTGAATCCGGTTTCCCTGTTGCACGCCTTGGGCCAGCTGCCCTGGGTGAGCGACGTGCGCCCCGAAACCGGCGGGGGCCACAGCGCCGTGCTAGCCCCCGGCCATACCCCGGCCGAGCTGAACCGGACCTTATTTGCCAGCGGCGTCGTGCTGGCCGGCCTCGAAGTACGCCACCGCAGCCTCGAAGCCCAATTCCTGGAACTCACCAAATGAGGTGAAATAGTGAGTTGGTGAACTGGTCAGCTGTCGTCCAAATTGCGCAGCTTGCGCCAAACAGCGCCATCAGAACACTAAACTCACCAATTCACCATCTCACTATTTCACTGCTTTATATGTTTCGCGCTGAGCTTCGGAAGATTCTGCCCTACCGCACCGTCTGGGTTATTTTGCTGCTGTACGTGGTGCTGCTGGCCGGCTTCGTGTCGGTGGGTGGCAGCGTGACCGTGAACGGGCAGCAGCTGGGCAATACGCTCTACGCCTTTCCCGAGCTCTGGAGCCGCCTAGCCTACGTGGCCAGCTACTTCAACCTGCTACTGGGCATTCTGCTCATTATCCTGATTACCGACGAGTTCCAGTTCCGTACCTTCCGCCAGCAGGTCATTGATGGCAGCTCGGTGGCGGGTTTGGTGCAGGGCAAGCTGGCCGTATCGGGGCTGCTGGCGCTGTATGGCGTGCTGGCCGTGCTTGGCGTGGGCTTCTTCTTCGGCCTCACCCGCTCGGCCGAAACTCTGGGACGGGCCACCGAAACCATCGGCGCGGTGCTGCTCTACGGCGTGCAGGCCCTGGGCTACGTGTCGCTGGCCGGGCTGCTGGGCTTTTTGCTGCGCAAAGCCGGCCCGGCCTTTCTGGGCTTTTTGCTCTACGCCTGGGTTGTGGAGCCCCTGCTGCGCTTCGGCACCCCCGACCAGCTTGACCGGTTCTTTCCTGTCAAGATTCTGGACAGCCTCACCCCTACGCCCGGTCGGGAGCTGCTGGCTACCGTCGCGGGGCCGTCCAGCGCCCTGTTGCCCACCCAGGCCGCACCCCTAGCCCTGGCCTACATCGGTTTGTTCTGGCTGCTGAGCTACTTGCTGCTGCGCAGCCGGGACTTATAAGCCCGCCGCTTCCTGTCCACAAAAAAGGAGCCCTGACGAGTAGTCGGGGCTCCTTTTTTGTGGAATAAACTGATTGACTACTGCTTCGGCTGCAGAGAATTGGCATAGTTCACGATGAAGGCCAGTTCCCGGGCATCAGTGAAGTCGAGCTTGTTGTCCTTGGCGTACTGCTCGATTTGCTTGGCCTGTTGGCGAAAGGCGGCCAGCAAATCTTTCTTCGGGCTGCGTAGGGGCAGCACGTTGCCATTGGGCAAGCCCAGGTAAAAGGCATCCTTGATTTCGCGGTAATATGAAGTGCGGGGAACCCCATACGGGTTGCCGTAGCCATAGCCGTAGCCGCCGTACATAGGCCCGTTGTTCATGACGCGCTCCACCAACGCCTCCCGCCGCAGCAGGATGTTGGGCCCGCTGCTGAGCTGCTCAAAAAAGGCCGGCGACTTAAAGTCGCTGTAGTCCTTGTCGTGGTTCCAGCGGTAGGTCCGGAACACGCGCACCAGGCTGGTGTCGGTTTTTTCCAAAAGGCGGCGCGGCGGCATGTCGTAGTAGGGGCTGCCGCGGTAGAAGCCAGAACGGGTGTCGTAAAAATCTTGGTAGACCAGGTTGTTGTCGCGCTTGGCGGCCTTCACGGCAAAGCTCTGCACGGCCACCGCCGACAACGTATTAACCGTGTTATCAGGCATAGTGAGCAGGATAACGTCCTCGTTGCGGTGCAGCGCCAGCGGACCACGCAATGTGTCGCCAGTGGTCAGCAGCACGGTGCTGCCCGCAAACTGCTGGGTGAAGCTGGCCCGCTGCTGGGCGTGGGCCCCGACACTACCACCCACGGTGGCCGCCAGGGCCAGCAGGCTAGAAACAAGGGAGTAACGCAGTCTTTTCATAACGGAAGAAAGATACCCTAAAAATCGGTTTTCATCCACCAGCCAGGCTTGTATCAAGTGCGGCAGCGCCACGAAAAAGCCTGGTACCGGCAGTTGCTTTCGTAACCATTACGGTTAGGCGCGGGTTCACGCGGCCCACGGCTTTTGCGCGGCCCGGCTTCCGCGCCCCCGTGGGGCACGGCCCGCTCGTGGGGGTGTATCGTTTTAGTACCCAGCAGCGAGTTACTGCTCCAAGGCCTGCAGGTAGTACTCGTGAACCACAATATGCTCGGGCAGAACCGAGTGCGAAGAATAATACAGATCGACACCGAATTCGTGGACCTGGTACTGGGTAACGGCGTACGTAGCCTCGTAACGGATGGCTAGAAAGGCACCCTGCGTTAACACAATCTGTAGCTGCTCGGCTAGGGGAAGGCCACAAAACGATTCCTGAGTGAGTGACATAATTGTAGCAACTAAGTAGGCAATCTGCTATATAGAATACCTACCTAACGCCGCTTTTGCTCAATAGCTGCATCCGCCGACAAATTCCTTTGGCACTTTCCCGAGCTGCGGGCCGCGGCCCGCACGCAAAAGGCCCTGTACTGCGCGAGTACAGGGCCTTTTGCGTTGGTCAATTAGTCAGTGACGACCAAAACTTTGTGGTTACCCGACCGGCACGGCCGAGTCGGGGTCGGCATGGGGCTGGCGGTCCTTGGTCAGGATGGTGTGGCCGAGTTTGTCGCGCTTGGTCGTTAGGTAACGCTCGTTGTGGGCGTTGGCGGCAATTTCAATCGGCACCGTGTCCACGATTTCCAGGCCGTAGCCCACCAGGCCGGTGCGCTTGCGGGGGTTGTTGGTGAGCAGGCGCATCTTGCTGATGCCCAGCTCACGCAGGATTTGGGCGCCCACGCCGTAGTCGCGCTCGTCCATGCCGAAGCCCAGTTCCAGGTTGGCTTCCACCGTGTCGCGGCCCTGCTCCTGGAGCTTGTAAGCCCGCAGCTTGTTCAAGAGGCCGATGCCGCGGCCTTCCTGGTTCATGTACACAATCACGCCGCGGCCTTCGCGCTCGATCTGCTCCATGGCGCGGTGCAGTTGGGGGCCGCAGTCGCAGCGGCAGGAGCCGAAAATGTCGCCCGTAACGCAGCTGCTGTGCACGCGCACCAGCACGGGCTCGTCGCCGCTGATGTCGCCTTTGACCAAGGCCAGGTGCTGGGCGTTGGTGGAACGCTGAGTGAAGGCAATCAGCTCGAAGTCGCCGTGCTCGGTAGGCAGCTGCACCGCAATTTCACGGGTGATGAGGCTTTCCTTCTGCAGGCGGTACTTAATCAGGTCCTGCACCGAAATCAGCTTCAGGTTCCAGCGCTTAGCCACTTCCTGCAAATCGGGCAGGCGGGCCATTTCGCCGTCTTCCTTCAGAATCTCGACCAGCACACCAGCCGGCTCGAAGCCCGCCAAGCGGGATAGGTCGATGGCGGCTTCCGTGTGACCAGCGCGGCGCAGCACGCCTTCCTTGCGGGCCTTGAGCGGGAAGATGTGGCCCGGCTTGCCCAGTTCCTCGGGCTTGGTGTCGGGGTCAATCAGAGCCAGGATGGTTTTGGAGCGGTCCGAAGCGGAGATGCCGGTCGTCACGCCGTTTTTGAGCAGGTCGATGCTCACGGTAAAGGGCGTGGAGTGCAGGGCCGTGTTGCGGCCCACCATCAGCTCCAGGCCGAGCTCCTCGCAGCGCTGCTCGATGAGCGGAGCGCAAACCAGGCCGCGGCCGTGGGTGGCCATAAAGTTGATGACCTCGGGCGTGGCACAACGGGCGGCGCAGATAAAGTCGCCTTCGTTTTCGCGGTCTTCGTCGTCCACTACTATTACCACTTTGCCGGCGCGGATATCGGCAATGGCATCTTCAATCGAGTCAAGCATGAGATTGGGGGAGCAGGAGAGTAATGCCCCGGCAGCATAACCACCGACGGCGGCGCGAAGTTACGAGGCTTCAGTTATCTTCTCGGCGTGGGCTCTGGAAATGGACTGTGCAACCCATTTCAGCACCCTACACCCTAGCGTACTACTTCCCGCGCAGTAGGCTTAGTCAACCAATTGCGCTATCTGGTCCGATTCAACCCACACTGCCAGCACGTCCACATCTATTTTACGGATGAACTAGCGGGTTTTCACCGACGCTTTGATCTTGGGCAATCAGCCGAGCGGTGAAGCGGCCCTACTCATGATACTCTAAGCCAAGCTCATAATAGTTAATGATGCACAGCTTGAGCGGGGGATTGTCGGCACCGAGCACGAAGTGAAGGAAGTTGTAGCCCTACCATTCGCCGAACACAAAGCCGCCAGCCTCCAACATGCTATAGCTTTCAGCCAGCCGGGCACGAGCAGACTCCCGGTTATACGTCAGAGCATCAAGCCGAAAGTCCTGGTCGAGGCAGTTTAGAGTGGTGAGGCCGCACCACTTCAGAAACAGACGGTAGGCAAGCGGAAACGGAACGCCAGAAGCTTGTTTCTGCGTGGCTATTTCGGCTTGGGAGCAGCTAGGTTGTAAAAAGCCTGCAGAGACATAGGTGTTTGTTTAGATGTAGCCAACCCCAGTTCAGTAGGCTCAACGGCAAAACCTGTGTCTGCCTCGCTTGCCGCAACCCGCCCCTACTCCCCAAACAGCGCTTCGAGCTTGCCAGTGGCGGCGGCCCAGTTGTAGTGCTGGCGCACGAAGGCCTGGCCGCGGGCAGCCAGGGCCGCGGCGGCTTCGGGCTCGGCAAGCAGCTGGCTGATGCCGGCGGCTAGTTCGGCGGCCGCCTCCCCCACTAACAGATCCTGGCCAGGCACGCCGCGCAAAGCGTTGTTAGCCAAGGGCGTCGTGAGGCAGGGCAGGCGCATGGCCATGGCTTCGAGTAGCTTGTTTTGCAGGCCGGTGCCCACCCGCATGGGCGCCACAAACACCCGGGCCGCCGCGTAGGCGGCCCGGATATCAGGTAGCCAGCCGCTGATAACCACGGCCTCGGAGGCCAGGGCCAGAACCCGGGGCGCGGGCGTGGTGCCGGCAATGAGCAGGCGGGCTTTGGGGTGCTGCTGCCGCACCAGGGGCAGGATTTCCAGGGCCAAGAACTCGGCCGCGTCCACGTTGGGGTGGTAGCTCATGTTACCGCAGAATACCAGCTCGTATTCTTTGGCCGTGTCGGTGGGCTGGAAAAAGTCGGTATCGATGCCGTTGAGCACCACGTGAATCTGCTGGCGGCGCGGGTGGTTGATGAGCTGGCGGTCCTGATCGGAAATGATGGTGTGGTGCCCGAACCACTCAAACACGGCGGCCTCGTAGGCCAGCAGGCGGCGGGCTTCGAGGCTGATGATGGGCCGCTGCCAGCTCGGGGCCTGGGTGGCCCGCCGCTGCATGCCGGCCGAAAACACGTCCATGTAGTCGAGCGTCATAGCATAGCGGCCGGCGTGGGGCCGCAGGTACTCGGCCATCCGGATAAGCTGGCAATACACGTGCGCGGGCTCAAATTCCCAGAGCAGGGTGTCGAGGCGGCGCTGAGCGGCCGTATCGTAGAAGTAGCCCACCTGGGCCGGCAAGCCCTTGACCAGCGCCCGGGCCATGTTCAGGGCAATACCAGGCTTACCCAGCGCGTGTACATGCAGGCCGCCCCGGCACAGAGGGCGCACGGCCGCGTACGACTCCTCGGTCACGGGCTCGTCGGTGAGGGCCAGCAGGCAGATTTCGTGGTGGCGGGCCAGGTGGCGCAGCTGGTGAAAGGCGCGGAGCTTGTCGCCCTTATCGAGCGGGTACGGAAACCGGGACAGCAGAACGAGCAGCTTCATCAGGTGGGAATCGGGAGGGTCGGAACTTAGCCGCGCGGGGCGAGTTGGGCGCGGCTCTGGGCGATGCTGTACAAATCGAGGAAGCCCTCCATGACCCGGCGGTTGTCGTAGAGGCGGGCAATGGTGCGGGCGGCCTCCTGCCCGATGGCCTGCTGGCCGAGCTCCCCGTAGTAGTAGCGGCGCAGAAACTCTACCCAGGCCGAGGGCTCGTCGCCGAGGACAATGTCGAAGCCGTTGCGCACGAAAATGCCCTCTGAGCCCAGCCCGGTGCTGATAATACACTTGCCCAAGGCCATGCCCTCGATAATCTTGATGCGCATGCCGCCGCCCGAGAGCAAAGGCACTAGCATTACCTCGTACTGTTGCATAAACTCGGCGGCCGACTCCACGAAGCCGTGCACAATGACATTCTTCCTGGTCAGGCCCTGCAAGCGGGCGGGCGTGTTTTTGCCGGCAATGTGCAGCTCTAGCCCGGGCAGCTGCTCGTGGGCCTGGGGCCAGACGTGCTCCAGAAACCAGTCGAGGCCTTCCAGGTTGGGCAGCCAGTCCAGGGAGCCTATCATAAACAGTGTCCGGGGCTTGGCCTGGATGCTGGGATTGACCTGGAAACGGGCCAAATCGACGCCGGCGGGCACAAACACGACGGGCTCGGGGCAGCCCAACGCCCGCAGACGGCGCTGGTCGGGCTCGGTAATGGCGGCCACCGCGTCGAAGCGGGGCAGGAAGTCTTCCTCGAATTTCTTTAGCCCCTTGGCCAAATGGCGCAGGTACAGGCGCTTGAGCGGGTTGGCCTCGCCCTGGGCCAGCATCTGCCAGATAGTGTACTCCACGTTGTGAGCCCGCAGCACCACCGGCAGCTTGGAATTCTCGCGCTTGATGACGTCGACGTACCAGGCGACGAAGGTGCCTTCCACCTGCACCACGTCGAACTGCTCGGTGCGCAGGAGTTCCACCAGCCGAGCCTCCACCGCCGGACTGATAAAGCGCTCCACGTTGTAGGGCACCGTGCCCACAAGCAGGTTGCGCAGGGCCTTCACCGGCGAAAGGCGGGTATCGACGGGCACCGTGACGAGGCGCACGCCGGGCAGGTGACTCAGCACCGTGTCGGGCTGGAAGTGCTTGGGCGTGTTGATGGCCAGCACCGTGACCTGGTGGCCCGCGGCAGCCAGGCCGGCCGCCACGTCGTGCATGGCAATAGCCCCGCCATCATGGGGTGGAAACGGAACGCGCGGACAGAGTTGAAGAATATGCACTACGGAAGACAAACGGTAGAGAGCAGGCAGGGCGGAGGGCAAAGCTACGCAGAAGCCTCCGGATGGGCACCCCACCCCAACCCCTGCCCTCCGGGAGAAGGACTTATTTTACTGGTACAACGCCTTTCTGCGCCAGGCTTCGGCAGCCTTTCTTTTCTGCCGGCCTGAAACAGAATACCCACGTCCGGCAACTGAAGCAAGCTTTCCGGGGAAGGATTTTGACCGCAGCAGTGCGCCACCGGCCCTACCGCCAAGCTAAACTAGGCCCCTCTCCCGGAGGGGAGGTGGCTGGGGTGGGGTTACACCCGAAACTGCACGGCCAGGGCGTGAATCTGCTCCTCGGTGCCCAGCACCAGCAGTACGTCGCCGGGGCCGGGGCGGGTGTCGGCGCTAGGACTGACGGTAAACTCGCCAGTGCTTTGCTTGAGGCCGATGACGGTGGCCCCGGTCCGGGAGCGGATGTCCAATTCCCGGATGCTGAGGCCCTGGTAGCTGCGCTGAATCTCGCGGTAGCTGAGCTCTTCGAGCCGCAGCTTGTTGGGTCCCAGGCCGTTCATCATTTCCAGAAAGCGGATTACCTCGGGCCGCATCACCAGGTTGGCCATGTGGGAGCCCCCGATTTCGTCGGGCATCACCACTGAGTCGGCTCCGGCGCGCAGCAGCTTGCTTTCCGAGGTTTTGAGGCTGGCGCGGGCAATGATTTTCAGGTTCGGATTCAGCTCCCGGGCCGTGAGGGCCACAAATACGTTGTCGGCATCCTTGGGCAAGGCCGTAATCAGGGCCCGGGCCCGGCGGATGCCGGCAGCCAGCAGGGTTTCGTCGGTAGTAGCGTCGCCGATGACGGTGGCAATGGCCCCGCTCCCATTTTCCGAGGCATCGCGCACCAGCTCGGGACTTTGCTCCACGACTACCACCGTGGCCCCGTTGGCCCGCAGCTCGTGGTAAGCCTTGCTGCCGTTGCGCCCGAAGCCGCAGACGATGACATGGTCGTGGTAGCCCCGGATTTCTTGGTCGGTCTTAAACATCTTGAAAATAGTACGCAGCTCGCCGTCAAAGATATAGGTCGTGAGTACCGAGACGAGGTAGGCAATGACCAGCAGGTTAAAGAAAATATACACCGACACGAACAGCCGCCCCGCCCCGAGAGCGGGTGCAACTCGCCGAAGCCCACCGTGGAGATGGTAATCATCGTCATGTAAAGCGCATCGAAGAAGTTGTAGCCCTCGATGGTCATAAAGCCGATGATGCCCGTCGCAAATCCGCCCACGGTCAGCAGCACGGCAATGACGAAGCGGCTCAGATTAGCGCGTTTCCACATGTAGGTTGGTTTCTATTCAATAGGTGCCATCTCGCGTGCAATGGTAAAATCAGTTACTACTGCACGCGAAATGTCTCCCGATGGTCGACAGGACGGGCTCATTGGCTGAGAAGCCTTCCATCGCCTACCCATTTACCCGCGGAATGACCGTGCCGAGCATGTTGCCCAAATCGTCGTCCATCTTCTTGAGCAGCTTGATGGTGTGCAGGGTTTCGAGCAAAGCCAGCTCGTCCATGGGGTGGCGCAGGGCTTCGAGGCGGATAGACAGCTCGCGCTGCACGTTCACCTTGTTGAGGCGCAGAATGGCGTTGTCGCAGGCCTGCTGAAGCTGGTCGACTTCCCGGGGCACGTAGATCTGGTGGGTGCTCCAGTTGGGGCTCAGCTCGTACTTCTCGGTAGCCAGGTCGCTGACCAGCATGCGGATGTCGCTGCGGCCGTGCTGGATAAAGGTGCGCACCTCGGGCCAGCGGCCTTCCTCCATTTCCTGGCGGCAAAGATGGAGCAAGTCGGCGTAAATCGGGGTCTGGATGGGCGTTTCCTCCAGCTGCCCGAAGATGTACTGAGCCACGGCTAGGTCCTCAGTAAGTGGCTGGGCGGCGTAGAGCAGCAACAGGCGCACCACTTCCCGCTCACAGGCCTGCAACACGTCGGGCACGGGTTCCACGTCGGTGTCGGCCTCCGCGCCGGAGCCGCCGGCCGCGGCCAGCTCGTCGGGCGTGGCGCCGTACATGGCCATTTCGGCCTCTTCCTCGGGGCTCAGGCCGCCGCTGGCTGCCGGCTGACTCGAGCTAGGTGGCGAGTATGGGCGGCTGCCCGACTGCGGTCGGTTGCCGGCCCCGCTCCCACTGCTTTGGCTTCCTTGGCTGCCCTGCCCGCCGCTGGGGGCGGCACGCTGGGAATCTTTCTTGACGAGCTTATTATACTCGGTGATGAGCACCTGCTCGTCGATGGCGAAGGTGGTGCTGGTTTGCTGCAAAAACACCTGCCGCTTGATCGGGTCGGGCACTTTGGCAATGCTCTGGAGCACCTCCCGGATGGCTTCGGCTTTCTTTACCGGGTCGTGGGCCGCTTCCTGCGACACTAGCCGGGTCTTGAAGGAAATGAAGTCCTGGCTGTTCTTATCCAGGTACTCCTTGAAGCGCTGGTCGCCAACTTTACGGATATAGCTGTCCGGGTCGTCGCCGTCGGGGAACAGCACTACGCGCACGTTCAGGGCGCCTTCGAGCAGCATGTCGATACCGCGCAGGGAGGCCCGGATGCCGGCTGCGTCGCCGTCGTAGAGCACCGTTACATTGTCGGTATAGCGCCCGATGAGGCGAATCTGGCTTTCGGTGAGCGAAGTGCCCGACGAGGCCACCACGTTTTTGATGCCGCCCTGGTGCAGGCTTAGCACATCGAGGTAGCCTTCCACGAGGTAGCACACCTCCTCGGTCCGAATGGCCTGCCGGGCCTGAAACAGCCCGTAAAGCACATCCGACTTGTGGTAAATGTCCGACTCGGGTGAGTTGAGGTACTTGGCCGTCTTGTCGTTGGCCTTGAGCGTGCGGGCCCCAAAACCAATGACCCGGCCTGAGACGTTGTGAATCGGGAACATGACCCGGCCCCGGAACCGGTCGTAGCGCCGGTTGGGGTCGTCCTCGCGCACGATGGTCAGGCCGGTTTTCTCCAGGTACTTGGCCTCGAAGCCTTGTTTCTGGGCGGCCTTGAGCAAATCGTCCCACTGGTCGAGGGAGTAGCCCAGCTCGAAGGTTTTGATGGTGGTCTGGTTCAGGCCGCGCTGCATCAGGTAGCTCAGCCCGATACTCTCCCCTTCTTCCGACTCGTGGAGCAGCTTCTGGTAGTGGTCCTTGGCCCAGTTGGAGACGATGAACTGAGAGTCCTTCTCGTTCTGGACGAGCTGCTCCTCGGGCGTCTTTTCCTCTTCCTGGATGTCGATGCCGTACTTTTTGGCCAGGTACTTCAGGGCCTCCACGTAGCTGGTGCCCTCGATGTCCATGATGAACTGCACCACCCCGCCGGCCTTGCCGCAGCCAAAGCACTTGTAAAGCCCTTTGGCCGGCGCCACCGAGAAGCTAGGCGACTTTTCGTGGTGAAACGGGCAGCAGGCCCACATATTCTGGCCCTTGCGCTTCAGGGTTACGAAGTCACCCACCACCTCGACGATGTCGGCGTGGTGAATGATCTGGTCAACGGTTTCTTTCGGGATACGGGCCAAGGGTACTCGGGGCAACAGGTTTCAAGGACGCGGGAACGGGTGTACGAAGGTACGAGGTTCGGAGGGCAGAAAGCTAGAATTTCGTTTGGGGGTCCGGGCGCGAATTCGGGGCCGGTGGGCTGCTTAAAACAGCGAAAGGCGGCCCCTGCTCGTGCAGAGGCCGCCTTTCCTAGGGTTGTCAGCCGCTTTTTCGCCCAGCTGCGGCCGACGGTTTCTACCGTATCGGGAGCCCGCCACTCACAAGCGGACCGCCAAGACGCCTCGGGGGTGTTGCAGCAACCCGGCAGCGTGGTAGAGCACTGGTTTCTTTTTTCCCATAGCGGTAACCCGGGGTGGAAGGTTACATAAAAATGCAGGCCTCTTCGCAGATTGCAACCACTTCAGGGGAGCTTACTTAGCCTTGCGCAAATAGATGTTGCCCATCAACGACTTCATCATAATCTCGGCCCCGCCCCCATTGAGCTTGCCGTAGGTCCAGCTGTCGATGTTGAGGCGGTAGACGCCGTCCTGGGTGGTGCGGTTGACCTTGGTCGGAGCCTTGTCGGGGGCCAGATCAAAGTCGCTATAAACCTCGCCCTGGTCCGATTTGAGCTTCAGCGAAGCCTTGGCCGCGGGCGGTAGCGTCACGTCCACGGCGCCGTTGACGGTGGAAAAAGCCATGGGCGCGCCGGCCGTTACGGTCTTGAAGAAGGCCTTGATAGGGCCATTGACCGTGTTGGCTACTGCCGAACCCGAAACCTGCCGCATAACGATGGCTCCGTTTACGTTGCTGAGCTCCAGTTCCCCGTTCACGTTTTCCACCACAATGTCGCCCTCATTCACGGTTTTGAGTTGCAGGGAAAACCGCTGCGGCACTTTGACGGTCATGTGGATGGGCTGTTGCCAGGAGTTGGTCTTGACGTAGACCTTGTTGTCTTTTTCCTCCACCGTCACGTCGAAACCGGGGTTAGGAGAAATACGCCGCAGGCCCTTGGCACTTTCCTTTTCGTCCTCGTCCCGGTCGTCATCGTCGTCGCGTGAGCGGCCGGGGCTGCTGACGTCCACCACGACGTCCTTGCCGCCGTAGCCCACCACGCTGATGGAGCCATTGACCAGTTTTACGCTCAGCAGGCCGGGCTTGCCGGGGGCGCTCAGGGGCACCACGAGTTGCTCCTTGCCCTGGGCTGCAGCGGTGAGGGAAAGAGGAAATAGGAGCAGAAGCACGCCGGCCCGAAGCCGGCAGAAGAAGGTTTTCATTAGGGTCGTCGTTTGATGGTCACGTCGCCGTTGAGGGTCTCGAAGCGGAAGTCGTTGCCGCCCTTACCCAGCCGCACGGCCGTGCCTTTGGAGAGTTTATACCTGGTGCCGCCGGTGCTGCTTTCCTTGTTTTGCACTACCTGCACCGGCAGGTTTTCCACGTTCGGGAAGTCGGTCAGCAGCTCGCCGTGCATGCTTTTGAAGCGCACGTCGGCGGCCACGTCGGCCGGGTACTGCACGGTGATGTCGCCGTTGATGGTGCTGTAGCGGCAGCTGCCGGTGGGGCTGCTGGCGTAGGCCGCGTCCACGTTGCCGTTGATGGTGGCCGCGTCGGTAGTGCCCTGCACGTTCTTGAGCGTCACGGCCCCGTTGATGTTGTGGGCCTTGAGCGGGCCGCTGACGTCCTGCACCGTGACGGCCCCGTTATTGATGGTCGACACGTTCAGCGTCATCTGGCTGGGCACTTTGATGACGTACTCAAACGTGTAGTGGTACTCGATGTCGTCGTGGTTGAAATGGCGGCCGTTGCGGCGGGGCCGGGAGTCGTAGGGGCCGGCCATGTAGGCCACGATACTGTCGTTGCGCTGCAGAAAGCCCGGTACGGCCTCCTTTTTACCCCGCTCCAGGTCGGCCTCGTTGTCGGCCCGGATGAGGCGGGTTACTTCCACTACTACTTTGTTGCCGCTGGTGCCCTGCACGCGCACCGGCCCGTCAATGTTGTACACGGCCAGCACGCTGCGGGCGGGGTCGGCGGTGAGGGTGAACTCGCGGCTGACCTGCTCTCGGAATTCGCGTTTCTGAGCCTGGGCCTGGCAGCTAGACAGCAAGACCAGCAGGGCTATTAGGCTGGGATGAATAAGTAGTTTCATGAGATGGTTCGGTCGTTGAGGGCGCGGCAGCGGGCCGGCCAGTGGAAAGGTGTTTGATGCTTTCTTCAATCTTGCTTTTGACAGCCTCGTTCAGGTCGGGCTGCTGGAGCAGGCGGCGCAGGGGCTGCACCGAGCGGCGTTCCTGCAGCTGCACCATCACGTCGGCCAGGGCGCTCTGCACCAGGGGCGAATCCTGGTTTTTGAGAGCTTGTACCAAGCCCATCCGTACCTTAGGCTCGTGGGCCAGCTGGGCCAGGGCTTCGAGGGTAGCCAAGCGCACATTCACGTTTTCGTCGTGATTGAGCGTGCTCAGCAGGGCTTCAATTACCTTGTCGTTGGCCCCACTCAGTTCCTTGGTGTAGCTCACGGCCCGCAGCCGCTCGGTGGCCGAGGGGTTTTCGATGAGCGAGAGCAGCATCACCTGCCGCATCTGCTCCACCTGGCTGGTCAGGGCCGCCAGTTGCTGCTGGTCGACCGAGGCCGGAGCAACTTTCGGGCTGCTACGGAGCCAGTAGCCCGCCGCCAGGCCCACCACCAGCAACCCCAGACCGTAGGCTAGGCGCAGGGCCGGACCAGGCACCAGCAGAGCCCGCAGTTTTTCCCAGAAGCCCACCAGCTTGGCTTGCGGCGTCGACTCCATTTCTTCTTTATAAGAAGCCAGCATCGAGTAAAAGGCTGGGCGCAGGTTTTCACTCGGCGCGGGCTCGGGCTCGGCGCCCAGGGTTTGCCACACCCGGCGCACGGCCTGCAGCTCCTCCTGACAATCCGTGCACTGGGCCAGGTGGGCATCCAGGCGGGCCTGTTCGGTGGCGTTGAGCTCCAAGTGTAAGTAGTCAATCAGCTGTTGCTGAGCTTGCTGGCAATTCATGTCCATCCCGTCAGTTTTCAATGCGCAGGTAAATTGTTTTCAACTCGTTCAGGGCCCGGTGCACCCGCACTTTCACCGCGCCTTCGGTTGTATTCATCACCCGGGCTATTTCCTCGTACTTGAGCTCCTGAAACCGGCTCAGGATGAGCACCTCCCGGTTTTCGGCGCTCAGCCGGCCCAGGGCCTTGTGCAGGGTAGCTACTTCCTGCTCGCGCTGCAGCCCTTCGTCGGCCCGGGTGCCCCCCCGATTTTCTCGGCGAAGTCCTGCACGTCGGCGTGGTGGGTGCTGTGGCGGTTTTTCTTGATGTGGTCGGCCAGTACGTTGCGGGCCAAGTGGTACATCCAGGTCCGGAACTCGCCCTCGCCGGTGTAGGTGTGCCGGTATTTGAGCATGCGGTAAAACACGGTCTGCACCAAATCTTCGCTGGTATCCGCGCGGCCCAGCATGTGGTAGAGAAAGGAATACAGCTTGCGGTGGTAGCGCTCAAAGAGCAGACCCATCCGGTCCACATCCCCGGCCTTGACCCGGAGCATAAGCGCGTTATCTGACAGCGAGTCCAACCGGAGTAGAGGTGGTAGGTGGTGGGTTATTTGGTTGTGGACACCGCCCTGCGAGGGGAAGGTTACAGCAAAGCAGAAATTATTTTTTGACTTGGCAGCATGCGTCAGCAAAACGTCATGTCTCTCGCTGGTCGACATGACGTTCTTAGTGGACTGTATCTGCTTCCCTTTTTATAAAGCCAGCCTGGCAACTTCCACCCGCATTTGTGGGTTATCTTTGCACCCTGCATTCTGCATTTCTGACCTATGGCTATTACCAAAGAAGACGTCCTCAAGGCCCTGAGCTACGTGGAAGAGCCCGATCTGGGCAAAGACCTCGTGACCCTCAACATGATTGAGGACGTGCATATCGACGGCAAGACGGTGTCGTTTTCCGTGATTCTGACCACGCCCGCCTGCCCGCTCAAGGAGCTGATTCACAACGCCTGCGTGCGCGCCATCCATACGATGGTCGACAAGGACGCCGACGTGAAAGTGAACCTGACCTCGCGCGTCACTACCGCCCGGGCCGCCAACTCGGCCGTGCTTAACGGCGTCAAAAACATCATTGCCATTGCCTCTGGTAAAGGTGGCGTGGGTAAAAGCACCGTCACAGCCAACCTGGCCATTGCCCTGGCTCGCACCGGCGCCAAGGTCGGCCTCGTCGACGCCGATATTTCCGGCCCCAGCATGCCCGTCATGTTTGGCGTAGAAGATGCCCGCCCCCACGTATTCCAGGGCCCCGACGGCCGCAACCTGATTCAGCCCATCGAGAAGTTCGGCGTCAAGCTCATCAGCATCGGCTTTTTGGCGCCTTCCGATAGCGCCATCGTGTGGCGGGGCCCCATGGCTTCCTCGGCCCTGAAGCAGTTCATCACCGAAGTGGATTGGGGCGAGCTGGACTACCTGCTGCTCGACATGCCCCCCGGAACCTCCGACATTCACCTTACCCTGGTGCAGACGGTGCCCGTAACCGGCGCCCTCATCGTAACCACGCCCCAGAAAGTGGCCCTGGCCGATGCCCAGAAGGGGTTGCAAATGTTCCGCCAGCCCCAGATCAACGTGCCCGTGCTGGGCATCGTGGAGAACATGGCCTGGTTTACGCCCGCCGAGCTGCCCGACAACCGCTACTACATCTTCGGCGAAGGCGGCGGCAAGGCCCTAGCCGACAAGCACGAAGTGCCCCTGCTGGGTCAACTGCCGCTGGTGCAGAGCATCCGTGAAAACGGCGACTACGGCACGCCCGCCATTACCCAGCCCGGTACGCCGGCTGCCATTATGTTTGAGCAACTGGCTGAGGAACTGGCCCGGCAGGTGTCCATTCGTAACGCCGTGGCGCCCCGGACGCAGGTGGTTGAAATGAAGTCCTAAGCTCGACTATACTTCCTGCTTTTCCCGTATTGGGTAACTTTGTGGCCTTTCCCGGTGTTATTTCCGAGCCAGCCGAAAGCTGTATCTTTACCCGCCTACCCCCTGATTCCGGCGTCAGGGTCAATTTACTTCCCATGAATTCTACCGCTGTTTTAGAGCATCCTTTGTTGTCCCGCGTCGAGCAGGCCCTGGACACGATTCGCCCCTACCTGGCGGCCGACGGCGGCAACGTACGCGTGCTGAACATCACCGACGAGCTGGTGCTCCAACTGGAGCTGATGGGTGCTTGTGGCACCTGCCCCATGTCGCCGATGACGCTCAAAGCCGGCGTGGAAGAGTCGGTAAAAAAGGCCGTACCCGAAATCATCCGGGTAGAGGCCATCAACGGTACTCCCTTCGCCGAGCAGCCCGCCGGCCAAACCGGCCACCCCGTGTCGCCGGCTCCGGTGCCCACGCCGGAGTTTTAGATTTGCTTATTAAGTTGAAAAGCCAGCTTCCTTGTGGGGAGCTGGCTTTTCTGTTTATTACGTTCTTACGCCCTTCTCAGCCGTCGTAGGCACTATTCAAATGAATAAAGCCCTTTGCCTGATTGCTATTCTATATTGTTTAACGGTGCAGGATATCAAAGCCCAGGCTACGAGTAGCTATGAGCAAGCGGCTTTCATTTTTTGTTTAGATAGTGTACTGGCAAAAAGCAACCTTAAAGCATGGATCTATTTCTCGGGTAAGACAAACAATAGCCTTACTCAATCCTACTTTTACAGTAAATCATGCTTCAATCAGATAAACAGTCGTTTGCAATCAAATGAAGGCCAAGCCGAATCTAAGGTTATTACCATCCCTACCCATATTAAGTATATCAAAACATCAAAAAAGCAAACAATAAAAAATTAAGAATGGAAGTATTCAACTCAATAGAAATTGAAAACATTCATTATGTGCGAATCAGCATTATCAAGAGACACGACAGCGCCGCGCATTATTTCTTTATGCTAAATAAAGACCAAAGTATTGTTAAGTGGTGCTATATTCCTGAAATATTTTAAACATCGTTTCTTGTCACTGCTGTCAGTTTTAAATGTACTAATCTGACCAATGAAAGAAAAAATCAAAAACTTCATATGGCTTATCAGCAAGCACGGTCCTAATTCCAATATTAAAATCAACTTGTTGTGCAAGCTCTTCCTTTGTTAGCAGGCTGTACATGTATATATCAAATACACCTTTTACTTTCTCAATTTCTTCCCTCCATAATTCAGCATCAACCTCGTCGATACTTTTGGATCTTATAAACCCTGATGATCCACCTACATATTTCCCATTCTCTTCCGACACGGACCACTCAGAGGCTCCATAATACCAATAAGGAACCAGGTTGGAAACATAAATCAAAATTCCTTTTGTCCAGTGGGTCAGTCTGTTTTTATACTGCTCCGTCTTTATGCCGGACCCATCCTTTTTAGAAATTTTAATAGTTATGTAGGAGCCAAATCCACTGCCATAATAGGTAAAGTCAGGCTCTACGAGCAATTGATAATTATCTTTAATCCTGCCTACAATTGCTTTGATATAATTTTCAACTTCCGAAATACTACCGGTAGTAAATGGAAAAAACTCCCCCATTACCTTATCCTTAGCCAGTTGTTTTAAGAACTCTTCGCTGTACATGCTTACTAGGTTATTTGGCCTTGCTTCAGATGTAAAAGTACCCTGTAGGCTACTGCTACTGCTCTTGGTCAGGGAGCCACGGCCCAAGGTAGCCGCTTCCCCGGATTCCGCCTAACAGCCGCGCCGTTCAGCTCCCTACCCTATCTTTGCCCATCACCCTACGCTATTCCTTTCCTATGCCCAACCCGAATAACCCGGCCCTGCACTCCTGGATTGATATTGCCCCAACCAGCGACTTTCCCATTCAGAACCTGCCCTTTGGTGTGTTTGAAACTCCAGAACGCGGCCCGCGGCTGGGCGTAGCCATCGGCGACTACGTGCTGGATTTATACGCCGTGAGCCAGTTCGGCTTTTTTCAGGACCTCGATATTCCGACCCAGCCCAAGGTGTTCCGCCGCCGCTCCCTGAACCAGTTTATTGCCCTGGGCCGGCCGGTGTGGCGGGCCGTGCGCCTGCGCGTGTCGGAGCTGCTGCGCCACGACAACGGCGAGCTGCGCGACAACGAGGAAGCCATGCGCAGCTGCCTCGTGCGGCAGAGCGAGGTGCAGATGCTGCGCCCGGTGAAGCCCCACAACTACACCGATTTCTACTCCAGCATTGAGCACGCCACCAACGTGGGCATCATGTTCCGCGACCCGGCCAACGCTTTGCTGCCCAACTGGCGCCACATCCCGATTGGTTACCACGGCCGGGCCAGCAGCATCGTGGTCAGTGGCACCGATATTCGCCGGCCCAATGGACAGCGCAAAGCTCCCGATGCCACGGCACCCACGTTTGGACCCTCGCAGCAGCTGGACTTTGAGCTGGAAGTGGCCTTCGTGTGTGGCAAAAGCACTGAGCTAGGGCATTCTATTCCGCTGCAGCACGCCGAGGAGCACATTTTCGGACTGGTCTTGTTCAACGACTGGAGTGCCCGCGACATTCAGAGCTGGGAATACGTGCCGTTGGGGCCGTTTCTGGGCAAGAGCTTCGGCAGCAGCGTTTCGCCCTGGGTGGTGACGCTCGACGCGCTGGAGCCCTTCCGCACGCCCGGCCCGGTGCAGGAACCTGAGCCGCTGCTTTACCTGCGCCAGGTAGACCAGCACAACTTCGATATTAACCTGGAAGTGGGCATTCAGCCCGCTGGTGCGCCCGAAACCACCGTGTGCCGCTCAAATTTCCGCTACATGTACTGGAGCATGGCTCAGCAGCTGACCCACCAAGCCAGTAATGGCTGCAACCTGCAAGTCGGCGACTTGTACGCCAGCGGCACCATTAGCGGCCACACCCCCGACTCATTCGGCTCGATGCTGGAGCTGGCCTGGAAGGGCACCAAGCCCCTGACCCTGACCGACGGCTCGGAGCGTAAGTTCATCCAGGACGGCGACATGGTAACCATGCGCGGCTTTGCCGAAAAGGACGGAATCCGCATTGGCTTTGGGGAAGTGCGTGGCACGGTGCTACCGGCCAACCCGCTGTAACGCACTCGATACTTTACTGCCGAATAAAAAGAGCCGCTGGAATCTTCTGACGGCTCTTTTTATTCGTTTTGCCCGTTGGGAGCGGCTGTGGCCAGCGGAGTTTGGTCGGGTTCGTCCAGCAAATCCAACTCGTGCAGGGCCGTAGCGGGGTCGAAGGCGTGCAGCAGGCTAAAGACTGATTCTTCCATTATTTCGGGCGGCGTGGGCTGGGCGGGCATCTGGCTGCCGGTGGGCTGGGGCTCATTCATCGTACAAGGGGTAAAGGACTACTTTTACTTGCTACGTAATTAACTGTTATATAGGCGCTAAATAACCGAAACTTCCAGACCGCGGTAGTAGCAGTTCAGGATGGAATCCATGGGCTGTTGGCCCGCCGCCACGGCTGCTACCGTACTCTGGTACTGCGTATCAAGCAAGGGTAGCAGCGGTTGCTCCACGCGGTTGAACTGCTCGAAGGCGGCCAGCAGCTTGGCATCCCACTCGGCGTGAAAGTGCAGCAAATCGTCGGGCAAGACGCGGGTGCGGGAACTGCCGGGCTCGGGCAAGGCATCAAACGGCTCCCAGACGTTGAGGTAGCCGTAGTCGTCGGTGAGCTCCTGGCCGGGGTGAATATCGCGCACGGCCAGTTCGAAGTTGTATGGCGTTGAAACCAGCTGGAATTGAACGAGTGATTTACGAAGCGGGAATTGTCCCAGCACAGCACAAAGTTGCCCCGGGCGTCGCGGTAGCTATACTTGTTGAGAATGTCGCGGTGAATCTGGCCGAGCTGCTGCACCTGGGCGGGGGTGAAAACCTGGTCGAAGGCGTCGAAAATCCAGCAGATGGTGCCCTTGGGAATAAAGCGGGTGGCTACCACGCCATAGCCAATTTCGGGGCTGATAAAGCGCAGTTCCGTGTGCGGATGAATCATAGAGCAAAACCTAAAAACGAGTTGACCCGGCGCCAACTGGCAAATGAGCTTTGTAGCGTAAATGACCGTTTTCCGTTATAGCCGAGCTTTTGGGACGTAGCGGCTGGCACAAACTACCTGTTTGGGGAAAGCAAAGCCAAATCGACAGCGCCGCTTGAAAGACGGGGTCATACTCAGTATTTATCCCAAAATGCACCACGGATAAATACGTATTTACTAACAGTTGTACTTAAACTTTAAACTCTATAATTCTAGGTCAGTACTATCTGTTGTCGACGTTGGCAGCCTCGGGCCGGTAGTTCCTGCCCGGTGGCTCCGATACGGCCCTCACTCCATCCACCACTAACCAACCAAGATTCCTATGTTAGCAATGGAATATCGGGGCCCCAAAAGGGTCCGTGCCGTGCAAAAACCAATGCCGGAAATCAAGCATCCCCAGGATGCCATCGTTCGGGTGCTGCGCACCTGCATCTGCGGTTCCGATTTGCACCTATACAACGGCAACGTACCCGACACCCGCGTAGGCTCCACTTTTGGCCACGAGTTTATCGGTGAAGTGGTAGAAATCGGCTCGGAAGTAACCAAGCTCAAAACCGGTGACCGGGTTATCGTGCCCTTCAACATTGCCTGCGGTGAGTGCCACTTCTGCCGCCAAGGCATGTTTGGCAACTGCCACGAATCTAACACTGAGGCTACGGCTGTCGGTGGTATTTTCGGCTACTCCCACACGGCCGGTGGCTATGATGGCGGCCAAGCCGAGTATGCCCGCGTGCCTTACGCCAACGTAGGCCCCACCATCATTCCCGAAGGCATGGACTTGGATGATGCCGTGCTGCTCACCGACGTAGTACCGACCGGGTATCAGGCCGCTGAAATGGCTGGTATCCAACCCAATGACACGGTAGTAGTATTCGGCGCGGGTCCGGTAGGCATCATGGCCGCCCGTTGCGCCTGGTTGTTTGGGGCCGGCCGCGTCATCATCATCGACAAGCAAGACTACCGTCTGGAGTTTGCCCGCAACTACTCATACTGCGAGGCTTACAATTTCGAGGAAATTGGTGACCCGGTCGTGTTCATTAAGAAAATTACCGACTGGATGGGTGCCGACGTCGTAATCGACGCCGTGGGTGCCGAAGCTGCTGGTAGCGCCATGCAGACCATCACGGGCCGCAAGCTGCTGCTGCAGGCCGGCTCGGCTACGGCCGTGCACTGGGCCATCAACTCCGTGAAGAAAGGCGGCGTGGTATCGATTGTGGGTGTATATGGTCCTACCGATAACCTCATTCCGATTGGCAACGTGCTCAACAAGGGCCTCACTATCCGGGCCAACCAGGCTTCGGTGAAGCGCCTGCTGCCGCGCCTGATTGAACACATCCAGAACGGCACGCTCAACCCCAAAGGGCTGATTACGCACCGCATTCCGCTGGCCGAAGTGGCCGACGGCTACCGCATGTTCTCCGCTAAGCTGGACAACTGCATCAAGCCGGTGATGATTCCCTAACCTGCCAATCTGAAACGCCGAACGACCATGGAACCGAACGTAGTAAATACCCCCATCGACCCGAAGCAGATTCCCGGCTGGGGTGTGGATGCGGACCCGAAGAACGACCCGACCTACCCCATGCGGGCCCGCATGAACGTGACTCAGGACCCGGACCCCAAACACCGGCCCGACACGTTGCAGCCGGTGGACGTAGAGAAGCTGCGCTCCATTGAGCGCCCCAACATAACGGCTGTATATGGCACCACCGTACCGCCCATGGGGCTGAGCGGGGCCATTCGCCGGCTGGCTTTCAAGTACAGCGAAAACCGTTACCGCCACTGGCTGCCCCTGATTGTGGCCGACCGCGTGCAGGTAGTGGAAGGCATCCTGGATGATTTGGTGCATGGCAAGGTGCCTAACATCTGGGCCGAGAAAGGCTACGACGTGGAGTGGAAACACAACCGCTCGGCCTTTGTCACCAAGATGGCCACCATTGCGGCCGTTACGGCCGGCACGATCATCTGGCTCAACTCAGGCAGCAAGAACAAAGGCTTCCGGCGCCGCGACAACCAGCGCCGCTACTAGTCACTGTTAGCCTCTCACTTACTAAAAAGCCCGCTCGGAACTGCTCCGGGCGGGCTTTTTTGGTTAAAATCAGTGCTACCGGTTCACGTAGTCGAGCAGGAACTGGCCGCTCTGGTAACGTATTTTGGTTACGGAGCCGTAGTCAATATTTAAGCGAAACGCGTTGGCCAGCGGCAGACCCAGGCAGTGACAGAGCAAGGTCCGAATGAGGGCAGCGTGGGCAAAAACCAGCACGTCGGCATCGGGCTCGGCAGGTTGCGTTAGCACGTCGGTGAGGAAGGCTACGGCCCGCTGCTGCACCTCGGTAAAGGTTTCGCCCTCAGGAGCACGCTGGGTCACGAAATCGGCTTTCCAGGGCTCCAGCTCGTGGCTGGGCAGCTCGGCCCAGGCCTGCATTTCCCAGCGGCCGAAGTGGTATTCCTTCAGGCGCTCATCCAGGCAGATAGGACCTTCCACCACATCTTCAGCCAGCCGGCGGCAGCGCGACAGTGGGCTGGCGTAGGCCCGCACCATTCCCGCGCCCAGCCCAGCGGCCAGCACCCGACACAGCCGCGCTTTTTCGTGCTCGTAGCGCGGGCTAAGGCCCACGTCGGTCTGCCCGTAGCAGATGCCCGGCGCCGTTTCCACGCTCGTATGTCGAATCAGGTAGATATCCATGTAAAAGTAACTGCCGCCGAAGCAGCAATCCTCTAAGATACGCGGCCAGTTGCAGTCTGGCAGAAATAAGCGGAGACAAAAAGCCCGGCTGGTAGGCGTACCAGCCGGGCTTTTGCTTAACGAAGAATTACTTGCGGCCGTTGATAATTTCCTCCACTACGGCCGGGTCGAGCAGGGTCGTCACGTCGCCGATGTTGCTGGTTTCGCCCTCGGCCACTTTGCGCAGGATGCGGCGCATGATCTTGCCCGAGCGGGTTTTGGGCAGGCCTGATACCATCTGAATCTTGTCGGGCTTGGCAATCTTGCCGATCTGGGCCACCACGGTCTCAATGATGCTGGCTTCCACCCGGGGCTTGTCGGCATCATTGGCACAGGCTCCGTCGCGGCAGATGACAAAGGCGTAGATGCCCTGGCCCTTCACGTCATGGGGGTAGCCGACTACGGCGCTTTCTACTACGTTGTCGTTTTCGTTGATGGCATTTTCGATTTCGGCCGTGCCGAAGCGGTGCCCACTCACGTTGATGACGTCGTCCACGCGGCCGATGATGCGGTAGAGGCCGTTTTCGTCGCGCCGGGCTCCGTCGCCGGTGAAATAGTAGCCCGGATACGGCCCGAAGTAGGTTTGCTTGGCCCGCTCATGGTCGCCGTAGGTGGTACGGATGATGCCCGGCCAGGGCCGCTTGATGGCCAGGTAGCCTTCCTGGTCGTTGCCTTCCAGCTCCTGGCCTTCCTGATTCAGCAGCACCGGCTGCACGCCCGGCAGGGGCTGGCCCGCGTGGGCCGGCTTGGTAGGCGACACCCCGGCCAGGGCTGAAATCATGATGCCGCCGGTTTCTGTTTGCCACCAGGTATCAATGACCGGGCAGCGCTCCTTGCCCACGTGGGTGTGGTACCAGTGCCAGGCTTCCTCATTTATCGGCTCTCCCACCGAGCCCAGAATGCGCAGCGAGTCGAGCGAGTAGCTGAGCACGTTGTCGAGGGGCGTGGCCATTAGACTGCGAATGGCCGTGGGCGCGGTGTAAAATACCGTAACGCCGTGCTTGTCAATCACCTCCCAGAAGCGGCCGGCATCGGGGTAGGTCGGCACGCCTTCGAACATGAGCGTGGTAGCCCCGTTGAGCAGGGGGCCGTAGAGCAGATACGAGTGACCCGTGACCCAGCCAATGTCGGCGGTGCACCAATAGATGTCGTTTTCCTCGACCTGGAACACGTTGCGGAAGGTGTAGTCGGCCCAGACCATGTAGCCGGCCGTGGTGTGCACCACGCCCTTGGGCTTGCCGGTGCTGCCCGAGGTATAGAGGATGAAGAGCATATCCTCGGCGTCTATTTCCTCGGCCGGGCAGGTTTTGGCTGCTTCCTGGGCTTCTTCGTGGTACCACACGTCGCGGCCTTCCTGCATGTGCACGGGCCAGCCCAGGTGCTCCACTACAATGACGCGGCGCACCGAAGGGCAGCTTTCCAGGGCCTCATCCACGACGCGCTTCACCGGAATCTGCTTGGGGCCGCGGTTCAGGCCGTCGGAAGTCAGCACCACCGAGGCCTGGGCGTCGTTGACCCGGTCGGCAATGGCGGTGCTGCTGAAGCCGGCGAAGATGACCGAGTGCACGGCCCCAATCCGGGCGCAGGCCAGCACGGCAATGGCCAACTGCGGAATCATGGGCATGTAGAGGCACACCCGGTCGCCTTTTTCCACGCCGTTGTTGAGCAGCACGTTGGCAAACTGGCACACCTGCTGGTGCAGCTCCCGGTAGGTGTAGCGAATCTGCCGGGTCTTGGGGTCGTTGGGCTCCCAGATCAGGGCCAGCTTGTTGCCGCGGGTGGCTAAGTGGCGGTCCAGGCAGTTTTCGGTGATGTTGAGCTTGGCGCCGCCGTACCATTCATTGTGGCCGTCGACCATATCGGCTTTGAGGACCGAGGTCCACTTGCGGCGCCAGGTAAAGGGCTCGGCCACGTCGGCCCAGAACTGCTCGGGGGTTTCAACGCTGCGACGGTAGGCATCCTGGTAGTCTTCGAAAGTGCGGATGCGGGAGTGTTCGAGGGGCATAGTCGGGGTCTTGGTCGGGGCTTGGAGGTCTGAGCGGCAGTTTACGAAAAAGTTGGGCCCCATCCCTCCCGTATTGTCGCAGTTTGCTTTGGGCAAATAGCAGAGTGCGCCTCCCACCAGCTTTGGTGCACCAGCCAGCCCCGGCGAAAAAAGAGCCTGCGCCGTCGTCGCCCACTCCCCTTTCGCCAGGCCTTTCCCCTATTTAAGCCAACCTCAGCCTACGGGGCTGCTGACCAATTCGCGCATCCAGGCCAAGCCACCGGCCGAGTGCAGCCGTTCCATCGACACGATGGACATATCGGCGGCTTCGGCAGCGCGGGCGCGCATGGTCATTTCGTAGTGGCTGATGGCCTCGCGGGCACTGCTAAAGCCCGTTTTGGTCAGGCACTCGCTCAGCTCCAGCGCGTCGAGCATGGCCATGTTCACGCCTTCGCCGGCGTAGGGCGGCATGAGGTGGGCCGCGTCGCCGAGCAGGGTAATAGTAGGCTGGGCTTCCCAGTACTGGTCGAGGGGCATGCAATACTGGGGCCGGGGCACAAAGTAGGCCGCCGCAAACAGCTCCCGCCACACGGGGCTCCAGGCAGCAAAATCCCGAGCAAACCAGGCCGCAACCTGGGCCGAGTCGTGGAAGTCGATGCCGCTGGTCTGCACCCAGTTTTCGGTGCTGGGCTGGCAGGTGTAGAAGGCCAGGCTACCGTCGCCCTTGGCGCTGAGGATGATGGACTGCTCTCCCTCCAGGGCAAACACTTTCCCGCCCCGCACCAGCTCCCACAGGGCCGGGGCCTGCCGGGCCGCGTCGTACACGTTGCCCTCCACGATGGTAAAGCCCGTGAAAAAGGGCGGCAGCGGCGTCACTTGGGCCCGCACCTTGGAGTTGGCCCCATCAGCCCCCACGACCAGGTCGGCGTACACCGCGGGTCCGTCCCGGAACTGCAGCTGCCAGCCGTCGGCCGCGGGCTTCAGGCCCAGCAGCTGGCAGTTCCAGACGATGGTGCCGGGCCGCAGCGAGTCGATGAGCAAGTCGCGTAGCGGCCCCCGGTCAATTTCGGGCCGAAAATGCTCGTGCCCGAAGTCAGCTGGGGTGCTGGTTTGCTGGTGCTGGTCGAAGTGAATAGTGGCCTGGGCGTCGGTGAGGCGGAGCTTGTCGGCGCCGGGGCGGTAGTGGGCCCGGAAGGCGTCGAGCAGGCCCGCCGCGCGCAGGGCCCGCAGGCCGGATTCGTCGTGCAAATCCAGCGTGGCACCCTGCTGGCGGGCGTGGCGGTCGGCGTCGCGCTCAAAGATGGTTACGTCGGCGCCGTGTTGCTGAAGCAGGCGGGCCAGGGTCAGGCCACCGGGGCCGGCGCCGATAATGGCGGTTTTCTTACCAGTAAGGAGCATGGTCTTCGTAAGTTAAATGGGTACGAAGGCAAAGCTATTCCTGGGGCCAAGCGGAAAATTGTATAAATCGGTCGTCGGCGTTGCGGGCCAGATCCTTGGGCCGGACGCCGGCAAACTTGCGCACTTCCCGGATAAAATGCGCCTGATCGGTGAAGTCCTGCTCCGGAAACAGCCGCCCCGCTTTGAGCTGCGGAAACGAGGCCCGAAACCGCAGAATGGCGCAGTAGGACTTCAGCGACAACCCAAAATACTCCTGGAAGTAGCGGTTCATCTGCCGGCTGCTCCAACCCGCCTCGGCCGCCAGCTGGTGCACCGGCGAAGCCCCATCGGTAGCATAAATCTGCTCAAACAGCCGCAGCTTCCGCAGGTCCGTGGCCGGGCTGAGCAGCGTGGGCAGGGTGGCGTTGAGTTTGGCGTAAAACTGCCGGAAGTCGGTCAGGTCTGCCGCCGTGATACCCCAGAAATCGGAGGGCAGCGGCCGGGCACTGTTCAGGATATCGGCCACGCGGGTGCCAAGCAGGTATTCGGCCGCCGGCAGCCGCAGACTCACGGCGCACATCACCGTTTCGGCGGCCAGCGTGACTTGCTCGGCCTCGGTGCCCAGTCCCATAAGCATTACGTGCAGGGGCTCGGTGCGGGAATACGAAAAGAGCACGTCGAGGCGGCCATCGGGCAAGAGCAGTACCGGCTTATCGACTACGGCGCCGGTTTGCAGCCGCCAGAAGCTTTCCACGATGGGTGCTAGCGTTGCGGCCGGCGGCTGTATTTCGTAACTCAGCTTATGCATAGAATCCTGGAATAAAGCGGTTACCCGGCCGGGCGGCGGGTTTTGGGCCTGACGTTTCAATGCATCTGATACTTTAAGAACGTCATTCTGAACCTGAGCCGGGAGCCAAAGGCGTGGCTAACCTTGCGGGCTGCCGTTGTTTAGGTTGTCATCCCTCATCTGACGTCCGCCTGCGAAGAACCTTGTTCTCCTCCCTCCCACTACGCTTGATACCAACGTGCAAAAGCCCTCTACCAGCGGCTGGTAAAGGACTTTTATGTGTTGAATGCTGCTTATCAGAATAGGGAGAAAGGTCCTTCGCTATGTTTAGGATGACAGACAAAACAACGACTGCACGCTAATCCATAATCCGCACGTTGCGCACGTCTTTCATGTACTTCATGCCCACCACGAAGCAAATCAGGGCAATGAGGACCGGATAGAGCAGGCCCGAGAGGCTGCTGTGGTCTTTCCAGAACGTGCCCGCCGGCTGGGTGGCGGCCCACACCGAAATCCAGGTAGCTACCAGCGGCACGAAGCCCCCAAACACCCCGTTGCCGATGTGGTAGGGCAACGAGAGTGAGGTGTAGCGCACTTTGGTCGGAAACAGCTCCACGAGGTAGGCCGCAATGGGCCCGTAGACCATCGTCACGAACAAGACCAGGCAGAAGGTGAGGGCAATAAGGGCCGGCAGGTTCGGGGTCAGGGCCTTCAGCACGGCGGGCACGGCCTTACCGGCGGCATCCACGGTGGCCGGCGTTACTTCCGTGAGCGGACCAGCAAAGGCTTGGATGCCGTGAAAGAGCGGTACCGTGAACAAGGCCCCGCAGAGCATGCCGGTCATGATGATGCGCTTACGCCCGATACGGTCCGAGAGACTGCCAAAGTACACGAACAGCGGGGTAGCCAGCAGCATGGCCGTGACGAGCACAATGCTGGCGTCGACGAGGTCCATTTTCAGGGTGTTCTGCATAAAGGAGTAGGCCTGAAACTGGCTGGTGTAGAAAATCACGCCCTGCCCCATCGTGACGCCAAACAACGCTACGAGCACCAAGCGGCGGTTCACCGGATTCACGAACGAGTCGCGCAGAGGGTTGGTACTGGTCTTGCCCTCGGCCTTGGCTTTGGCAAACAGCGGCGACTCGTGCAGCTTGAGCCGAATGTAGTACGAGGCCACCACCAGCAGCGAGGAAAGCAGGAACGGCACCCGCCAGCCCCAGTCCTTGAAGGCTGCCTCGCCGGTGAGCTTGCGGGTAAGGACGATAACTAGAATGCTCAAAATCAGCCCGCCGGTGGCCGTAATCTGGATAAAGCTGGTGAAGTAGCCCCGGCGCTTGTCGGGGGCATGCTCGGCCACGTAGGTAGCGGCCCCGCCGTACTCCCCGCCCAGGGCCAGGCCCTGCAACAGGCGCAACACCAGCACGATCAGGGGAGCGGCCAACCCGATTTTGTCGTAACTCGGAATCAGGCCCGTGATGACCGTGGAGCCGCCCATGATGAGCAGGGTGAGCAGGAAGGTATACTTGCGCCCGATCATGTCGCCGACTCGGCCGAAGAACAAGGCCCCAAACGGCCGCACCACGAAGCCGGCCCCGAACACGGCCAGCATGCCCAGCAGGGTTTCCTCGGGCTTGCCCTGGGAGCCAAACAGTACCGGCCCGATAATGGCCGCCAACGAGCCGAAGATGTAGAAGTCGTACCACTCGATGACGGTGCCCACCGAGGAGGCGGTAATCACCTGCCAGATTTTGCCGGTTTCAACGGCGTTGTTGTCGTGGGCCACCGGCGCGTCGGCGGGGGCGGCGGCATTGAGGTTAGGGCTGGGCGTATCGAGGCCGAGTTCCATAAGCGGGAAGGGGTTGGGATGAGCGGGCCGGCACCTGGCCATAACCACGGGAAGGACAAGATTTTCAACCTCAGCCTGCTAGGCCTGGCATTTCCCAAGTAAAGCGAAAAATCCGGTTCCGGGCTCCTGTTCCCTCCTGCCGGCCTAGCTTTTTTTCCCGGCGGGCCCTTCCCAGCGCATCAGCAAGAACTTGTCGCCGGCTTCAGTCACGACCGTACCCCCGCCCACGAGGTTCTCGGGCTGCTGAAAATACGCTTGCAGCTCGGGTAGCGTCAGCACCTGGGACGAGGGCCGGGTCTCGGTTTGGCGCGGGGCCTGCACAGCGTACTTTTTCACCCAGTTCATCACGCTCACGTGGCTCACGCCCAGCAGCCGCTCAATCTCCCGGTAGCTCACGCCCTCCAGGTAGAGCTGCAGGGCCTTGACCACATAGTAGGTATTGACTTCCCTGCCTATCTTGGCCACCGTGAAGTGGTAGCCGCAGTTCTTGCAGCGGTAGCGCTGCCGCCCCGCGATGATGCCGCTCTTGGTGGCGTCCTTGTGTTGGCACTTGGGGCAGACGGGCTGGTTCATAAGCAGCCTATACGCAGGAAACAGCTAAAAGCTATAAGTAATTAGCAAAAATATAACAGATTTAGCACCTATGATTCCTTACCGCAAGGGCACCAGCTTCGTGATAAAAAAGAAAGGACGGGGAGGCAAGCGCCATTTGCGCCGGTTGCAGCACGACAGCAAGACTCCCGGCTGGCTCTGGCTTCCTGGACTGCAGAAATGGCATTACCAGTATGAAAAGCTGGGCCTGGCACCTTGGCACTGGCATCATCGGCAGCCACCGCGTATCGTGCGGCAGCTAGCCGCCCAGCACTTACTGACTACCTTTTTTGCCTGGCAACCTGAACTGGCAGCGCTCAACGAGCCTGTATACTCTGCCGTGTGGCTAGTGGAGGCTGAGTTTGCCCACAGTTCGCAAGTGGCAGTTGGTATAAGGGAATGTGTGGCTGACTATCAAAACCGGCATGGAGACCCAATAGACAATGCTCCCTCCCTGCCCACCGAGTACCAGCAGCTGCCGGGCGCCAACCGACTATCCTGGACTACGCACTCCTGGCAAGTACTGCACGAGGATTGTGACTATCCCAACGGCTGGCCCCACTACCTGCTTCGCCTTCCCCACTACGATTACCACTGGCAAGGTCGCACCTTTTTGGTCGTGCAAACGGGCTGGGTCTGGGTAGGGCAGTTACCTGAGCAAGGCACAAGTGCGCAGCCCGGCACTGTCCTTTAGATACCGTAGCAGCTTGCCCTACTCTTTACGCCGAATACCCTGCAACTCCCCGCCCGGCCACCCGCACTACAGCCCCAACACCACCGCCAGCAGGGCTTCCACGCTCAAACCCAGGCGGCGCATATCGAGCCGGTTGAGGGTGTCGGTGGGTTCGTGGTAGTGCTTGTTGCGGTAAAAGGCGGTATCGGTGAGCAGCACGGCCGGGTAGTCGAACTGCCAGTAGTTGAGGTGGTCCGAGAAGTCGATGCCAGGCAGCCAGGCCGGGGCCTTGAAGCGCTTCACGGGCACGGCTGCCTGGGCTTTGTAGCGGCGGGCAAACTGCCGACCGAAACGCCCGTTGCCGAATTTCTGGGCCACCGTCACGTAGTTGCCCCGGCTGCCATACACCAATTTGAGCGGCCCGAAGGGGTAATCCTGGGTATGTTTCCGCTCGTCGTAGTAGCCCAGCATTTCCAGGGCCACCATGCCTTTGACTTTTACCCCGGCATCGTGCAGAAACTTGGCGTGCACGTAGCTGCCCATGTGTTTAGTCCGAAAAAAGGGCGGCTCTTCCAGCGTGTAGGCCACCAGCTCTACGCGGTAGGGCAAGCTGGGCTGCTGGCCCAGCAGGCGGGCCAGCTCTAGCAGGGCCGCTACGCCGGTACCGTTGTCGTCGGCCCCGGGCTGCTCCCCGCACACGTCGTAGTGGGCCCCGATAATCAGGCGGGGGCCGGTTTCCGGGCCGAAGGAGCCAATCAGGTTGCGGTAGGTATTGCCCTGCACCACGTAGGGCTGCTCACTGAGGCGGGCCCCGGCCAGTTGCCACTGTTGTTGAATATACCCTGCAGCTTGGTTGAGGCTGGCCAGGTGCTGGTAGTTGCGGGGCTCCGGCGTGCTGGTCAGGGCCAGCAGGTGCTGGCGCAAACGCACCGTATCGGCCGGCGCGACGGGGCGGGCCGTACTATAGAAGGCCGACCAGAGCAGCGGCAGCAGCGCGGGTAAAGAGCGTTTCAGAGGCACCATAGACGACGGCGGATTTTTCCAACGAATGATGTAGAGAGGCGAATACACGTCTGAATCGTTGCACGCACGACTGCACTCACCGGGCTCCAGCGGCCATACAAACGGTGTCCGCAACGATTCAGACGCAACTTACTTCACCACCAGCCGGGCCTTTTCCGGGGCCACGCCGATGGTGGCAATAGCGCCGGCGTTGAACTGCAGAAAGTCGGTTTCTACCCCGTCGGAGAAGATGACCCCGTTGCTGGGCATAAAGGACTCAAGCAGCAGCGGCTCGTATTCGCCCAGAATCCCGGTTGTGATACCGGCCTGGGTACGCTTGCTCTGGAAGGCCTCCCGCACCACGAACATCAGCTCATTTTCGGCTAATACCGGCTGGGGCACTGGCTCCTCATCCGGGTCGAGGTACCGCCGCATGCCGGCCGTCATGTTGAAAATGGAGCTCAGCCAACCCGTGGAGCCCGACTTGGTCGAGACGATAACGCCCGAGGAAGAGTGGCTTTCCTCCTCGTCCAGGTAGCCGATGCGGTAGCGGGCCGACACGTGGGAGGCGGCCCCGATAAAGAGGTCGTTGAAGGCCAGCAGGCGCTGGCCGTCGTTGAGGCGGGCCTCGGCCAGGGCGGCTTCCCGCACCTTGTGCTTCCCCGCCATCACGCGCTCCACGGCCCGCAGAAAATCCTCGGGCGTGAAGGGCAGCAGCACCCCGTCGTAGCGCTCCGGGTCGGGGTTGACGGCAATAATGGGAATGCCGTTGACGTACTTGGCCGTGTTGGCCACCAGCCCGTCCTGCCCTACCACGACCACCAAATGCTTGGAACTAAACAGGAAAGACGGCAAAAAGGCGCGCTCCACCACCTTGTTCTTCACCACCGACGAGAGCCGGCGCTGCACCAAAGAAAACGACTCCTGGAACTGGTCGTGCTCCTGCTCGTAGTCGGCAAATTCCCCACCCAGGCTTTCGATGTAGAACCGGGCCTGCCCCTGGGTATTAAACCGCTCGATGAGCTGCTCCAGCCGGGTTTTGTTGCGTACCAGGATGGCGTAGTCGATGCCGCTGCTCATCGTCTGGGCTGCGGCTGTTGCGGATTGGGCCGGGGCTGGTCGGAGGCGTCACTGACCAGGGAGTCGAGCAGGTCGGGCGAGATGTTGAGGGTACCGATTTTGGCGGCGTTTTCGGCCAGCTCCCGGAAAGCCAGGGCAATGTTGAACTTAGGGTCGGGGTTGTTGCTCAGGGCCACCAGCAGCTTCCAGTCCATGTCCTTGTAGGGCCGCAGGGTGGTTTCGAGCACGTAGCCGCGGGTATCGGCCTCGCGGCGCTGGTTTTCGGCGTTCTGCTCAATCAGGAACTTGCGCTGCTCTTCCACAGCAATATCGGCCTGCACCTGCATTTCGCGCAGCTGCCGGTTGCTGGCGGCCCGCTGCATCTCGCCCTCGATTTGCTTCTCGGCAATCTGCTTGTTCTTTTCCTCCACCGCAATTTCGGTGTTCAGCTCGCTCTCCTTGATTTTGCGCTCCTGCTCCACGGCAAAGTTGCGGCGCTCAAACACGGCCTGATCAGCCTCCTGCTGGAGCTTTTCGCGGGTCTCGGTTTCCAGGGCCCGGCCCATTTCCGGGGTGGCCTTCACGGCCAGAATATTCACGCCCAGTACCTCGATGCCCAGCAGCCCCACGGCCCGGGAGGCAGCCAGCCCCTCCACAATGTTCACCTCAATAGCCTTAGCCGCCCGCATGGCATCCTTCAGGCCCAGGCTCTGCACGAAGGTGGCCGTGGCCGTCTGGGCCTCGTTCACGATGCGCTGATGCAGCTTTTCCAGGTCGTTCTTCTTGTACACGCCCCGGCTGTCCACGGTGAAGTCGAGCACCTCGGCCAGCTGCTTGGGGTTGCCGGCCTTGTAGGTTATCTGGCCCTGAATCGAGACAGTCTGGTAGTCGTGGGTGGTTTCGTTAAAGATGAAGGGCAGGTCATTACTGCCCATGGGAATGGCCACAATGGAGCTGTTGGGCCCGAAATAATAGAACGACAAGCCCCGTCCCTCCTTCGCAATGCGGCCATTCTTATAGTGAATGGCGTAGGTCATCGAATCGAACTTGATATGGTTTATTCCGAACATAGCAGGTGTGGTAAGGAAGGTGGCGCGCCGGTAAAAGTATCCATAGTTGCCAATATTGGCTTGCTGAATAGCAAAAGAACGTCATGCTCTATCTGGTGTCTGCGCCGCCGAAGCAAGACGCGCTTTTCCCGACAACGACATAGCAACGTCCGCCCGCGAGGTTCCTCGGCTGCTTGGCCTGACGTTCTACCGACAACTATTTGCCTATAATCCCTGAACTTCGCCCGCTCAACCCAGCCCTGACCTATGCTCTCTTCTGTTCCCACCGCCTCGTTCCGCACCATCGATCCGGCCGTTATCAAGCCCAGTGAGCTGCACCCGTTTCTGGTGGGCGCCGTGGCCCCGCGGCCGGTGGCCTTTGCCAGCACCATCTCGGCCGACGGCAGCGTAAACCTGAGCCCCTACAGCTTCTTCAACTGCTTTGGCTCCAACCCGCCGATTCTGGTGTTTTCGCCCGCCAACCGGGTGCGCGACAATTCCCAGAAGCACACCCTGCAAAACGTGCGCGAGGTGCCCGAAGTCGTCATTCACATCTGCGACTACGCCATGGTCGAGCAGATGTCGTTAGCCAGCACCGAGTATGAGAAGGGCGTTAATGAGTTTGTCAAGGCCGGCTTTACCCAGGTACCGAGCCAGAAAGTGAAGCCGCCGCGCGTAGCCGAGGCCCCGGCCGCCTTTGAGTGCGTGGTCGAGCAGGTTATCGAGCTGGGCCAGAACAACGGGGCCGGCAACCTGGTCGTCTGCCGGGTGGTGCTGGCCCACTTCCGCGAGGACATCGTGCTGCCCTCGGGCACCGGCATCGACCCATTCAAGCTCGACGCCATTGCCCGCCTCGGCGGCGACTGGTACTGCCGGGCCGCGGGCAGCAGTTTGTTTGAAGTGCCCAAGCCCAACCGCAACATGGGCATCGGCTACGACCAGCTCCCCGAGTTCCTGCGCACCTCCGACCTGCTCACCGGCAACAACCTGGGCCGCCTGGGCAACATCGAGCGCGAAGCCTTACCCACGCCCGAGCAGGTAGCCGCCTTCCGGCAGGAGCCGCTGGTAGCCTACACGCTCAACAAGTACCGGGAGCAGCCCCAGGAATTGAAGCAGCAACTGACGCTACTAGGCAAGCAGTTTCTGGAGGAAGGCAAGCTGCTGGAGGCCTGGAAAGTGCTGCTGCTGACCGAATAAGCTAGGGTAGAGACGCACATTTGCATCTCATCGTTCGGTACCACACCAACGGTTGTCGTTCAACGGCGAGACGCAAGTATGCGTTTCTACCCTAGCGTACACTCCATTTCATACAACGACAACTCCATCGGCTCCCACCCGGCGGCTTGCAGAAATTCGTAGCCAGGGCCCGGAGTTACCATCGGCATTGTCAGCGGCGGCCCGGGGAAGGCGGCTTCTACGGCCCGTAGCAGCTGGCGGCCCCAGCCCTGCCGCCGGTACTCGCGGCGCACAAGGATGGTCTGCACCAGGGTCCGCTCGGCCTCGGGGCGCAGCAGCGCAAAGGCTTTATCATCCAGCGAAAAGGCCCGCGTAGGTGCCGTAGCCGCCATCAACGACTCAGCCGAGAACATCCAGGGCAAATTTTCTTCGCCTTCCCGCAGCACCAGATGAGCCACGGCCAGCGGGTCGACTTCCGTGAGTTGGGCAGCAGCTTTTACCTGTTGCGGCACGCACCGGAAAGTAAACAGCTCCCGGGTATTGCGGAAGCCCAGCCGCTCGTAAAGACGGCGGGCCCGTTCGTTGGGCACGAATACTTCCAAAAGTACCGACCGGTCGCCGCGGGCCCGGGCTTCGTCGAGGGCCGCTTGCAGCATCTGTCGGCCGTAACGCTGGCCCCGGGCTTCGATAACCAGGCCCATGGCCGCCACCCGGCTCGTGTAGCCCCGGCGCGCAATGAGCACCAGGCCCACCAGCTCCTCGCCCCGAAACCAGACCTTGCTGGCCAGCGCATCGAGGTGCTCGGAGCGGAAGCGCCGCTCGAAGGTTTCGGGCGTAAACACCAGGGGCACGAAGTACTCCTCGAAAGAGCGGTTCATGGCCTCGGTGACTTCAGCGGAAGGAAAATCGAGGACGGGGCGGGCGGTAAGCTGGACAGAGGTAAGAGCAGAATCCATAAACATGACGTTGAAGCCGCTAAAAAAGCAAAAAGCCCGCACCACAGCGCAGGCTTTGCCAAAATTGAATCCGACTGCAAAGTCCGACCAATTCGTAAAATCCGTCGAATCCGTGGTTCAGGCTAATTCCGCACGGCTATCATCAGGCCCAGCTCCTTGTAGCGCATGTTGAACTTCTTGGCAATGGAAGCATTGGTCAACGAGCCTTTGTAGACGTAAACGCCCGAGCGGAAATGCTCATTGGTAAACAACACCTCGTTGATGCCCCCATGCTGGCTGATTTCCTGCAGGATGGGCGTAAAGATGTTGCTCAGGGCATTGGTAGCCGTGCGCGGCACGCGGGAGGCAATGTTGGGCACGCAGTAGTGCACCACGTCGTACTTGCGGAACACGGGCTTGCTGTGGCTGGTCATTTCCGAGGTTTCGAAGCAGCCGCCCTGGTCGATGCTCACGTCGATAATAACCGAACCCGGCGCCATGCTGGCCACCACGCTTTCGGGCACCATAAACGGAATCCGGCCTTCCTCGGCGTTCAGCGCCCCAATCACCACGTCGGCCCGGCGGATCTGCTGGTTGAGCACGAAGGTGTCAAGCGTGCTGGTATAGAGCATGGTGCCCAGGTTTTGCTTGAGGCGGCGCAGCTTATAGAGGTGGTTGTCGAAGACCTTCACCTCGGCACCCAGGCCGGTAGCGGCGCGGGCGGCGTACTCGGCCACGGTGCCGGCCCCCAGAATCACGACCTGGGACGGGGGCACCCCGGTAATACCACCCAGAATGACGCCCTTGCCCTCGTTGGAGCGGGCCAGGTACTCGGCCGCCACCAGCATGACGGTGGAGCCCGCAATTTCGCTCATGGCCCGCACCACCGGCCGGGCCCCCGAAGGGTCCTTAATCAGCTCGAAGCTAATGGCGTTCACCTTCTTGCGCAGAATGGCGGTGATATACTCGGCCGTGAGGGAGCCAAACTGCAAAGCCGAAATCAGGGTCTGGTTGGCCTTCAGAAACTCAATTTCCTCCTGGGTCGGCGGGGCCACCTTCAGGATGATGTCGGCCTCGTATACTTCCTTAGCGGAGTAAGCAATGGTGGCCCCGGCCTCGGAGTAGTCGTGGTCGGAGTACTTGCTGGGTTCCCCGGCCCCACTTTCCATCACCACCTCATGGCCCTCGTTGACGAGGTGCTTCACGGCTTCGGGCGTCAGGCAGATGCGGTTTTCCTGCAAGGAGGTTTCCCGGGGCAAGCCGATAAAGAGCTTGCGCTTGCGCGTTTCCACGGCCAGCATGGATTCCTGGGTGAAGTAAGCGCGGCTCGTGGCCAGCGACTCAAATCCGGGGGGTATTGCTTCGGGCATTGGGCAGGTAAGGGTTCAGCGGCTCAGTCGGCCAGCGGTTCGAGTTGCAACAGGCGCGACTCGGGCCCGGTAACGGTGAGCGTGACGAGCAGCCTCTTCGGGGGCAAAAGCGCCTCCACGCGGCTTGGCCACTCTACCAGGCAAAGATAGCCAGAATCAAAGTACTCTAGCACGCCAATGTTTTCGGCCTCTTCAGGCTTCTCAATTCGGTAAAAGTCGAAATGGTAAATCGGCTGGTCGTGGGCGTCGCGGTACTCATTGACCAGGGCAAAGGTGGGGCTGCTCACGTCGTCGGGTACGCCTAGCTCCCGGCACAAAGCCTTGATAAAGGTGGTTTTACCGGCTCCCATTTCGCCCTCAAACACCAGAATGGAGTGGCCCGTCAGCAAGGGCACTACCTGGGCCGCGGCCTGGGGCAGGGCCGCCAGCGTCGGAATCGTAATTTCAGTCACGGACATAGCAACAGGGTTTCAGGACGCAAGTTTAGCATTCTGCGGCGGCAAGGCCCATCTTTAGGCTTTGTAGCTTTACCCGGCTGCCCGTGCTCCGCCTTTCGTTCCGACTATGAAACTGCTCCGCTCCTACCTGCTGCTGTTGCTGCTGCCCGCGCTGGCCTGCTCCCGCCCGCCCCAGCCCACTACCGCAACCGCGCAAGAGCCAACAACTTACTACCCCGGCCCGGGCAACCGCTGGCAACGCCAGCAGCCCGAACAGGCCGGCTTCGACCCGGCCCGCCTGCAGGAAGTCGTGGCCTGGGCCCGGCAGCAGGAAACCACCCAGATGACCCCCAACTTTTCAACTCAGGCCGACATCTTCGGGACGCCCCTGGGGCCCCTGCCCGCCAGCCGGGCCGCTACCAACGGCCTGATCTTGCGCCACGGCTACATCGTGGCCGAATGGGGCGACACCGAACGGGCCGACCCAACCTACAGCGTGGCCAAAAGCGTGCTGTCGACTATTCTGGGCCTGACCCTGGAAAAGGGCCTGATTAAAGACATTCACGCCCCGGTAGCCAGCTCCATCCACGACGGGGGCTACGACTCGGAACACAATAAGAAGGTAACCTGGGAGCACCACGTGCGCCAAAGCAGCGAGTGGGAAGGCTCGATGTGGGGCAAAAATGCGGATTTCATCGGCAAGGAAGCCTTCGGCAAAGGCGAGCGAAAACCCCGTGCGTTGCAGGAGCCTGGCTCCTACTACGAGTACAACGACGTGCGCATCAACCGCTTTGCCCTGTCCTTGCTGCAGCTCTGGCGCCGGCCGCTGCCCGAGGTATTCCGCACCGAAATCATGCAGCCCATCGGTGCTTCCAACTCCTGGCAGTGGGTGCACTATGCCAATTCCACGGTCCAAATCGACGGCAAACCCATGGCCTCGGTAAGCGGAGGCACGCGCTGGGGCGGCGGCCTGTGGATCAGTGCCCGCGACGAGGCCCGCTTCGGCTACCTGTTTCTGCGCCAGGGCCGCTGGCAAAACCGGCAACTGGTGCCCGCCGCATGGGTGCAGCAGGCCACCACGCCCGGCGGCCCCGGCCCCGACTACGGCTACCTCTGGTGGCTCAACTCCCAGCGCAAGGCCTGGCCTGACGCACCGGCTACGAGCTACGCGGCTCTGGGCGCGGGCTCCAACACCATCTGGGTCGACCCCGAGCACGACCTGGTCATCGTGTGGCGCTGGCACAACGGCAGCCCCAACGAGCTGATTAAGCGGGTGCTGGCCGCCCTGAAAAGTTGATGCGCAGTGGAGGGGCTGCCTTCCTGCTCTCCTTTTACGAGGCTCCAAGAAAAATCTTTTTGTCATGAGGCAACCTTCATGATATATCATACATCTATCTATTACCGCTGGAATCTTCCCTCATGCTCTCTACCGTCCTCTTTTACTCGCTCGACAAGGCCATCAAGCAATACCGGCGTTTTGCTCAGGCCAACATCGACCGGGCCGGCATCGCCATTACCATCGACCAGTGGCTGGTGCTGCGCGTGATTCTGGAAACCGACGACCTAACCCAAACCGAAATCGGCGACCGGGTCTTTAAGGACCAAGCGTCCGTGGCCCGTATTATCCGCCTGCTGGCCGAGCGGGGCCTGCTGGCGGCCGAGGCCCTGCCCTACGACGGGCGCCGCACCCAGCTGCGCGTGACCGAAGAAGGCCAGCGCATCCTCGACGCGGTGCAGCCCATCGTGCTCAGCAACCGCAGTATTGCCCTACAGGGCCTTTCCGATACGGATAAGGCCGTGCTGCACCAGCTGCTGGAACAGATTTACCGGAACTGTACCCCGCCCTCCGCCTAGCCGCTTATGGTAAAGGCAGGCTGAGGGAAAACGAAAATATTCATCAAGTCTTTTGAATATACGAAACACTTCGTATGTTTGATACGAAATAATTCGTACTGCTCTTTTCTCCTGTCGGTCGGCCGCGGGCGGGAGAAGGTGGGTCCGGCCGGCCCACGCTGCAGTGCTTGGTTTCCCTGCTTAACGCCTTGGGTCCTTATGGGGGCCTGTGGCTGAATTCTCAGCGCGTTAGCCTCACCCCTCCTGCCTTTTTCCATGAAACCATCTGTCTCCGGACGGCTCCTGCGGCCTTCCCTCCTCGTGCTGCTCGGTAGTTTGCTGTTCGGCACTACAACTTACGCCCAAACCCGCACCCTGATTACCGGCCAGCTGACGGCCGCCAGCGGCGCACCCATCGACTACGCCACCGTGACCCTGCACCGCGCCACCGACTCGACGGTGGTCAAATCGGAGTTTAGCGACGAGAAAGGCACGTTCCGCTTCGAGCAGACTGCCGCCGGCAATTACCTCGTATCGGCCTCGCAGGTGGGTTTTGTGCGCACCTGGAGCAAAGCCTTTACTGCCGGAGCCGAAACCGTAGCGCTGCCGGTGCTGACCTTGCCGGCCAGCGGCGCCACGACCCTGAAGGAAGTGAAAGTGGTGGGCCAAAAGCCGCTGTTTGAGCGCGAGGCCGACCGTACCATCGTGAATGTGGAAGGCTCGACGCTGGCCGCGGGCAATACCAGTCTGGACGTGCTCAGCCGCTCACCGGGCGTAACCCTGGACGGCAACGACAACATCGGGCTGCGGGGGCGGCAGGGCGTGCTGGTCCTCATCGACGGCAAGCGCCAGCCCATGACGGGCGCCGAGCTGGCCGACTACCTGCGGGCGTTGCCCGCCGAGCAGCTCAAAAGCATAGAGCTCATTACCAACCCGCCGGCCAAGTACGAGGCCCAGGGCAGTGCGGGCATCATTGCTATCAACCTTAAAAAGGATCAGCGCGTGGGCACCAACGGCACGCTCAGCAGCAGCTACGGCCACGGCCGCTTCGGCCGCTTCACCTCGGGCCTGACGCTGAACCACCGCACCAAAAAAACCAACACCTTCGGCTCCTACACCTTCGCCGACCGCCGCAACTACGGCGCCCTGACCATTCACCGCGACTTCTACCGACCTACCGACCAGGGCCGGGAGTACAAAGGCAGCACCGACCAGGACAACTACGGGGCGGGCCACAATCTTTCCCACACCTGGAAGGCCGGCCTGGACTACACTCTCTCGGAACGGACGGTGCTGGGCGTGGCGGTAAACGGCCTGCAAAACCGCAACACCCAGCGCGGCAGCAACCTGACCACCCGCACCGACTCCGCCGGCAACGCCTTGCGGGGCTACAACTCGACCAACAACCGGGAGGCAACTTTCCCCAACGTGGCTGGCAACCTGAACTTCAAGCACACCTTCCCGGACTCGGCCGGTACCCGGGAGCTGACGGCCGACGCCGACTACGCCCGCTACGACACCCGCCGCCGGCAGTTTCTGGACACCTACCAGGATCGGGAACCCATTGAGCTCCTTACCCGCCGCAACGGCGACCAGCAGGGCCAGCTCACCATTCAGAGTGTCAAGGCCGACTACACCCACCCGCTGACCAAAAAGGCCCGCCTCGATATGGGCGGCAAGGTGAGCTGGGTGCATTCCGACAACGACGTGGAGTTTACCATTCCCTTCGTGGACCCCACTTCCGGCGCCGTAAACCTGAGCTATCTGGTGCGCGACCCGAAACTGTCGAACCGCTTCCGCTACGACGAGAACATCAATGCGGGTTATATCAACTACAACCAGACCCTGCCCGCCTGGACCCTGCAGCTGGGCTTACGCGGGGAGCACACCAAGGGCGTGGGCAAGTCGGACAATGCCCAGCAAGATGCCAACTTCAGCCGCAACTACTTCCAGCTCTTTCCCAGCGCGGCCGTCAAGCATACCTTCACCGACAAGCACGAAACGTCCGTGTCGCTGAGCCGGCGCATCGACCGGCCGGGCTACGGGCAGCTCAACCCTTTCCGCTCCTACATCGACGCCACCACCTACGGCTCGGGCAACCCCGAGCTACGGCCCCAGACCAGCTATAATGTAGAGTTTACCCACACCTACAAGCAGAAATACAGCCTGGGGGTAAGCTACAGCCAAACCACCAACCCGATTGTGGGCACCGTGCAGCCGGAAACGGACAGCAGCCGCATCGTGGTATCGACCTCGCGGAACCTGGGCACCCAGTACTACTACGCCCTGACGCTGACGGCCCCGGTGGAGCTGGCCAAGTGGTGGAACGTGTACAACAACGGGGTATTCTACTACAACCGCTACGTGGGCAGCATTGCGGGCACCACCCTGGGCCGCAACAGCGCCCGACCGGCCTTTTCGCTCAGCAGCAACAGCACCTTCACCTTCGGCAAGGGCTGGAGCGCCGATTTGAACGCCAACTACCAGTCGCGGGAGCTGTCGGGCTTCTTCGACACCCGGCCCTTTGGGCAGGTGGCGTTCGGCATCCAGAAAAGCTTGTGGGAGCGCAAAGCCAACTTCAAGCTCAACGTGACGGACGCCTTTTACACCGGCGCCATCCGGGCCACCTCCAGCTACGACAACTACGTGGAGCGCTTCTACCAGCGCGGCGACTTCCGGGTAGCTACCCTGGCCTTTACCTACCGCTTCGGCAACGACAAGCTGGCTCCTGCTAAGCGCCGCAGCGGCGGAGCCGAAGACGAGAAGCGCCGGGCCGGCGGCTCCTAAGCCCTCTTCTACCACTGTTTGCAAACGGCCCCGGATTCTGCAATCCGGGGCCGTTTGCTTGGCGGGCTACCGTTTGGAGCGAGAACAAAACCGGCCTACCACATATATATGTTATTCTATATTATGGGGTAAATGCGTATCTTCACTCTCCCGATTCCCTACCGCCCACCCTGCCCGTGGCGAGCCAGCTTGTAGCAGCTGCCAAGCCCCGCCCCGTACCCGCAGGCCTGCTTGCCGCCTATTGCAAAGCCCCCCGGCGCCATCTTTCGCCGGGGTTAACCCGGGCCCCGTGCCGCCCGCAACTCTCCTTTGCCATGGCTGAATACAGAGTGTGGTTTAAGCCTTTCACCCGCGACAATTCCCGCCTGCTGCGCATCCTGGAAGCCCTGGAGCAGGTCGGCGTAGGGCTGCAGGCCGTGCACCTGGGCGACACGCCCGAGGGGGCAGGCATCATTTTTCTGGATCATCAGGCCTCGCTCGAGGAAATTCAGGAAACCCTGGAAGCCTACACCCTCTACGCCGACACCAAAATCATTGCCGTGGCCGTGAGCCTGCTGCCGACCTCCAGCACCTGGGCCCTGCTGCGCAGCGGCGTGGTGGAGGTTTTTTCCTGGTTTGAGGTCGAGAAGCCGGTGCAGATAATTGTGTCGCGCCTGCAGTACTGGCAGCTGCTGGAGGAGAAAGTGGCCTACCTGCAGCAGCGCATGGTGGGCAAAAGCCGCTGCTGGCTGAACACCCTGCGGCAGGTGGTGGACATGGCTTTATCCAACTGCCAGGTGCTGATCATGGGCGAGAGTGGCACCGGCAAGGAGCTCGTGGCCCAGGAAATTCACCAGCTCGACCCCCGCCCCGCCAAGCGCGACTGTGTGGTGGTCGACTGCACCAACCTGATTCCGGGCTTGTCGGGCTCGGAGCTGTTTGGCCACGAGAAAGGCGCCTTTACCAACGCCATCAGCACCCGCGACGGCGCCCTGGCCCTGGCCCACGAAGGCACGCTGTTTCTGGACGAGCTGGGCGAATTGCCCCTGCCCCTGCAGGCCGAGCTGCTGCGGGCTCTGCAGGAAGGCACCTACAAGCGCGTGGGCAGCAACACCTGGCGCAAGGCCCACTTCCGCTTGGTTAGTGCCACCAACCGCGACCTGCTGGCCGAAGTCCACAAGGGCACGTTTCGGCAGGATTTGTACTACCGCATTTCGGGCTGGACCTGCCAGCTGCCACCCCTGCGCGAGCGAAAAGAAGACATTGTGGTGCTGGCCGAGCACTTTTTCCGCCAACAGCACGGCCTGCACCAGCCCGTGGACCGGCAAGTGTACGACTTCCTGCTCCTGCGCGACTACCCCGGCAACGTGCGCGAGCTACAGCAGCTCATCAACCGCATTGCCAACAAGCACCTGGGCGAGGGGCCCATTACCATCGGCGACATTCCGCGCTCCGACTGGCCCGACTTTGCCCGCCTGGGCCCCACGCTACAGGGCAGCGACCTGGAAGCCGGCGTGAAAGGCTTGCTCTACCAGGGCCTGGGCCTGAAGGAAATCAAAGACCAGGTGACCGAAATAGCCAAGAAAGTGGCCATTACCCACGAAAACGGCAACCTGAAGCTGGCCGCCCACCGCCTGGGCTGCAGCGAGCGAATCCTGCAGATGCACCGGCGCGGCGAGCCGGAAGTGGCGGGGGCGCCGGGGTAGAGCAGCACCGTTGTGACTGGCCCCAACCAGCTTGAATCAGGACATTCCCTGGGATGCGTTTGGCAGCAGAACAATGCGTTGCTTGCTTCTAAAGCCGCTCTATTGCCGCTACTTGTTAATTGGCACGCTTCGGCAATAGCCCTACCGTAAAACCACCCACTATTTAGGTCAGCTAAGCGTGCGGCACTTATCATTGATGCTATTTTTCTTGTTTTTCACCGGTTGCCGACACCGCTATAGGGCAGCAGTAGAACTCACGCAAGAATTCAACAACAGGTCCACCCAGAAGATGGATACGCTCGTTGTTGAACACCATGAGTGCACAGAATGCCTGGACCTATACATACGGCAGGGAAATATTACGATTCCGACTGCTATAGCCGCCCGCTTAACTAACGCTTCCAACCGGGACCTAAACGTCTGCGGGCACTTTCCCCTGGACCTAATTGACGTGACCTCATTCAATTTTGACCCGAATCGCAAGTTTAAAGTTATTGGCAAAGTAATTAAGGCTGATACAAGCGCCACGGGCGTTGTTCCCTTATTTTATGTTGAAAGCTGGGCCTCAACCCCGCTTTACAAGTGAAGCCCGAAATTACCACTGCTCTTACTTCAGTCACGGGTTGAACCTGGCATTCTACCCTGCCTAGCTCAACCCGAACCGGGCCAATAGCGCCTCCTTGTGCTGCTTGCCGATGGGCAGCTTTTCGGGCAAATCATATAGCTCGGCCTCGTTGCCGCTGATGGCCCGGATGGCGTCCATGCGCACGATGTAGGACTTCTGGATGCGGGTGAAACGGGTGGCCGGCAGTTGGTCTTCCACCCGGCTCATGCGTAAATACGTGATGATGACGCGGTTTTTGAGGATGATTTTGATGTAGTCCTTCATGCCCTCGATGTAGTAGATTTCGTCGAAGAGCACCCGCTGCAGGCTGTGACCTTCCTTGACGAAGAGAAACTGGGGCTCCTGTGGGGCCACGGCCAAGGGGCGGCTGTTGATGATCTGCTGGGCCTTGTTCACAGCCTTGAGAAAGCGCGGAAACGAGACGGGCTTGACGATGTAGTCCAGCGCGTCGAGCTCGAAGCCTTCGAGGGCGAAGTTGGGGTAGGCCGTGACGAAAATGACGTAGGGAGGATTCTGCAGGGAGCGGATAAACTCGATGCCGTTGACCTGGGGCATGTTGATATCGGAGAAAATCAGGTCGACTTTCTGCTGCTGGAGCACTTCCAGCGCGTCGAAGACATGCTCGCAGCTGGCCAGCAGGTGCAGGCCTGGAAACTTGGCCACGTAGCCTTCCAGCAGCTCCCGGGCGAAGGGCTCGTCGTCGATAATGAGGCAATTAATCATGGCGAAGGGGTAAGCGGGGATTGCTGTAGCAGGTTGTTGGACTGAAGAAAACTCCGGGCTCGTCACACCGGGTCGAGGCGCAGCACTAGGGCCACGCGGTAGGCTTGGCCGTCGGGCTGGGGCCCGAGGTGCAGCGCGTACTCCTGGGCCGGGTAGTGCAGGGCCAGGCGCTTTTGCACGTTGGCCACCCCCACCCCGCCAAATTCACGCTTGGCGCCGGTGGGCGTTAGGCTGTTGCTCACCTCGAAATGCAGCTGCCCACCCTGCACGGCCAGGGAAATAGTAACCCAGCTGGCATCCAGGCTGCTATCCACACCGTGCTTGAAGGCGTTTTCCACGAAGGGAAAGAACAGCAGCGGGGTAATCCGAAACTGGTCCAGCGGCCCGGCCTTATGGTACTCAATACTGACTTTGCGGCCGTAGCGCAGGCGCTCCAGCTCCAGGTAGTCTTCCAGAAACTCAACTTCCCGGCGCAGCGGCACCTTTTCCGCGTCCGACTCATACACGGTATAGTGCATCAGGCCGGTGAGGTGCTGCACCATGGTGGGGGCACGCTCATCCTGCTTGACGACCATCGTGTAGATGTTGTTCAGGGTGTTGAAGAGAAAGTGGGGGTTGACCTGGGCCTTGAGGAAACTTACTTCCAGCTTGAGATTTTCGCGTTGCAGGCGCAGGCTCTGGTTGCTGGTGGTCAGCAGAAACTGCACAAACCGGATCAGGACGGCGGGCAGGGTCGTGACGGAAAAGTCGCTGATGCCCATGCTAATGGCCCGCCACGAGAAGACGCCACCCCAGAGGCCATAATCGATAACGCGGTGCATGTAGTCGTAGGAGTTTTTGGAAATCAGCCCATACTGGTCCAGCAGCAGGTAATACACGAAGGAAGTCAGGCCCCAGATGTAGTAAACTCCCAGCAGCCCCAGGGCCATCAGCAGCCAGCGGCGGGGCAACACGAAGCGCGGCAGCACGACCAGGGAAAAGAAGTAATAGGCCAGAATGGTGGCCACCACATCCTTGACTACGAAGCCGCCGGTGACAATGGCCGTTTCCTCCCAGCCGCTGAAAACCACCCACTCATAGAGCATAAACAGGCCCCACCAGAACACGGGGGTAGCCCAGCGCATAAGGGCCGGGGGCAACAGCGGGCGGCGGGACCTTTGCAGGGCAGCAGTTTCCATGGCTTAAGCTAGCTGAATGGTAAGCAGAACGTGCACCTGCCGGGGTGTTTCGGTAAGCTCCAGCGTGTGCTGCCCGGGGTACTGCAGCTCCAGGCGGCGCCGGGCCGCCAGCAGGGCCGCGTCGGTGGCGTAGGGCTGGGGCCAGGGTTGCTCGGCGGTGCGCCGCAAGTCCAGCGTCAGGGTATGGGAACTCACCCGGAGCTGGCTACGAAACGCTACCGGCCCGGCCGGGGCCGCCTCCAGGCCGGCAAAGAGCCGCTCCAGAAACGGGTGCAGCAGCAGGGGCGCAATCAGCTCGGTGGTGGCCGTGCCGCTCACCTCGTGCTCAATGACGGTAGTAGCCGGACTGCGCAGCCGCTCCAGGGCCAGGTAATCGTCGAGAAACTCCAGCTCCCGGCTTAGGGGCACCCGCTCGGCCTCGGTTTCGTAGAGCGTGTAGCGCATTAAGTCAGCCAGGTGCAGCACGACGTCGCCGGCCCGCTCGTCGCGGGCCTGGGTCATGGCGTTGAGGCTGCCCAGGGTGTTAAACAAAAACTGCGGATTGATCTGGGCCTTGAGGTAGCTGCGTTCGAGTCGCAGATTGTCGCGTTCCAGGGCCAGGCGCCGCCGGTCGACCACCAGGGCGTACGCCAGAAAGCTGATGATCAGCGGAAAAAGCATGGGGGCCAGCATGCCCGCGAAAGAGGCCAGCATGCCCATGGGGCTGACCAGGTTGGTCCTCAGGTTCTCGACGTAGTACCCGTGCAGGGTGCGGCGCAGAACCGGGTCGAGGGCCACGTAGGTTTCGGCCAGGCGGGAGCCGGCGTACATCCAGAGGCGGTAGCCATACATCAGGGCCAGGGCCCCGGCCAGGGCCGGCCACACCCGGCCTTGCAGCAGCCAGCGCGGAATAATAAGATACACCAGGCTATTGAAGAGCACGACGGCAAAGCCGAGCTCCATCAGAATCAGTGGCCAGATGGGACCGGCGAAATGGTAGTTGGGGCGGCTGTTCCACAGAATGTAGAAGCCGGTGAGCAACCCCCACAGCAGCAGCTGGAGCAGGAGGGCACTGGCGCGGGGGCTGAGCTGCTGCCCGCGCCGGGCCAGGCGGTGGAGCAGCTCAGTCATGAAAAAAGGCAGACCACTTCGTGCTTTGGTGGTGTGGGGCCATACGTTGGTCGAATAGAATTCCAGGCCTTAAAGCTGCGCAATTTCTTTGACCCAGATTCAACCCCCAACTAAAGAAACTGCCCCATGCTCCTCTCCTGCTCCTGGCTGCGCACCTTCGCCCTGACTGCCTCTGCCACCCTGCTGACCTCCGCTGCCGCCCTGGCCCAGGACAGCACCCTGACCCGCCTGATTCAGAAAAACCAACTGCCCATGCTGCAAACCGGTCGGCAGTTTGCGGGCACCGGCTGGGACAAGCTCCGGCAGGAAGTGGCCCAAAGTCAGTTTGTAGCCGTGGGCGAGGCTCACGGCACGGCCCAGATTCCGCAGTTTACCGCCGCCCTGGCCCAGGTCCTGCAGCCCAAGGTATTTGCCGCCGAAATCAGCCCCACCGAAGCCCAGGACCTGACCCGCGTCATCGACCAGCCCGCCACCCACCGGGCCTTTCAGCAGCAGCATCCCTTTGCCCTGTCGTTTTTCAGCTGGACCGAGGAAGCGGCCCTGGCCCGGCAGCTGCGCGCCCAGAACGTGCAGATTATGGGCATCGACCAGAATAACATGTTTGCCGCGGGCCGCTTCTACTCCCGCCTGGCGGAGCTGAGCACCGGTAAAGCCGCCAAAACCTACCTGCTACGCCGCGCCGCCGCCATCCAGGCCCACGACCGGGCGGTGATGGGCAGCCAGGGCGAGCAACTGACCATGCTGCAGCAGTCGGCGGCCAGCCTGGATAGCCTGGTAAGCCTGACGCGCAAGGAAAGCGCCCAGGTGCAGGCCCTGGTGCAGGGCTACGTGACCAGCGCCCGGATTTACCAGAACAACGTTAAGCCGGCCACCAACGCGGCCAGCCACCTGGAGCGTATCGGCCTGATGAAGCACAACCTGCTCCGCCAGCTGCGCGCCTACCAGCCCACCGGCACCGAGCCCCTGCCCAAGATGCTGCTCAAGTTTGGCGCCGAGCACAGCGGCCGGGGCCTGAGCCGCTCCGGCGTCTACGACGTGGGCAACCTGGTAGTCAACCTGGCCGACATGCAAACCCAGAAAAGCCTGCACATCATCGTGCTGGGCAAGCAGGGCACTACCACCGCCGGCTTCAATCCCGAGGATGCCAGCAAAAACACCCAGTCCTACCAGGCCGACCCCACCAGCACCTACAAGTTGTTCCTGGACCAGACCGGCCCGCAGGCCTGGAGCGTGGTCGACCTGCGCCCCCTGCGCCGCGCCCTGAATAGCCGCAAGCTGCAAGTAAGCAGCACCACGCTGGAACGCATCATCCAGGGCTACGACTTTTTTGTCATCATCCCCGAAACCACGGCCAACCCGGTGCAGTAGCCAGCTTCTGTATAGCTAGCCCGATTTTTACCCTTTTCATTCCTACGCTACCCAGCCGGACCGGAGCCTATTCCGGTCCGGCTTTTGGCCTGTAGGCCCGGTGGCCTTGCGGGGCGCCGCTACCGGGGGCAGGGCAGACGTTCGGACTTTGGTCATGTGGTGGGTGGCGCCAGTAGTTTGGTGGGCCGCGGGCAGCTAAAAGGGCGGACGACTTCGCACTTTGGTGGTGTGGGCCCGTTGCTTGGTCGAATAAACTTCCGGCCGCAGGGCCACCGCAGTTCCTTTGGGTCAGATACTTCACTACCCCAACCAGCCCCGGAATATGCGTTACTTCGCCCCTACCGCCGCCCCCGTTACAACTAGCCTGCGCCGCGCCCTGCTCCTGCTAGTGGTGCTGCTCACCGCCACGGCCGCCCGCGCCCAGACCACGCTCACCGGCCGGGCCATCGACCTGCGCACCCAGGAAGCCCTGAGCTTTTCGACGGTGGTGCTCAAAACCGCCGGCGAACCAGCTACCATCGTTACCTCGGCCCTGGCCGATGCTCAGGGCAATTTTGTGCTGAAGGCCAGTCAGGCCGGCAACTACCAGCTGCAGGTGCTGATGCTGGGCTACGCCACCCACACCCAGCCGGTGGTGCTGGCCGCCGGCCCGGCAACGGTCAGCCTGGGCACCATCGGCCTGCAGCCCGCTACCCAGCAGCTGGGGGAGGTAACCGTGACGGCCCAGCGCCAGCTGCTGCTGCAGAAACCCGACCGGGTGGTGATGAACGTGGGGGAAAGCCTGTTGGGCGCCGGCAACGACGCCTACAGCATTCTGGGCATGGCGCCCTCGGTGCAGCTGCTGGAAGGCAAACTTACCTTCCGGGGCAAAGCCAACGTGCTGATTTACCTCAATGGCAAGCGCCTGCCCGGAGCTAACCTGGAAGCGGTGCTGGCCAGTATCCCCGGTGACCAAATTGACCGTATCGAGCTGATCAGCAACCCTTCGGCCAAGTACGACGCCGACGCCTCGGGCGGGGTTATTGAAATCTATACCAAGCGCAGCAAAACGCTGGGCTGGAACGCCAACCTGGGCGGCAATCTCAGCCAGGGCCAGCGCCGCGGCAGCGGCCTCAACGGCGGCCTGCGCCTGAGCTCCCCCAAGCTCGACTTCGTGACCAACGCCAGCCTGGCCAGCAAGGGTGGCTTCGAGCGGGGCAGCTACCGCCGCACGCTTTACCAGGGCTTTATGCCCGTGGCCAGCCTGGAGCAGCAAAACGACCTGGACAAAACCCTGCGCGACAACAGCTTCAGCACCAGCCTCAACTACCACTTCACCCCCAAAACTACCATCGGCTTCGACTTCGACCTGACCCAGGGCAGCCTGACCGGCGCGGGCTGGACCCGGGCCACCGTGACGGAGCGGGCCGGCCTGACCCGCAACCGCGTGGAGGACGAGGTGTACCTGAGCCAGACTTTTGTGAACTACACGCTTTTTGCCAAGCACCAGCTCGACAGCCTGGGCTCCAGCCTGCTGGTGAGCGGCAACTACGCCCGCTTCAGCAGCACCCAGCAGCAAACCTTCGGCCAGTACCTGCAGGTGCCTTCAGACTCGCTCGAAACGCGCAGCAGCTTCCGCAACGACATTCCGGCCACCTACCGCATCTACACCGGCGTGCTGGATTACGCCAAGATCTGGAACGCCTGCACCCGCCTGGAGACGGGCCTGAAGTACACCGCCACCCGCAACGAAAGCCGGCAGCTGATTCAGACCCTGCAGAACGGCGAATGGCCGGCCGGCACTACCAACCTGACGGGCTACCAGGAGCACATCGGAGCCGCCTACCTCAACCTGAACCAGACCGTGGGCAAGCTCAGTCTGCAAGCCGGCCTGCGCGGCGAACTGACCCGCTACCGGGTGGGCGCCGGCCCCGACTCAAGCTACGTGAACCTGTTCCCGAATCTGCGGGCCGACTACCAGGTGTCGGACAGCTACTCGACGTCTTTGGCCTACGCGGAGAACATTCACCGCCCGGCCTACGAAAGCCTGATTCCCTACGAGCGGCTGCTCGACACGTACACTTCGACCAAGGGCAACGCCGCCCTGCGGCCCGAATACGCCCACAGCCTGAGTTGGAACCACCTCTACAAGGGCTACGGCCTGCAGCTCAGCCATACGATTACGCCCAACGCCATTTCGTCGGTCTACACCTACGACCAGCCCCAGCAGCGGCTGGTATATACCCAGCAGAACGTGGCGCGGCAGCACCTGACCAGCCTCACCCTGACGGCTCCTTACTCGCCGGCCAAGTGGTGGAGCATGACCAACACCGGCAACCTCTACCACCGGGAACTGAGCTTCCCTAACCCGCTCGACAACGCTGCGGTCCTGCGCAAAAGCAAAACCTACTTCACCCTCAGCTCCGACAACACCTTCAACCTGGGCCACGGCTGGAGCACCCGCCTCTACGCCCTCTACAACTCGCCTTCCTTCAACGGCCTGACGGATTACGACTCCTACTCGTACGTGATGCTCTCGGCCAAAAAGAGCTTCTGGGACAAGAAAGCCTCCCTCAAGCTCGACGTCCTCGACCTGTTCTACCAGCTTAATTTCCAGGTTAGCTCCAACGTGGTGCCGGTCGTCAACACCAGCATCAATTACAACGATACCCGTCGGGTGCGCCTCTCATTTACCTACAACCTGGGCAAGACCGACCTGAAGAGCAAGCGCGTCGAAACCACGGGCAACGCCGCCGAGCGAAACCGCCTGGGCCAGTAGGCGGGCCCGGCCCACCTTATCGGGCAAACGGGCGCGGAGGGCCGCTACATAAAGCTCCTTCCCGCCTACCCCAGTCAAGTCACCCACCACCGGGGCCAGGCTCTCTACCACCAGCGTAGTAAAGACCTGGTCCCGCTGAATCCAGCTGGCCGCCTGGGCCGGAATGGCTTTTCATTCTCCTCAAGATGGCTGAAGATACCAGCTGCAGGCGCCTTTAGGGCCGCACCAGCCACGGGTCGCGCCACTCCTGGCTGAGCTCGGCCGCCGGCACCGCAATCCGGCGCAGGGCCGCGGCGTTCGGCTGGGCCTGCACGGTGCTGAGCAGGCCCAGCAGGTTGCCGGCCACTACTTGCTGGGCTTCTTCCCGGCTCAGGTGCAGGGCCTTGATTTTGGCCAGCTCCACGCCCGGGTGCAGCCAGGGACCATCGGAGCCAAACAGGAACTTGTGGGCCCCGGCCCGGTGCACGGCCCGCTGCAGAATGTCGAAGCGCCGCACCCCGCTGGTGTCGGTGTAGATGTTGGGAAAGCGCACGAGGTGGTCGATAAGGCCAGCCTGGGCCCGCCAGTCGTCGGAGAAGGAGCCCAGGTGCGGGATGATGAAATTCACGTCGGGGTACTGCTCGCCCAGCAGCTCTACTACCGCAATTTCGCCCACCACGTCGTAGAGCACCGGCAGGCGGAAAGCCCGGGCCACGTCGCAGATTTCGCGGCTGATGCGGGCGTCGAAGCGGTGGCACTTGATACCGCAGAAACCGTACTGTTGCACGGCCGTGCCCACCAGCTCCCGGATGCGGCCCCGGTCGCGCTGGGCGTGCACGAAGGCAAAGCCGTAAAACCGCTCGGGCTGCTGCCGCACCAACCGGGCTACCTCGGCGTTGGCCACGGCATAGTCGGAGTGAAAAGCGGCGAAGAGCACCGTGCGCTGAATTCCGGCCTCGTCGGCCCAGGCCAGGTAGGGCGCCAGGGGCGCGTCGGTGTCCCAGGGGCCGGTCAGGCCGTCGCCTTGGCCGGCGTGGCAGTGGCAGTCGATGATGAGCATAGCGGGGCGGAAGTAGAAGTGAGCTGGCCCAGACGGCGCAGCAAAAACAGGCTGGTGCGGATGCCGCGCCAGAAGTTGGGCAAATACAGAAACTCGTCGGGGCCGTGCTTGTGGTCGTCGGGCAGGCCAAAGCCCATGAGCACCGTCGGGATGCCCAGGTGCTGCTCGAAGAGGCTGACGACGGGAATGGTCCCGCCCGAGCGTTGGAGCACCGGCCGGCGCCCGAAGCCGTGGGCGTAGGCCTGGGCCGCGGCCTGCATCACCGGCAGCCGGGGCGGCACCGTGTAGGGCGGAGCATGCAGCTGGGCCGCTACCGTCACCTGCACCTGGGGCGGGGTTAGCCGGCGCAGAAACGCCCGCAGCTGCTGCTCCACCTGGTGCGGGTTCTGGCCCGGGGCCAGCCGGAAGCTAAGCTTAGCCGAGGCCCGGGCCGGCACGATGGACTGCACACCGGAACCCTGGTAGCCGCCCGTCAGACCGGTGATGCTCAGCGAAGGCCGCAGCACCGTGCGCTCATACAGGGAGTAGCCCGGCTCACCCCAGCCCTGCGCCACCTGGGCCTCGCGCCGCAGCTGGGCATCCGCGGGGCCGTGGTGCCGCAGGTAGGCCCGCTCGGCCGTCGAAGCCGGGTGTACCGAATCGTAAAAGCCGGGAATGGCCACCCGCCCGGCTTCGTCGTGCAAAGCGGCCAGCAGCGTGCACAGGGCTTGCAGGGGATTGAGCACCGCGCCGCCGAAAATACCCGAGTGCAGTTCCGCACGGGGCCCCGTCACGGTCAGCTCGACGGCCAGGGAGCCGCGCAACCCGTAGGTCAGGGCGGGCCGGGTGGCCGACAGCAGGTTGGTATCCGAGAGCAGGGCCCAGTCGGCGCGCAGCTGCCGGCGGTGAGCCCGCACGAATGCGGCCAGATTGGGGCTGCCGATTTCCTCCTCGCCTTCCAGCAGGATTTTCACGTTCAGCGGCAGCGGCCGGCCCGAGTTGAGCAGCAGCTCCAGGGCTTTTAAGTGGATAAAAAACTGCCCTTTGTCGTCGGAAGCCCCGCGGCCGAACAGCTGGTTGCCGCGAATCAGCCCGGCGAAGGGCGGCACGGTCCAGGCGGCTTCGGGGCGGCGGGCTGCACGTCGTAGTGGCCGTAGATGAGCAGCGTGGGCAGCCGGGAACTCACCAGCTTTTCGGCGTAAACAATGGGGTGGCCGGGCGTAGAATACACCTGCACGCCGTCGAGGCCAAGGCCGCGCAGGTGGCGGGCCAGCCAGGCGGCGCAGGCCCGCACGGCGTCGGCGCAGCGCGGGTCGGTGCTGACGCTGGGAAACCGTACCAGCTCTTGCAGATCAGACAGGAAAGCGGCATTCATGGCGCAGGCCCAATGGGAGAGGAAACAGCCCGGGCGTTAGAACCCGGTTTCGGACACCAGGTCCTTGTTCAACCCCACGGCAAAGAACAGCTCCCCATCGGCCGTCCAGCCCTTGGCCTTGTGGTCCTGGATGTAGCGGTTGGTGACGTAGTAAGCCGATAACTGCCCCTGCTCGACCCACTTGCGGGCCGTTTCCACGTCCACGGGTACGCCTTTGATATTGATGACCTCGATTTTGGTGCCCTTACCAGTGATGCCCATCTTGGCCCCGTCGGAACGGTTGAGGCTGCGGTCCTGAATGGCCAGGTGCTCTTTGGTGTGGCCCTTGGCCGCCAGCGTCATGACGGGCGTCACGTGGCCGGCATCCACGCGCCGGTCTTTGGCCGTGCGCCAAGCGGGCTTGCCCCCTTGCCATCCTTGACCAGGAACTGCAGCGGGTGCTTGGGGTCGGAGTGAATTTGCTGGGCCATAGTGCGCCTGAACTTCTGGTTGAAGCGGCGGTACTCTTCCTCCAGCTCCCGCTGCTCCTGCTCCCACTCCCGCTCGGTCAGGATTTCGCCCAGCAGCTCGTCGAGCACCGTGCGGGGCGCCGGGGCCGCAGCACCCTGGCAATGGCCGCAGCCGCAGCTACACCCCGGCGCGTGCGGGTTGGAGCGTACGAGCCGCAGAGTGGCCCCGCGGAAAAACCGGTTCAGGAACCGTTGCAGCCCCTGCCGGCAGGGCGCGCAGCCTCCCGCCGGCCCCACGACGAGCAGCACGCTGCGCACCCGCACCGGAAAGCCCGGCTCGGCCGCGGCCCGGCGCTGCAGCCAGCGCAGCAGCTGGGTTTCGGGGTGGCCGGCGCACCCGCGGCTGGCTTCCGGAGCCGGCCGCAGTGGGACGCGCAGGGTGGCCCCGCCCCGGGTATAGATGGTGGCGTGGTCGGGACTTACACCGGCAAAACGGCCCACTAGGTGGCGGTTGGCACCGGGGGCAAGCGGCATATCAAGGTTCATGGCAACAGCAGCGTAGAGCGGTGAGAAACAGAAAACCAATCGGGGCGCCGGGCCTGAGCGGCCAGCAGCCCGGTCAGGCGGCGCAGGTCGGCGGGGCGGTGGTCGGCGCGCAGGCAGAAGGCCACCTGAGGCACAGTAGGCCGGGCCGCATCAGCCAGCAGCAGGGCCTGAAAACCTTCTTCGCGCAGCAGCTGGTAGAGGCCCAGGCTGGCCGAGGCCCGGGGCAGCACCAGCTTTTGCACCGGAAACCACCCGCCCCGCAGCCGCAGCCCGGCGGCCTGCAGGTCCTGCCGAAACTGCCCGATATGCCGGGTCAGCTGGTGCCGGGCCGCTTCACCGTGGCGAGCGTCGTGCTGCAGCACCTGGGCCGCGGCCGCCGCGTGCCAGCCCGACACCGGACTGGTGTGCACCCGCACGGTGCTGCACTGCTCGTAGTGACGCAGCCACGCCCGGGAGCCGGCCAGCACGGCCACGGGCACACCCAGCCCTTTGGCCAGGGAAGTAATGGTCAGAACCTGGGGGTGCCGCACGCCCAGATAAGGCAACGTGCCGCCCCCACCCTGCCCCAGCGGCTGCCGGACCGAGGGCCGGGCCCCCAACACCCCGAAGGCCTGGGTGTCATCAACGAGCAGCGCGGAGGCCGAATCGGGAGAAAGCAGCTGCAAGTAGCGGGCCAGCGGGGCCGGACCTGCACCATTGAGTCGCCAGCCGTCGGTGAGCAGCCAGGGCGTGCGGCCCTGCGCTCGGTAGGTGTGCAGCTGCCGGGCCAGGGCGGGCAGGTTGGCCGCCGAAAATGGCACGACGGGCAAGCCCCGCAGCACGGCCCGGGCCGCACCCCACTGCCCCACCGGGTACATGGTTTTATCAATAAAAACCACGCCCGAGCGGGGCAGCAGCGTCAGCACGTCCCAGAACAGATGCAGCGTTGAGGGCGCCAGCAGGCCGGTTTCCAGGCCCTGCCGCCGCGCCACTTCCCCGGCCACCCGCCGGTGCCAGTCGGGTTCCTGCAACGCCGCCGGCCGGCCCGTGGTCAGGGGCAAGCCAGCGGGCAGCTGCAGCCGCGGCGGACCTAAGTACAGCGCAGAAGTAAAGTCAACCATGGGCCCCACAACGACAAGCCCGTCGCGCGGGCCGACTACCAGGCGGCAGCCGGCCCGCGCGGCGGACACCTTACCCGGGCAGGACGTTGCGCCGGGGCACGGCCACGCCCTGGGGCAGGTTGGGGGCCAGGGCATTGACGCGGGCCGGGGCCAACTGCCCGCGGCGGCGCAGCTGCTGGTGCTGCATGGCCGTTTGCCGCTCAATGAGCTGGGCCGGCTGCAGGTAGCGCTCCTCGTTGTCGGCCGTGTTCAGGCGGGCATCCACGATGTCGGAAGCCAGGTCTACCCCGGTTACGGCCTTGTAGGCGTGGATGTAGCGCTGAATTTCCTCCCGCCAGTAGTAGGCCCAGTTGGCGGCATTGGTAGCGCCCACGCCGGGACTGTTCCAGGAGCCGTAGCGGATGCTCAGCAAGAGCTGCTCGCCAAACGCGCCCAGGTCGTGGAAGTGGCTGATGTTGGCCGGGTTCCAGCCCTGGAGCTGCTTCATGTTGTCGACGCGGTCCATCCAGGCCTCGGTGTAGGGCACCATGATGCGGCCCCCCAAGAACTCGCGCACCTCGGGCCGGGCCAGCAGCCACTGCTGCACCAGCATTTCGGAGCGGGCCGTCCAGGGCAGGTCGCCGTACTGGTTGTGGGCGCCCTCGGCCAGGGTTAGGTGCACCTCCCGCAGGTGGTTCAGAATCGGGAAGCCGTCGGGAATGACGGTGGTGAAGTTGGCCTGCTGGTAAAACTCGGTGGCGGCCCGCAGCAGGCTGTGGAAGCCGCGCAGGAAAAAGGCCCGCGACTCAGCCACCGGAATGTCCTGAATGCCGCGCCCAATGAGCCCGAAGCCGTACTCGTAGCGGTACTCCAGGTTGCGGCGGTTCATGCTCAGCCGGAACCGCTCGTCCTCGATATAGCCCCAGAACAGGTTATTCAAGGGGCGCAAGGGGTCCAGGTTCAGGTTGGCCAGCGGGTCCTGACCAGGGCCGCCCTGGCGCACGTTCTGGAAGCGCAGGCTGATGGCGTTCATGGTTTGCACCAGCCCGCCTTCCTCGTGCCAGTACGACCAGATCAGCTCCATCAACGGCGGGGCCTGGAGCTTGGACTTGAGAATACCGTAGCACACGTCGGCGCCCAGCGGGCCCAGGTCGGCCGTGTCCTTGAGGGGCACTTCAGCGAGCTTTTCCCGGATCAGCTTAAAGTAAGGCAGCACTTTGCCTTCCTCGTTTTCGAGCTGCTCCAGGTATTCCTCGCGCAGCTCGCTGGGGCTAAACGTGCTACCTCCCAACCGGCGCGACTCGGACGAGTCGTGGCGGCGGGGCAGCACGTTCAGGTTGCCGCTGCCCTCCTGCTTGGGCTCGGGGGCCAACCCCGTTTCCTGCATCAGATACAGCTCGGTGGCCGCCTTGAGCATGGAGTAGGAAGCCAGGCGGTTGAAGGGCACAAACAGGCGGCCACTGGTGGCGCCCGAGAGCTTGTCCCGTTTGGCCTGGTCCGTGTTGTGGGCGCAGAGCACGCTGTCGATAAAGGCCCGGTAGCGGTTAAAGTCGACGGTGCGGTGCCGGATCAGGCTCCACAGGGGCTGGTCGTTGGTTTCCTCCCGCTTGGCTTCACCCAGGCTTACGCGCACCGGCCGGTCGGCCTCGCCGTCCATTACCACCAGCTTCACGGGCCCGAAGTCCTGCTTCTCCCCGTCCACGTCGCCTTTCACGAGGTAGGTGCCGGCTTCGTCCCACTCGTTGAGGCTCCAGATAATGTCGACGGCCTGCTTGTTGTGCAGCGAAACCGAGTCGCTCTTGAGCTTGATCCGGTCAAACAAGCTTCCTCCCAGGGGACTGTCCCCGTCCCGCAGCCGAATTTTCAGGCGGTTGTCGGCTTCGATGGAGTAGACAAAGTGAAATTTTACCGGGTCGTGGTCGGTGGTCAGGTTATCGAAAGTGAGCAGAATAGTGCCGCCCTGGGCATTCAGGGCCGATTGCACGGTGCCGCCTGGGCTTTCGGCACTCAGCTCCAGCGTCAGCACTGAGTTGTCGCCGAGCGAAACATGGGAAGCGTCGAGGCTTAGTTCGCGGTTCATGGATTCTAGGAAGTTAAAGAGTGAGAAGTAGGCGCCCCCAGACGCGGGGCCGGGGGCTGCCCGTAGGTGCGGGCCCGGTTCAGGGCCCAGCGGGTGAGCTGCCGGGTCAGCAGCTGGTATTCCTGGGGCGCGGTGAGCACCCCATCGGCCCGGGCCTGCCCGATGACGGCAAACACTAGGGACGGGGCCGCCGCCTCGCGCAGCTCAGGCTGCTGCTGCCACTGCCGAAACAGGGCCTGCAGCTGGGCGGGCTGGCGCTCGGCCACGGGAAACAAGTCGGCCAGGCGCTGCTTGCGCAACGCTTTGGAGCGGTGGTTGAGCACGAGCTGGGCAAAGCGCGGCAGCAGGCTCACCAGCAGCTCAATGAGGCGCTGTTTGCTGGCCGTCAGCCCGGCGGTTGGGTACAGGTCGCCCCACTGCCGGGTCAGGGCAGCCCACTGCGGGTGCGGGTAGAGGGCCTCGCCCAGGGCCAGGCTCAGGCGCACCCGAATCCAGGGAAACGGGTGGGGCCCGTCGGTACCGATGCGGAAAACGAAGTAGCTGGGCAAACTCACCACGCTCATCAGCCCGTAGGTGGCCCCGATGCCCAAGTGGCCCAGGGCCCAGAAGTCGGACAGAACTTCGTTGAGCCAGCGGTTGAGCAAGAGCCACCCGATTTGCTCGGGCCCGCCCTTGGCGGCTTCCTTGTCCAGCTCGGCCCGCAGGGAGGTCGTCAGCTCCAGCAGCTCGGAGCCCTGGTGGCCCACCTCGTGAATGAGCGACGAGGCAATGCCGCTGCCCACCATTCGCTCCCGCGGAATCTGAATGACGCCCACCGGGTTGTCGTCGCCGCCGGGCAGGCGGGTGCGGGCCCGCCGAATGGCCGCCCCGTGCCCCCGCTCCACAAAGCAGATCAAGGGCGGCGGGTCGTAGTAGTGCCCCGGCAAACACAGCGCGTCCTCGGCCAGCACGTCCAGCCCCGCCAGCCAGGTGCCCGTGCCGTGCTCCCCGCGCTGGCTGAGCACGTCGGCAAAAATGTCGACCTGGTCGAGCAGGTTGTTGAAGCGCAGCTTGAGCAGCACGAATTTGGCCTGGGCCTGGGCCGTAGTCAGGTTTTGGCTTTCCTCGGCCCGTATCCAGCGGATAAATTCCTTGAGGCGGCGGCGCAAATCGAAGGCTATGCGGGCCAGGTGGGCGTTGATGGCCGTTTGGGCCGGGGCCGACACGGCCGCCGCCAGCACCATAGGCATGTTGAGCGTGAAGGAGCGCACCGTCTGGAGGCGGCTGAACAGCGCCAGGGCCTCGTTCACCAGAAACTGCGTATCGGCGGCGCGGCGCATAGCTCAGAGCTGAATAACGAGCGTCCGGCCCCGGCGCATCCAGGTGCCGCGGGTGGCGCGCCCGGTGGGCATGGGGGCGTAGTCCTGGTCGGCGCCGCCGCTGGCATCCTGCCCAAAGCCCGAGGGGTCGAAGTTGAAGCTGTCGTCGTCGCCACCGCCTGGGCCGTCGGGGCCCGGCTGCGTCTGGGCAAAGCTGCCGTTCACGTTCAGGTTGCCGCCGCCGGTGCCGGCGTAGCCGGTTTGGGCAAAGGGCACGCCGTAAGGCCGGCCGGGGCCGCGCCGGCTGCTGCCGCCATTGGGGCTGATAAAGCGGCCGTTGGCACCGCGGGTGGGTTGAGTCCGGTTGCGCAGCAAACCCGGGGCGTACTGGCGGGCGGCCTGGCTCAGGGCCGTGCGGGCCAGCGCCGGAGCTGGTACGCCGGGGCGCTGCCGCTGCAGGGTGGCCCCGCGGCGCACGGCGGCATTGGCAAAGCGCACGTAGGCCCGGGCCGTTTCAAACTCCCGGTCCTCGGGACTGAGGCCTTCGAGCTCCAGCTCAAAGAGGTTGCTGGCCATCGAGCCCAGCTTGCCCCCGATCATGCCGCCCACCGGGCCGCCTACGAAGGTACCCAGGGCCTTGCCGGCCAGCGGAATAGCGACCTTGGCCACCGACTTCAGGGCCCCGCCGATGCTGCGCCCAATGGGCGAGTTGGCGAAGTTGCCGATGGCCCGGCCGGCGCCTTTAATCAGCTTGCCCAGGAACATGTTCAGCTCATGCTCATTGCTGACTTCGAGCAGCTCGTGGGCCAATTCCAGCTCCTGGGTTTCGTGCAGCTCCCCGCTCATTTCGTACGACTCGCCGCTGGTTTCGCCCATGAATTCGGGGTTGAACTCAAAGGTTTCCTGCGAGCTGCCGTACTCCTGCTCCTGGCCGAGGGCTTGCTCAAATTCCTGTGAAAACTCGTTGTTATACATGGTTCGAAAGGTGAAGGGGTGAGATGGTGAATTTGTGAAATGGTGAATCTGGAAGTGGTGAAATGGAAGCCGGATAGTCTGATGGCGCGGGCCGCACTGCTATTCACAACTTCACTTTTCACTACTGCACCGCCGCTCAGACGTCGTAGAGCACCAGGGTGCGGCCGCGGCGGACCCAGGTACCGCGGTTGGGCTGGGCCGAGCCATTGCCATTGCCATTGCTATTACTGCCGTAGCCGGGCGAGCTGGGGGCGGCGGGAGCTATGCCTTCGGTCAGGCCCGGGGCCAGCTGGGGCACCGAGACGCCCAGCACCTGGCGGCCGAGCTGGGCCGGGGTCAGGCGGGGGTTCTGGCGGGCCAGGCGGGCGGCGCGGCGGCTCACGTCGGAGGCGAAGCGCACGTAGGCCCGGGCAATTTCCAGCTCCTGACTTTCGGGGTTCAGGCCTTCAAATTCGAGGTTGAAGACGCGCTGGGCGTTATTGGCCAGCCAGTTGCCGGCTTGGGTGCCGGCCCAGCCGCCCACGGCCCGGCCTGCCGCCTGCCCGGCCTGATTGCCGAGCCAGCCCCCGGCTTTGGCGCCCAGGGGCCCGAGCCGCCCGCCCAGGGCCGCACCGGCCCGGCTGCCCAATGCTCCGCCGGCCTGGCCGCCGTACTGGGCGCCGAGCTGAGGCAGGGTGTTGCGGCCCACGTCCACGAGGTAGTTGCCCACGCTCTTGCCCACGGGCGAGGCCACGAAGCTCGAGGCGGCACCCTTGACGGCGCTGGCGGCCTTGCTCACCAGGTCGCCTAGAAACTGATTGAGCTCCTGCTCATTGCTGACTTCGAGCAGCTGGTAAGCCATTTCCAGCTCTTGGTTTTCCTGCTGGCTGGCTTCGCCGCTGAATTCCTGATTGAACTCCTGGCTGAACTCGTGCCCGAACTCCTGCCCCATTTCCTGGCCGTACTCGCCTTGGGTTTCAAATTCGAAGCTATTCTCGTACTCGCCGGTTGTGGCGCTCGACTCCAGCTCCTGGAGGGTCCGATCAATATTGTGCATGACTGACAAGCGGTTAGGGTGAAGGACTAGTGCTATCCTCCTTTTTCCAAACCCGGTGCCAGCTTGCCAAACCCCGTTTCCAGCCCCTGGGAGGCCCTGCCCCCGAAATAGATTTCGGTCTGCCGCCTGCGCCGCCTAATCGGCGAAATGCATTTCACCACTTCTCTGTCCCTGGCCTCACTGCGACTCCTCATCGGGACTTCGCGGCTCCGAGCCGCGACATTGCGACTCCGAGCCGCAATACTGCGATGCCAGACCGCGACAATGCGGTTCAGCACCGCGCCGGGGCGGTGCTGAACTGGGAAAACGTATAAAGCTGCCGATTAGGCCCGGATGCGGCGCAGGGCCGGAATTTCGAGCAGGTGGCTCACGGTGTGCGTGGGGTGCAGGGCCCGGCACTGGTCGTCGTCGCCAAAGCCGAAGGTGACCCAGCAGGAATCAATGCGGCTGTTGCGGGCAAACTGCAAATCGGCGGTGGTGTCGCCCACCATCAGAATCCGGTCGGTGGGCACTTCGGGGAAGCGGGGCAGCACCACCTCGTGAAACACCATGGGGTCGGGCTTTTTGGCCAGCTGCTTTTCCGGCATGGTCCCGTCGCCGATAACCAGGGCCACGAAGGGCAGCAGCCCCTGCTGAGCCAGGGAAGCTTCCAGCACCGCCGCGCCCTTGTTGCTGAGCACCCCGATCAGCACGCCCCGGGCCGTGAGCTGGGCAAATAAATCGTAGGCTCCGGGAAAGGGCGTGACCAGCGGCTCGGCCTCCCGGGCGTAAATCCGGCGGTAGGTAATGACCCATTCTTCCAGCTCCGCAGCCGAGAGCTCCGGCCGCAGTTCATGCAGCATCTGGCCCAGCACCAAGCCCCGACCTATCATTGAGTATACCGTTTCGGGAGCCGGCTGCGGCACCTGGTAATGCTCGAAGGTGCGCTCAAAGCCGTGAAGAATAGCCTGGCGGGTGTCGCACAGTGTGCCGTCGTAATCGAAGAGGAACAGGGAGTAAGGCATGCGGGCGTAAGGTAAAGGCCGTGTAAGCTACGACGGGCAACCCGAATGCGGACAGCCTGCGCTTGTAAAATAAATATTATCCGTACTGTTGTGGATTCTATTCTACGGCGGCATCAGAGCAGGCAGAGGCCTCACCAATAGGCTTCCTACCGCTTAATTCAGTCCATACAGTTTACCTCTATCCCCAATGGCTCATCCTACCCAACTCCTGACTGCCGGCATCCTGCTTTTCAGCCTCGTAGCCCAGGCACACACCCCAGCATTTAGCCAGTCCCGTCCGACAAAAGGCGACTCGGCCCAGCAGCAGCCCCCACGAATTATTTGCGCTCAATTGCCTGTTCCAACCAAGCCATTGTGCGTGGTGAACGGCCGCCCAATGCCGGAAACCTTTACACCGGATGCTATTCCAGCCAAGTATATCAAGGAAGTAAAAGTACTAACGGGAGGAGCAGCCACGGCTATTGGTGGTGCCCGCGCCGCCAATGGCCTGGTGCTCATCACCACTAAGCGCCCGTACCCGCCAACCGTCAACTAAGGCTTCTGCTTTCACCCATGAAACGCCACCGCACCACTTGTCACGAGCTGTAGGTACCAACCTACAACTCAGATGAAACAACCCAAAAAGCGCTGGGCCTGGACGGCCCGGCAGCACGGCCGCAGCCGGCTTTACAGCAGCTTCTCGTACCAACTCTACCAGCCCAGCCGATCCTCTCGTGAGCGGCACTGGGGCCAGCACCGCACGCAGACCCGAACCGCGCTGCACCAGCTTTGGCAGGGTGCCGAGGAAACGGAAGTGCAGTTTCCGTATCAGCATAAGTACTCCGCTCACTGGGATTGTACTTAATAAGAAGGGCAGCCCAAGTGTGCTGCCCTTTCTTATTTATAAGCGTAATTGGTCAATCCGCCGTCTACAAGAAGTTCCGTGCCGGTGACGAAGCTGGCATCATCTGAGGCCAGAAATAACAATGCCTTTGCAAGCTCCTCTGGCTGACCTAATCGTTGTAAGGCCGTAGATGCGGCAAAATGGCTCAACACTTCTCCCGGTACAGTTAATAATAATTCGGTTGCAATCGGCCCCGGGCTAACGACATTTACGCGAATTTTTCGTCCTGCCAGTTCATTGGCGGCAATCTTTGCGATTTTGTTTAAGGCTGCTTTGGTCGCCGCATACACGCTCGTGTTCAGGCTGGCCGTGGTGGCGGAAGCCGAAGAAGTGAACAACACGGATGCCCCATCCGCCAGATACGGAAGCAGTTTCTGCAACGTAAAGTAATGTCCCTTCACGTTGGTATTGAATTGGGCATCAAACTCCGCTTCCGTAGTCTGCTCAATCGACTTTATACCCACGATGGCAGAATTTAACAGCAGCACATGAATAGCAGCGCCACTTTCTTGCACGGCTTGTTCTAACGCGGCAATACCGGCCAGACCGGAGGTGTCGGCTACAACGGTTCTTAGGTTAGGACTATTGAGTTTTGCGGCCGCGGCCTGTAGGTTTCCTTCCCCTCGGCCGGTTATCCAAACCGTCGCCCCTGCCGTGAGAAAGGCCTGGGCGGCAGCAAAACCAATACCGGTAGTTCCTCCGCAGATAACTGCATTTTTCCCTGTCAGACTCATATTGAAAAAGATTGGTTAGTTGACGGGTCAAAGGTAGACTGCCTTGGTTCCGTTTAGTAACTTTGTAATCGAAAATAACCGTTACACCGGTGTAACCAAGTAACATAGCCATGTCGCCACAAGAAGACTTTCAAGCTACTCGTAAGCGCCTAATGAGAACGGTTCAGGACTCCATGGACGTGCTGAACGGCAAATGGAAAATTGCTATTATTGCCTCGCTTTGCTGTTTCACTAAACGACGGTTTTCCGATATTTTGAATGATGTCGTCGGAATTTCCAACCGAATGTTGAGCAAAGAATTAAAGGAGCTGGAACTAAACCAGGTGATAAAGCGGACCGTTTTAGATACGCAACCTATAACGGTTCACTATGAGCTTACAGAACATGGCAAAACGCTACAACCCATTATCGAAGATTTAGCGGCTTGGGGAGTTGTTCACCACAAACAAATAGTTGGTAAGTAGAGCGTAAGCAAATACCGCTTATTGCCGACAAGCAGATATGGCTCAAAAAGCAATTATATAATAAAAGGCTGCTCGAAGGGCAGCCTTTTATTATATAATGCTGTTGATGTCCAGTTTACCCCAGGTTCCTTCCGTTAGATTCAGCCTGACGTTAAAATAACAGAGGCCCCCTCCATTAACATCCAATGGGTTAATCTCCTTTTTCCAGTTTGGATAGTCTTCATAAACCGACTCGCAAAAGCAATTAACCCATACGGTTTTCACCCCTTTACTATTTACACTGACCACCAACTGCTTGCGATACTCCGCAAGAAAGATGGAAAGGTGGCCATTGGGGTAAGGCAGATCTGACTTGGCTCTGAAATCCCGTTCGGCCTTTACATTGTATTCCGTCACGCACAGCTGCAGCAAGTCAGCGACTTGGTCTAGCTCGGCATCGGATATTGGGTCCGGATCAATAGAAGGTATAACCGCGAAATTGGTGAGCTTGGTTTTGTGCGTAACCGTCGGGCTGTGGCTTTGCTTCAGGTTACTATCCGGCCCTGCTTTGGAATTGGGTGAAGTGCAGGCAGCCATCAGCATACACAGGCTGCAATACAGTATATTCTTCATCCACATCAGTTTATAACACAGCCAACTAGCGGCGAGTATTCGAAGAGACCCGCCGCTACGAATGTATTCAAATTCCGAACCCGCTACGCCTTATCCGTTACAGCTGCCAGGCAACGCCCAAGTCCAGACGGGGCAGCAGGGTGTGCTGGGTACGGCTGATTTTGTTGGCTATGCCCACACTGCCATCAACAGATAGATGTGCTCCGAGGCTGCGCCGCAGCCCATATTTCAGGCCCACGACGGAGGCTATAGCCAGGTTGGGCACCTCAACGAGGTTGTTCTTCGCCAGCGGCTGTTCCCCAAACAGGGCGAAATAGTTGGCTGCGTTGTGCCGGATGTCTTTGCCCGCGCTAGCCCGATGAAACAGGGTATGATACAGCCGGAATTCACCGAAAGCGTAAGGAGTGATACCACCAGTGCTATAATCTCGGCCAAAGACCGGGTCAAGGACGTTCAGAAAGCGGGTGCCGCCGATAGGAAAACCGGTGGAGTAGTACGAGTAATGAGCGCCCAGACCATAAAGAAAGGTGACACTGCTGCCCAATCGGCGCTCTTGTCCTACACTGGCTCCCAGGTAATTAATGGCAAAGGCAGTAATTACCTTTTCAACCTGCACGGTGAGTAGCGCCGGGCTGGGCAGAGCTTGGCAATAAGCCGGCATGGAAAGAGTTGTGCCCACAAGTCCACCAAGGCTAAGGGCAATAGGCGTAGTCTTCATACAAAGGAGTAAAAAGCCGGGCGGAAGGCATACTTCCGTATCAGACCCGTTTAAAAATTAATTCTTGCTGCTGTATTATCCGCATTGCCGTAACGAGCGGAATCCTATAGTGAATTGCGGGCAGAAGTATACAAAAAGGGGAGCCATACACCTATAGCTCCCCTTTCAACTGGATTCTCGTACCGTTTAGCCTTTCGGCGTGAGGGTAATGAACGGGATAATCACCTCTTCCAGAGAGATGCCGCCGTGCTGGAACGTGTCCTTGTAGTAGTTCACGTAGTAGTTGTAGTTGTTGGGGTAGGCGAAGAAATAGTCGCCCAGGGTGAAGACGTAAGCGGTGCTCACGTTTTCGCGGGGCAGGAAAATCCGCTCCGGCTTGCGCACCACGTACACGTCCTTGTCGGTAAAGCCCAGGTTTTTGCCATGCTTGTAGCGCAGGTTGGTGTTGGTGTTCCGGTCGCCGACAATCTTAAAGGGGCGCTTCACCCGAATCGTGCCGTGGTCGGTGGTGATGATGAGCTTGCCTTTCTTATCGGCAATCTGCTGCAGCATCTCATACAGGGGCGAGTGCAGGAACCACGAGCGGGTGATGCTGCGGTACGCCGACTCGTCGGCGGCCAACTCCCGAATCATGGCCATGTCGGTGCGGGCGTGGCTGAGCATGTCCACGAAGTTGTAGACGATGACGTTGCACTTATAATTGTTGTGCAGGTTGCTCATCTTGCCCAGCAGGTCTTTGCCGGCCTGCAGGTTGGTAACCTTGTTGTAGCTGAACTTGTGCTTCTGATTGGCCTTCTGGAACATGATTTCCATGAATTCGGCCTCGTTCAGGTTCTTGCCCTCGTCGTCGTCGTCGTTGACCCACAGGTTGGGGTACTTCTTCTGAATCTCGCCGGGCATCATGCCCGAGAAGATGGCGTTACGGGCGTAGGCCGTGGTGGTAGGCAGAATGCTGTAGTACATCTCCTCCTGGTCCACCGTGAACAGCTCGGCAATGATGGGCTCGAGAATCTTCCACTGGTCGTAGCGCAGGTTGTCGATGAGCACGAAGTAGACCGGGGTGTCGCCGGTTTCCTTCAGCAAGGGGAACACCCGCTTCTGGAACAACTCGTGCGACATCATGGGCGCGTCGTCGGCCTCGTTGTTGACCCACTCCTCGTAGTTGTCCATGATGAACTTGGAGAAGTAGTTGTTGGCCTCGTCCTTCTGCATGTTGAAGACCTCGGCCATGCTCTTACCCTCGGTTTCGTCGATTTCGAGCTCCCAGAACACCAGCTTCTTATACACGTCGGCCCACTCCGAGGGCGAGAGCCGGTCGCCGAGCTGCATGCCGAGCTGGCGGAAGTCGCGCTGGTAGCTGCTGTTGGTTTTCTCCGAAATCAGACGCTTGTTGTCGAGCACCTTCTTGACGCTGAGCAGAATCTGGTTCGGATTAACGGGCTTGATGAGGTAGTCGGCAATCTTGGAGCCAATGGCGTCCTCCATGATGTGCTCTTCCTCGCTCTTGGTAATCATGATGACGGGCAGCGTGGGCTTAGCCGCCTTGATTTCGGTCAGGGTTTCGAGGCCGGTCAGGCCGGGCATGTTCTCGTCGAGAAACACGATATCAAAATTCTGCTCCTGCACCTGCTCAATAGCGTCGGCGCCGGAATTGACGCCGGTTACGTCGTAGCCTTTTTCGGTCAGAAAGAGAATGTGGGGTTTCAACAGGTCGATTTCGTCGTCGGCCCAGAGGATGGAGTAACGTTGCATATTGGGGTCTTGGGAATCTTGAAAAGGTCGCGCCCGGCTTCAAGCCCGGCGTTTCAGAAAGGGGACATTCGGGCAATTCAGCTCGGCACCGGGGTCAGGCCTCAAAGAGGACGAATGGCGTAAGCAGGTTGCAAATGACGTTTCGTAAGTAGCTTTACTCCCAATACCCGGTTTTTGGTTCTGAAAAATTACGGCAATCCGATATTCGGCCGCCGAACTCCGCCGTAAAGAAGTTAAAAATTGTTGATTTGGGGACCGTATGTCCGTCGCGCGCAACTTCTGCTTCGCGTAGCGCGGCTAAAAAAGCGGACCAACCACAACGACGTTCAACGACCCGCGAGGCTGCAGCTTCGCGCTACAGCTTCCCTCCTTTGAACAAAAAGAAAATCTTCAACGACCCGGTCTACGGCTTTGTCACGGTGCCCACCGAGTTGCTGTTCGACTTGATTGAGCACCCGTATTTTCAGCGCCTGCGCCGGATTCAGCAGCTCGGCCTTACCGGCTTTGTATACCCGGGCGCCCTGCACACCCGCTTCCACCATGCCCTGGGCGCCATGCACCTGATGACCCTGGCTTTGCGCACGCTCAAAGACAAAGGCGTCAAGATTTCGGCCCGGGAAGGCGAAGCGGCCCTGACTGCCATCCTGCTCCACGACATCGGCCACGGGCCCCTCTCCCACGCTCTGGAGCACGCTATTTTCCACGAGGTGCCCCACGAGCAGCTCAGCTTGTTTCTGATGCAGAAGCTCAATAAGGAACACGACGGGGCCCTGGATCTGGCCATCCGCATCTTCCAGGGCACCTACGAACGGCCGTTTTTTCACCAGCTCGTCAGCTCCCAGCTCGACATGGACCGCCTCGACTACCTCAACCGGGACTCGTTCTACACCGGCGTGCAGGAAGGCCGCCCCGGCGCCGACCGCCTCATCAAGATGCTCACGGTAGTAGATGAAAAGCTGGTGCTGGAGGAAAAAGCCGTGTATAGCATCGAGAACTTTCTGGTGAGCCGCCGCCTGATGTACTGGCAGGTGTATCTGCACAAAACCGTGACCAGCGCCGAGCAGATGATTATCCGCATCATCCAGCGGGCCCGGGATTTGGTGCGCTCCGGCCACGAGGTGCCCGCCTCGCCCGACCTGCACTTTTTCCTGGCCAAGCCGGTCAGCATCCTCAACTTCTCCCAGGACGAGAGTATCCTGCAGCGCTTCGTGCAGCTCGATGACACGGACGTCTGGAGCGCGGTGAAAATGTGGGCCGGCCACCCCGATAAGGTGCTCAGCTATATGTCGCGCAGCATGCTGGACCGCAAGCTGTTCAAGATTTTGCTGCAGACCGAGCCCTTCGACGACGACCTGGGCCTGGGCGTCATTGAGCTCATTGCCGAGAAGTTTGGGCTTTCGCCCCAGGATGCCAGCCAGCTCATGCTGGCCGGACGCATCAGCAACAACGCCTACGACGCGGCCGGCAAAGACACCATCGACGTGCTGACCAAGAGCGGCCGGGTGGTCAACGTGGCCGAAGCCTCGGACCTGCCCAACATCCGAGCGCTAGGGCAGCGCGTAGAAAAGCATTATATCTGTTATCCCAAGGAAATTGCCCATTAACCGCAAGTGCTGGGCGCTTGGTGCTTAGGATCTGGCTATTAGAACCAACTCCGTCAATGTTGGGCTAAAGCCAAAACCCGATGCACCAAGCCCTAAAAACCAAGCACCAACTTTTCTCTACTTTTGCGCAATGGAATTTACGGTAGGCCAGATTGCGGAAGTGCTCCACGGGGTCGTCGAAGGCGACGCCTCGCAGCGCATTGACCGCTTGGCAAAAATAGAAGAAGCACAGGCCGGGGCCCTCTCCTTCCTGTCGAACCTCAAGTACGAGCCCCACCTGTATACGACCGGTGCTTCGGCCGTCATTGTGAGCAAAACCCTGGCCCTGAAACAGCCCGTTGGCCCGGCCCTGATCCGCGTCGACGACCCGTACACCAGCTTTACTACCCTGCTCGAATTTTACCAGCAGGCCACCCGCACCGGCCGGCGCGGCGTGGAAGAGCCCGCCTTTATCGGTGCCGGCTCGGTTATCGGCGACAACCACTACCGCGGGGCCTTCTCCTACATCGGCCAGGACTGCCGCATCGGCCGCGACGTGGTGATTTTCCCCCAGGCCTACATCGGCGACCGGTGCGTGATTGGCGACGGCACCATTATCTACGCCGGAGCCAAGATCTACGCTGAAACCGTCATCGGCAACCGCTGCACCGTACACGCCGGCGCCGTTATCGGCTCCGACGGCTTTGGCTTCGCGCCCCAGCCCGACGGCTCCTACAAGACCATCCCGCAGATCGGCAACGTAGTGCTCGAAGACAACGTCAGCATCGGGGCCAACGCCACCATCGACTGCGCCACCATGGGCTCGACCATCATCCGGGAAGGCTCCAAAATCGACAACCTGGTGCAGATTGCCCACAACGTCGAAATCGGCCGCCACACCGTGGTAGCGGCGCAGTCGGGCATTTCAGGCTCCTCCAAAATCGGGGATTTCTGCGTGCTGGCCGGCCAAACCGGTATTGCCGGCCACCTCACCCTGGCCAACCGCACGACGGTTACGGCGCAGTCGGGCGTGGGCAAGTCCATCAAGACTGAGGGCGTGCTGCTGCAGGGTTCCCCAGCCTTCAATTTGCGCGACAGTTTGCGAGCCAACGCCATTTTCCGCCACCTGCCCGAGTTGGAGCGCCGCCTCAGCGACTTGGAGCGTACCTCATCCACGCCGGAAAAGTCCTAGCTTTGCGCCCTATTTAGTGGTCAGTTGCTTGTTGTCAGTTGTCAGGACAGTTCTATTCGAGACTATCCGGTAGCTAACAACGGACAACTGACAACGGCCAACTCTACCAATGAACGACAAGCAACATACCATTAAGGCGCCAGTAACCGTGAGCGGCATTGGCCTGCACACCGGCGTTTCGGCCAACATGACCTTCTGCCCCGCGCCGGTAAATCATGGCTTCAAGTTTCAGCGCATCGATTTGCCCGGGCAGCCCGTCGTGGATGCCGACGTGGACAACGTGGTGGACCTTTCCCGCGGCACGACCATCGAGCAGAACGGGGCCCGCGTAAATACCGTGGAGCACACGCTGGCCGCCCTGGTGGGCCTGCAGATTGATAACGTGATGATTCAGCTCGACGGCCCCGAACCGCCCATCATGGACGGCTCCAGCTACGAGTTCATCAAGGCCCTGATGGAAGTGGGCCTGGAGGAGCAGAACGCGCTGCGCAACTACTTCGAGATTCCTGAGGAAATCCGCTTTGTCGACAACGGCCGGGCCGTGGAAATTGCCGCCCTGCCCCTGAACGATTACCGGCTGACGGTAATGGTGGACTACAATTCGCCGGTGCTGGGCTCCCAGCACGCCTCCCTGACCGATATTACGCAGTTTACGGCCGAAATTTCCAGCTCGCGCACGTTCTGCTTCCTCCACGAGCTGGAAGCCCTCTACAAGTCCAACCTGATTAAGGGCGGTGATTTGAGCAACGCCATTGTGGTCGTCGACCGGGTGGTGAGCGACGAGGAGCTGAGCGAGCTGGCTACGATGCTGGGCAAGCCCAAGGTGGCCGTCAAGAAGGAAGGCATCCTCAACAACGTGGACCTGCGCTACAAAAACGAGCCGGCCCGCCACAAGCTGCTTGATTTGGTTGGTGACCTGGCCCTGGTAGGCCGGCCGCTGAAAGGTCAGATCCTGGCGGCCCGGCCCGGGCACGCGGCCAACGTGGCCTTTGCCAAGAAGATCAAGAAGAAGATGATGGAGGCCAACACCTCCCCCGTGCCGAGCTACGACCCGAACCGGGAGCCGGTGATGGACATCAACCAGATCATGCAGGTGCTGCCCCACCGCTACCCCTTTTTGCTGATCGACAAGGTGATTCACCTGGATAGCACTACAGTGACCAGCATCAAGAACGTGACCATCAACGAGCCGTTCTTCACGGGGCACTACCCCGGCAATCCGGTTTTCCCGGGTGTGCTCCAGGTAGAGGCCATGGCCCAGACCGGGGGCATCCTGGTGCTGAACACCGTGCCCGACCCCGAAAATTACACGCCTTACTTTATCGGCATCGAAAACTGCCGCTTCCGCAAAATGGTGAAGCCCGGCGACACCATCATTTTCCGCTGTCAGCTGTTGTCTCCCATCAAGCGCGGCATTGCCAAGATGAAAGGCCAGGCTTTCGTCAATGGTAAAGTGGTGATGGAAGCGGAGATGAGCGCGGCCATTGTTCGCAAAGACGCCTAGATGTACTTCCTTATTAATACTTAAGAATGGATAATGTGTAGCTCTTGCGCACGTTATTTGAACAAACGCCCCATTCATAAGTATTCATTCTTCAGCCTAACTCCCCCCTGAATGAACCAGCCGCTCGCCTACATTCACCCCGAAGCTAAAATCGCCCAGAACGTGGTGGTGGAGCCTTTCACGACCATTGATAAGGATGTGGAAATCGGGGAAGGCACCTGGATTGGACCCAACGTGACGATTATGTCGGGGGCCCGCATTGGCAAGAACTGCAAGATTTTTCCCGGCGCCGTGATTGCCGCCATGCCCCAGGACCTCAAGTTTGCCGGCGAGAAAACCACCGTGCACATCGGCGACAACACCGTTATTCGGGAGTGCGTGACGGTAAACCGCGGCACTGTGGACCGGCTCAAGACAATCGTGGGCAGCAACTGCCTGCTGATGGCCTACGTGCACGTAGCCCACGACTGTATCATCGGCAACCATTGCGTGCTGGCCAACAGCGTGCAGCTAGCTGGCCACGTCGAAATCGGAGACCACGCCATTATCGGTGGCACCTCGGCCGTGCACCAGTTTGTGAAAGTAGGCCCCCACGCCATGATTTCGGGCGGCTCTCTGGTGCGCAAAGACGTGCCGCCTTTCGTGAAGGCCGGTCGGGAGCCGCTCACCTACAGCGGCATCAATAGCATCGGTCTGCGCCGCCGGGGATTTTCCGACCAGAAAATCAGCGAGATTCAGCAGCTCTACCGGTTGCTCTTCCTCAGCGGCCTGAACAACAACGACGCCCTCGACAAGATTGAGCTGGAGTTGCTGCCTTCGCCCGAGCGCGACGAAGTAGTGAACTTTGTACGCAACTCGGGCCGGGGCGTAATCAAGGGCTATTCCCGCAACGGCAACGGTGCAGATTGAAGCAAGCGGGCTGGGCAAACGCTTCGTACGGGACTGGATTTTTCGGGGCTTGAGCCACGTATTCCGGCCCGGCACCGCCACGGCCGTATTGGGGCCCAACGGCTCGGGTAAAAGCACCCTGCTCAACACCCTTTCCGGCCAGATTTTGCCTACTGAGGGCACCCTGACGTATTCCTGGCAGGGTCAGCCCGTAGCCGTGGAAGACGTGCCCCGCCGCCTGGCCTACTGCGCGCCCTACCTGGAGCTCATCGAGGAGCTGACCCTAACCGAGCTGCTGCAGTTCCATACCCGCTTCAAGCCTCTGCGCCCGGGCCTGACGCCTGCCCGACTCATCGAGCTGATGTACCTGGAAAAGTCGCGCCACAAGATGGTGCGGGACTTTTCTAGCGGTATGAAGCAGCGTCTTAAGCTGGCCCTGGCCCTCTACGCCGATACACCCCTGCTCCTGCTCGACGAGCCCACCACCAACCTCGACCGGACCGGCGTGGAATGGTACCTGGAACACGTGGCGGCCACCGTGGCGGGCCGGCTGGTTATTGTCAGCTCCAATGTACCCGAGGAGTATAGCTTCTGCCAGCAACAACTCAGCGTGACGGATTTTGGGGCCAAAGCGGCCCGCTAACGGCGCCTCGGAGCAGCTTTCCCGACTTACAGGTTTATGGCCTTAAGGCAAGCTCAAAGGGCGCTGCTAGGACCCACTGACCACTGCCATAAAACTCGATGTTACAGACCATAACGCCCTTACCGACGCTATAACCGGCTTTTTGGGAGCTCAAGCGTATCCTGTCTGGCGGGCAAAAAAGCTTGGTGAGCCGGGAATTTTCCTGCTGATTTTTACCTTGCAAGTCCAACCTGCGGTTGCTGCGCCCGTATCTTCGCAGCCGGACCTGCTTCGTTCGTTTATTCATCTTTTCCCACTTTACTGCCCCTGACAAGGCCATGAAACAATACGACGACCTCGACGACGACTTCCTCGACGATGACGATGAGCTGGATACTTTCGCCAAAACCGGCGGCACTAAAACCCGCGGCAACGACGAGGACCGCCTTAGCGCCAAGTATGCCGATTATCTGATGTGGCGCGACACGGGCTCCTCCCACGACGAGGCCCTGGACCTGGCCAGCATGACGGAGGAAGAGTACACCACGGCCGAAGCCGCCGAAGATCCGGATGGCAGCGGGTTCGCCAGCCTGGATGACGACGATGACTTCGCCGATGATGATGACGATGATACGTTTGGTAGCGCCCGCAGTAGCCGGGGTTCCCGCTACTCGGATGACGACGACTATTAAGCTTGGTTGTTGGTTGGCAGTTGTCCGTTATTAGGTCCTGCCCGTTACGAGCCAACCAAAAAAGGCCCGCCTGAAACTCTTCAGGCGGGCCTTTTTATGCTCATTCTCAAGAACGAGCAACGAATAACGAACAACCAAACTACCCCTGCTTGCCGCCAAATACGCGGCGCAGCAACTCGGTGGTGCGGGCCACGGGATTTTCGCGGATGTTGGCTTCTTCCTGGGCAATGAGGGTAAACAGGCCACCAATGGCCTTGTCGGTGGCGTACTGGTTCAAGTCGGTTTGCACAGGCTTCACCAGCGGAATCATGTTGTAGCGCGTGGTCAGGTCGGTGTAGTAGCGCGTAGCGTTGACCTTATCCAACGACTGCTGAATGATGGGCTTAAAGGCCGTGGTCAGCTGGGAGGTGGTGGTGCGCTTGAGGTAGTTGGTGGCCGCATCTTTTTCCCCGGTCAGAATGCCCCACACGTCTTTAAACGTGAGACTTTTGATGGCCGACAAAAAGATTGGCTTGGCGCTTTTGGCCGCATCCTCCGCCCCGCGGTTCAACGACAATTCAAACTTATCGACCTGGGAACCCAGACCGATGGCCCGCAGCGAGGTAGCCACGCGTTGGGCATCGGGCGGGAAAGGAATCCGGATAAGCCGGTTCAGGTAAAAGCCGTCCTGCCGGGAAGCCTGGTCCGCGCCTTTGGTAATGCCTTGGGTCAGGGCTTCTTTCAGGCCCATAGCGGCCTCGTTCTGGCTTACGCTGCCCGAGGTCGTGGTGGTACCGGTTTTGGCGGCGGTGCCCACTCTGTTGGTCAGAATCTGGCCAATCTTGGATAAGTCGATGCCTTGGGCCGAGGCCGAAAAATTACAGGCCAAACCGGCCAGAACGAGCAGAAGAGAAGCTTTCTTTTTCATGGTGCGCAGGAGCGAAATGCCCGGCCAATCCGACCGGCTCTAGCCGTAAAACACAAACCAGACCAATTTCCTCCAATTGGCGGGCCGAAGCTTGGAATGAAAAAAGCCCAGCTGGTTTAATCGACCGGCTGGGCTTTTCCCTCGACGCACACAGTTGGCTCCTACTTGCCGAAGGCGCGCTTCAGCGCGTCGGAGCCGCGGGCGGCGGCATTCAGGCGGATGCGGCCTTCCTCCTCGGCCATGAGCGTAAACAGCCCATCGGAGGTTTTCTGAGTGGCGTAGGCCGTCAGGTCGGCGTTGATGGGTGTCACGAGCGGAATCTTGTTGTAGCGGGCCACCATTTCCTTGTAGAGCTTAGTGGCGCCGGTTCTTTCCAATGACTGCTGCACGATGGGCGTCAGGGCCGCTACAAGCTGGGGCTCGGTGTTTTTGTGCAGATAAAGCGTGGCCGCGTCGGGCTCCCGGGTAGTGACCAGGGCCATGGCATCGGCGAAGCTCAGGTTCTGCACGGCGCCCAGGAAGATGGGCTTGGCCTGGGCGGCGGCGGCCTCGGCCCCGCGGTTTAGGGCCAGCTCAAAGTTGTCGACCAGGGCACCCATACGCAGGCCGCGCAGCGTGGTAGAAACCAGCTCCGCCTCGGGTGGAAACGGAATGCGGATGTCGGCATTGGCATTGAAGCCGTCGGTGGAGCCGGCAATGTCAGTGGCCCGGGCAATGCTCTGGGTCAAAGCCTCGCGCAGGCCGGTAGTAGCCTCAGGTAGCGTGAGCGGGGCCGGCGGCGTCACCACGACTGGCGTAGTCGTTTTGGTGGTTGTCTTGGTCGTGGTGGTTTTGGCCGGGGTTTTCGCCGTCGTCTTAGCCGGCGTTTTGGCCGTCGTTTTCTTGGTGGTCGTAGTTTTAGCCGTGGTCTTGGTTTGAGCCTGGGCTACGTGGGTGCTGGCCAGGGACAGAGCCAGGGCCGCAACGAGAATGCGAAAACGCAACATAGTGGTGGAAAAAGCGAAAAACCTGAGGCCCTTAGTGAGCGTCTTATCCGCGTTGGCCCCAAATTGCATCAATTTCCCTCTCCTTCCTAACTCCGTCCATATGTCCCTCATTCCAGACGCTGAAATCATTACTATTGGCGACGAACTTCTCTACGGCCAGGTCATTGATACCAACTCCGCCTTCATGGGCCAGGAGCTGGGCAAGCTCGGCATCCGGGTCCGCCAGATTACGAGCGTCTCCGACCGCGCCGACGAGATTGTGCAGGCCCTGGATGCGGCCCGGACCCGGGCCCGGGTAGTACTTATCACCGGCGGCTTGGGCCCTACCAAGGACGACCTGACCAAGAACATTCTGACCGAATACTTCCACACCGAGCTGGTGCTTAACGAGGCTTCCCTGCGCGACGTGGAGTCCATCTTTGCCCGTTTCAACCGGCCCATGATGGAGGTCAACCGGCAGCAGGCGTTTCTGCCCGCTTCCTGCACGCCGGTGCGCAACGTGGTGGGCACCGCGCCGGGCATGTGGTTTGAGGACCAGGGCGTGGTATTCGTGAGCATGCCCGGCGTGCCCTTCGAGATGAAGCGCATGATGACCGATACGGTACTGCCCCGCCTCAAGCGCCACTTCCAGACCCCGCCCATCGAGCACATCGTCGTCCAGACTGTCGGCCTGGGTGAGTCGTTTCTGGCCGAAAAAATAGCTACCTGGGAAGATGCCCTGCCTGCCAATATGAAGCTGGCCTACCTGCCCTACCTGGGCGGCGTACGCCTGCGCCTGACGGGCTCCAGTGACGGTCAGCCCGAGCTGCGCGGCCGCATGGAAGCCCGTATGCCCGAGCTGCGCGCCCTGCTCGGCGACTATATTTTTGCCGAGGGCGAGGTACCACTCGAAGCCGCCGTAGGCCAGCTGCTGCTGGAGCGGGGCCTCACGCTGGGCACGGCCGAAAGCTGTACCGGCGGCTACGTGGCCCACAAGCTGACGAGCGTGGCGGGCAGCTCCCGTTACTTTTTAGGAAGCATCGTTTCGTATCATAATGATATCAAAGTCAAAGAGCTAGGTGTAAGCACCGAAAGCCTAACTGCACATGGTGCGGTGAGCGAAGAAGTGGTGCGGCAAATGGCTGAAGGCGCCCGGCAGCGCCTAGGCGTCGACGTAGCTATTGCGACCAGCGGTATTGCCGGCCCCGACGGCGGCAGCGAGGAAAAACCCGTGGGTACCTTCTGGCTGGCCTACGCCGATGAACACCAGACGGTAGCCCGCAAAATTACCTTCAACCGCGGCCGGCAGCTCAACATCGAATACGCTACGACCAGCGTGCTGAACCTGCTGCGTCAGAGCCTGCCGCAGCACTAAAACCAGGATTTTGGGAACCTCTAGGGCAGAACTACTAACAGGCGTTCAGGGAAGGCGCGCTCTGCTTTGTGGTTTCTGTTACCTTTGAGGCCTCAATCTCCCACCCAACAACCCCCAACAACCAACAACCGCATGGCACGAGTGGAAATGGTGATGCCCAAAATGGGCGAAAGCATTATGGAAGGCACTGTCCTGAAATGGCTCAAGCAAGTCGGCGACGCCATCGAGCAGGACGAATCGGTGCTGGAAGTGGCCACCGATAAAGTAGATACCGAAGTTCCCGCCATCTACGCTGGTGTACTGCAGGAAATCCTGGTCCAGGAAGGCCAGGTAGTCGCGGTGGGTGCCCCCATTGCCATAATTGAAACCGACGTAGCCAGTGCTGGTGCGCCAACATCTACGGCTGCCCCCGCCGCGCCCCAGGAAGCTTCCGCTCCTTCGCTGAACGGGGCTGAAGTGAGCGTACCTTACTTGCCCGAGCAAAACGACCCACAGGCCGACCAGCGCCTTGCTGTAGCCCAGCCCGGCCGCTTCTACTCGCCCCTGGTGCTGAGCATTGCCCGCCAGGAAGGCATTTCGATGGCCGACCTGGAATACCTGCCCGGTACCGGCAAGGAAGGCCGCGTAACGAAGCAGGACATCCTAGCCTACGTGGAAAACGGCAAGCAGCCCCTAACGCAGGCCGCCCCGGCAGCTTCGGCTCCGGCTGCTACTCAATCCGCTGCTCAGCCTCAGGCTGCCCCGACTCCGGCTCCCGCTGCTCAGCCCCAGGCTGCTCCGGCTACCGTGGCCAGCAAGCCCGCCCCGTCGGTGAACGGCAACAACGAGCTGATCGAGATGGACCGCATGCGCAAGATGATTGCCCAGCGCATGGTCGACTCGAAGCGGATTTCGCCCCACGTTACCTCGTTTGTCGAGGCCGACGTGACTGAGCTCGTAAACTGGCGTAACAAGCATAAGGACGCCTACAAGAAGCGCGAGGGTGAAAACCTGACCTTTACGCCTATCTTCATCCAGGCTGTTGCCCGCGCCATTCAGGATTTCCCCAACATCAACGTGTCGGTGGATGGGGACTACATCATCAAGAAGCGCGACATCAACATCGGGGTGGCCGTGGCCCTGCCCTCGGGCAACCTGATTGTACCCGTGATTCACAACGCTGACCAGCTCAACCTCAACGGGCTGAGCAAGCGGGTGAATGATCTGGCTTCGCGGGCCCGGGCCAACAAGCTCAAGCCCGAGGATCTGGAAGGCGGCACTTACACGCTCAGCAACGTGGGCTCCTTCGGCAACGTGATGGGCACGCCCATCATCATGCAGCCCCAGGTGGCCATCATGGCCGTGGGCGCTATCAAGAAGAAGCCGGCCGTGATTGAAACTCCCCAGGGTGATTTGATCGGCGTGCGGCACTTCATGTTCCTCTCCCACAGCTACGACCACCGCGTGGTCGACGGCTCGCTGGGCGGCATGTTCGTGCGCAAGGTGGCTGATTACCTGGAGCAGTTCGACCCGAACACGGCTATCTAAGCACGCCGGGCCTGCTTTACTTTTACCAGAATAAGCCCGTCAAATCGACGGGCTTTTCTTTTTGATAATCAGACTTGTATGAAAAACACGATTTACCTGATTGCCCTGGTAGTGTCCCTGGGCTGCATTCTGTTTCTGTACCAGAAGCTTACCACCACGGAAGAAGCGCTGCACCAGGCCGAGCAGAAGTTTGCTGATTGCCAGCAAGTCACCTTTCAACTCCAAAACCAGCTCAGCCAGAAGAAGCGGTGAACTGGTGAAGGGATGAGTTGACGTTCAACAACACTTGTCGTTACGAGGCGCAGCTGTGGCAATCCGTCCTCAGGAATATAGAAAGCCTTCTAACGTGAAAAGCCCTTTACTCCAGCTGGAGTAAAGGGCTTTCTGCTAAAAGACAAGGAGCGTACTGCGCCGAGGACGGACGGCTTCGCTCTGCTCGCAAGGACAAGCGTTGTTGAACGTCAACTCGTCCCTTCACCAGTTCACCTTACGGCCGGCCGCCGCTAGGGCCCTGGGCGGGCGTGGCGCCGGCGCCGTTGCCCCCGTCATTGTTGCCGCCGTCCTTGAGGTCATCGTTGCTGACCGACTTTTTGCGCCGGGTTGGGGCCATGCTCATCTTGCCGATGCGGTAGCTCAGGTTGACGCGCAGACCGGTGCGGTGAAACACGTTGAGGCTGTTTTGGTCGAGGGTAGCGGAAGATATTTCGCTGCGCACCTTGTTTCTGGGCGTAAAGAAGTTGTCGGCTCCAAAGCCGATGGTACCTTTCTTCTCGTTGAAATCCTTCTTCACGCTCAGGCTATACACCCCAAAGCCACCCTGATAGCCCTGCAGCTGTACCTGGCGGCCGCGGTAGAAACTAAAGGCTTGCAGCCCCCAGCCCTTGGTGAAGTTGTAGCCCCCCATCAGGCGGCCGCTGGCCACCCAGCCCTGGTTGCTGGCCGCGTAGAGCGGGTCCGCGACGTTGTTGTCGAGCGTGGCGTAGTACACGTCGGCGCCGCCGCCCAGGGTCAGCTTGTTGTTGATGTTGACGTTGGCAAACAGACTGCCGCCGTAGGCGTTTTCGGTGCCGATGTTGGCGTAGCTGGTTTGGATGGCCCCGCCTTCCAGGGGCGTGCGCACGGGCTGAATCGAGCCGGTGGTGTTGCGCACGAAGGTGGAGAAGTTCAGGGAAGTCTGCTTGATGAAGGTGTTGTAGCTCAGCTCGTAGTTGTTGGTGTATTCGGGCTGGAGCGTGGGGTTGCCCACGGTGATGTTGAGCGGGTTGGCCGCCTGGGTGTTCGGGTTCAGAAACTGCAGGGAAGGCCGCTGAATCCGGCGGTTGTAAGCTGCTTTAATCGTGTTGCCGTTGGTGAGCTTGCGCGAGAGGTTCAGGCTGGGCACCAGCACCCCGTACGAGGGAATGGCGGGCGCATTTTCGGTTCGGAAGTCGGCATCGATGGTGGTGTACTCGTAGCGGGCCCCGGCCTTGAGGGTGTAGCTCTTCAGGAAACCCAGGGTGTAGGAAGCGTAGCCGGCCGCCACGTTCTGACGGTAGGTGAAGACATTACTCAGGTTGATGCCGGCCGTGGGCTGGCCGTTGAGCAGGGTGGTGTAGTCGCTGTTGACGCGGCGCATGATGTCCTTGCCCCCCAGCTCCACCAGCTGGTTTTTGCCGACGGGCGTCTGGTAATCGGCCTGCACGGTTACTTCCTCGTTGTAGCTGTCGTTCTGGTTGCTACGGGTGCTGCCGGCCCCTTCGCCCGTGAGGATATAGTTCGAAAAGTCGTTGTTGCGGGTGTTACGGCTGTATTGGGTCAGCAGGCTAAACTCGCGCTGGGGCGTCTCGAAGGTGTGGGTGTAGTTGAGCGTGGCATCCAGGGTGTTGGAGTTGTCGAGCACCTTCACGTCGCGCCGGGAGCTGGTTGCGGGCGTAGTGCCGTCAAAAAACTCGGTGGTGGAAGCCAGCCCGTCCTGGTAGCTGGTGCCGTTGCGCAGGCCCAGCTGCACCGAGGCCGAGAGGAAGTTGTACTTGTTGATGTCGTAGTCCCAGCCCAGGGAATAGCGCCCAAACACGTTGTTATTGCGCGTGTCGGCCGTTTGCAGGGTGCGGCTGCGCAGCGTGCGGGTGCTCAGGTCGGAGCCCAGCAGGCTGTAGGTGGTTTGCTCGTTGGTGAAGCTGCCAGGGGTGTTGTACATGGCCCGGCCGCCGCCGCCCAGCGAGAAGCCCATCTTACCTACCCGGTAGGTGGCGTTCAGGCCCAGGTCGGAGCCGCGCAACCCGGCGCTGCTGCGCAAGTCCAGGGTGAAGCCCTGCAGGTTGTTTTGCTTGGTGACGATGTTGATGATGCCGCCCGAGCCCTCGGCATCGTACTTGGCCGAGGGCGAGGTAATGACTTCCACACTCTTGATCTGGTCGGCCGGAATCTGCTTTAGCGCGTCGGCAATGCTGCTGGCCGAAATCGTGCTGGGTCGGTTGTTGATGAGTACCCGGATGTTGGACGAGCCGCGCAAGCTCACGTTGCCGTCGAGGTCGACGCTGAGCATGGGCACGCGCTTGAGCACGTCGGTGGCGTCGCCTCCCCGGGTCGTTTCGTCTTTCTCGGCGTTGTAGACGGTCCTATCGACCTTCTCCTCCACCAGGCTGCGCTGGCCTTCCACCACTACTTCGGCCAGCTTCTGCACCGATGATTCCAGCGTAATCGTGCCCAGGGCTACCGTATTGCCGGCCTCGGTAATGACCACGCCGGGCTGCTCCAGGTTCTTGTAGCCGATGAAGCTGATCTGGACGGTATACGTCCCGGCTGGCACCCGCGGAATCGAGAATTTCCCTTTGTCGTCGGCCGAAGTACCGTCCACGGCCTTGCCCGTAGCCGGGTTCAGAATTACCACCGTGGCGTAGGATACGGGCTCCTTCGAAGCTGCGTCCGTGATAGTGCCGGTGATGCGGCCGGTGCCTACGGCGGCCTGCGGCGCCCCCTGCGGGCCTTGTCCGGGAGCCCCGGCCGGCCGGGTAGCTCCGGCGGGCCGCTCGCCCTGCGGCATCTGGGCCCAGGCCAGGCGGCCGGCGGTAGTTAAAATCAGAACGAGGAAAATCTTTTTCATGAACGTTAATCGAAAGCAACCCGGTGTGGTGCTGAGGGTAGGCGGTTGTTGGCACGAACTTACCGTGGGCGGGAAAGGCCCCCAAGTCGAATCGACGGAACGGCCGGTTCTTCCCCCGCAAACCGGTAAAGCATCTGCTGGTTGCGCCCGAGAGGCACAGACACGGTTTTGCCCGCGGGGTGGCATAGCCGGAAAAAAATAGTCATAGATGAGCTTCCCAAGCCGCGGCCAGGGCAAAAGAAAAGGCCAGCTGGAGCAGCTGGCCTTTCTCATTCAGAAATACCCTTAACGATTTACAGCGCCGCCAGGCTTTGCTCCAGGGCGGCAATTTTCGATTCGGCATCGGCCTGCTTCTGCCGCTCGCGCTCCAGCACGTCGGGCTTGGCGTTCTGCACAAACTTCTCGTTGCTGAGCTTCTTGAGCACCGTGTCGCGGAAGCCGCGGGTGTACTCCAGCTCTTTTTCCAGCCGGGCCTTTTCCGCACCCAGGTCAATCTGGCCTTCCAAGGGCACGAAAAACTCACTGCCACCCGACACGAAGCCTACCGAAGCGGCGGGAGCGTCCTGCACCAAGCTCACCTCGGTCAGGGCGGCCAGCTTGCGGATGATGCCGTCGTAGTCCTGCAGCAGCTGGGCATCGTCGGTTTTGGCCGCCAGGGTCAGGGGCTTGTTGGGGCCCAGGCCCTTCTGGTTACGGATGTTGCGCACCCCGGCCACGATGTCCAGGGCCTTGTCCATGCGGCTGAGCAGCTCGGCGCTGCCGGCCACCGGGGCCAGCTTGGGCCAGGGTGCCACGCAGAGGTACTCCTTGGGGCCCCGCTCCTTCAGCTCGTGCCAGATTTCTTCGGTGATGAAGGGCATAAAGGGGTGCAGCAGCTTGAGCAGGGTTTCGAGGTAGCCGATGGTGTGCTTCAGCGTCTCGGCATCAATCGGGGCCTGGTAGGCGGGCTTCACCATTTCCAGGTACACCGAGCAGAAGTCGTCCCATACCAGCTTATACACCGTCATCAGCGCGTCGCTCATGCGGAACTTGGCAAAGTGCTCATCCAGCTCGGCCAGAGTCGTTTGCAGCTTGGCCCCGAACCATTCCACCGCCTTGGCCGAGGCGAAGGGCAGCTCGTTGTTCACCTCCCAGCCCTGGGTCAGGCGGAAGGCGTTCCAGAGCTTGTTGGTGAAGTTGCGGCCCTGCTCCACGAGCTTGATGTCAAAGAGCAAGTCGTTGCCGGCCGGCGAGGAAAAAAGCATGCCCGTGCGCACGCCGTCGGCGCCGTAGGTGGCAATCAAATCGAGCGGGTCGGGCGAGTTGCCGAGCTGCTTACTCATCTTGCGGCCCTGGTCATCGCGCACGATGCCGGTGAGGTACACGTTGCGGAAAGGCACTTCCTTACGGTACTCCAGGCCGGCCATAATCATGCGGGCCACCCAGAAAAACAGGATTTCGGGAGCCGTTACCAGGTCGTCGGTGGGGTAGAAATAGTTGATATCGGCATTGTCGGGGTCCTTGAACCCGTCGAACACTGAAATCGGCCACAGCCACGACGAAAACCAGGTATCGAGCACATCCTCGTCCTGGCGCAGGTCCGTGAGTTGCAGGTTGGCGTTGCCGCTCTGCTCCCGGGCCTGTTCCAGGGCCTGCTCCTCGTTGAGGGCTACTACAAAGGTGCCGTCGGGCAGGTAGTAGGCCGGAATCCGCTGGCCCCACCACAGCTGGCGCGAGATGCACCAGTCGCGCACGTTCTCCATCCACGACCGGTACATGTTCTTGAACTTGGGCGGGTGCAGCTTGATTTCGTCGTTTTCAACGACCTCCAGCGCCTTTTTGGCCATGTGGTCCATCTTGCAGAACCACTGCAGGCTGAGCTTGGGCTCAATCACCGCGCCGGTCCGCTCCGAGGTTTGCAGCACGCTGTTGTAGTCCTCAATCTTGTCGAGCAAGCCGGCTTCCTGCAGGTCTTTGGCAATCTGCTTGCGCACGGCAAAGCGGTCCTGCCCGACGTAGAGCTGCGCCTTTTCGTTCAGCGTGCCGTCATCATTCAGGATGTCGATAACGGGCAGGTTGTGCTTGACGCCTAGCTCGTAGTCGTTCAAGTCGTGGGCGGGCGTCACCTTCAGACCGCCAGTGCCGAAGTCCATGGCCACGTACTCGTCCAGAATCACCGGGATTTCGCGGCCCAGCAGCGGGATACGCACTTTCTGCCCGTGCAAGTGGGTGTACCGCTCGTCGTTGGGGTTTACAGCCACAGCCACGTCGGCCATAATCGTTTCGGGCCGCGAGGTAGCCACGGTGATGAACTGCCCGTCCTGTCCTACCACTTCGTAGCGCAGGTAGTACATTTTGGCCACAGTGTCCTTGGCAATAACTTCCTCGTCACTGATGGCGGTGCGGCCCTGCGGGTCCCAGTTGACCATCCGGATGCCGCGGTAAATCTGGCCTTTCTGGTACAGGTCCACGAACACGCGCAGTACGGCCTCGGTCAGCTCGGGCTCCATCGTGAAGCGCGTCCGGTCCCAGTCGCAGCTAGCACCCAGCTTCTTAAGCTGCTCCAGGATGATGCCGCCGTACTTTTCCTTCCAGTCCCAGGCGTGGGTCAGAAACTCTTCCCGGCTCAGGTCGCGCTTCTCAATACCCTTTTCCTTTAGCAGGGCTACTACTTTGGCTTCGGTAGCAATGGAGGCGTGGTCGGTGCCGGGCACCCAGCAGGCTTCCTTGCCCTGCATCCGGGCCCGGCGCACCAGCACGTCCTGAATCGTATTGTTGAGCATGTGGCCCATGTGCAGCACGCCCGTCACGTTGGGCGGCGGAATCACGACGGAGTAGGCGGGCTTGCGCGGGTTGGCTTTGGCTTTAAAAAAGCCCTGCTCCTGCCAGCGCTGATACCATTTGGCTTCAACGTCGGCGGGGGTATAGGTTTTGGCGATGGACATCGTCAACGGGGAATAGCGGTTCGGAATAAAGGCAAAAGTAGACAATTCAGGCCGGGGCGGGAAATTCGGGGCTCTTGGCTGGTTACGGCCCAGCTTAGCCCAACATTAAAACATTTCCACCGGCTTCTATATGCCTCAAATCGAGTTACCTTTGCCAGCGACAAAAAAATACCGTGGAGGTTTAATCAGATTGTAGTAACTTCTGAGAAATTTTTTCTGCCCTGCCTTTTGCCTCTATGGCTTCGCTTTTCTCTTTTCTAAAGAATAAGAAACCAGCTTTGGCGCCGGTTTCAACTGCTCCCCACCCCGAACCTACTGCTACCGTCCGCATTGGCCTGGGCCAGCTGCTGGTTGAAGGCGGCGAGCCGCTACGCAACCTCGAACGGGCCTCCCAGATGATTGCCGACGCGGCCCAACAAGGCTGCGACCTGGTATTATTGCCTGAAACCCTGGATTTTGCCTGGACTCACCCCAGCGCCCTGACCGAGGCGCTGCCCATTCCCGGCGCCTTCAGCGACGCGCTGTGTCAGGAAGCCATGCGGCACAACATCATGGTGTGCGCCGGCCTGACCGAGCGGCTGAACGGACGCAATTACAACGCGGCCATCCTGATCAGTGCCCAGGGCGAAATCCTGACTAAATACCATAAAATCAACCTCCTTACCGTGGAGCAGCCGTTTTATGCGGTGGGCCAAACCCTGAATGTGGTGGATACGCCCTTGGGCAAAATCGGGGTCAACGTGTGCGCCGATAACTACCTGGAGGGCCTGTCCATTGGGCACACCCTGGCCCGCATGGGCGCCGAGTTTATCCTGGCCCCGGCGTCCTGGACCGTGGATTACTCCATCACGGAAGAAAATGACCCGTACCAGCAGAAATGGGTGCGGCCTTTTTCTATTCTGGCCCAGCTCTACAACGTGGCCGTGCTCAGCACCACCTCGGTGGGCTACATCGTGGGCGGCCCCTACGAGGGCAAGAAAAGCATTGGCTGCTCCCTGGCCGTGGATGCTTCCGGAGTGCGCGCCCAGGGTGTTTTCAATGAGTTTGCCGGCCAGCTGGTCGTGACGGATATGCCCCGGCCGGTCCGGCCCGAGCAGGGCACGGCCATTGGGGACATGCTGCGCCGCAAAGGCTACCGCTTCGACGAATTGCCCGTTTAAAGCCCACCCCAACCTTACCCTACTCCACTTGTCCACTTCTACCGCTGCTCTTTCCCCTGCTGCCCACTCCCGCCCTTTGCCTATGACGCACGGCTACCAACGCTGCACCCGCTGTATTATGGATACTACTGTACCCGGTATTCAGTTTGATGCCCACGGCGAGTGTAATTTTTGCCTGTTGCACGATAAAATGGACCAGGCTTTCCCGCTGGGCGAAGCCGGCCGCAAAAAAGTGCAGGAGCTGGCCGCCGATATCAAACGCCTGGGCAAGGGCCGCAAATACGACTGCGTGCTCGGCGTCAGCGGAGGCCGCGACAGTTCCTTTACCCTGTGGTACTGCGTTACCCAGCTGGGCCTGCGGCCCCTGGCAGTACACTTCAACGACGGTTTTGGTAACCCTGTGGCCGGGGAAAACATGCTCAAGGCCTGCCGCAAGCTGGGCGTGGAAATGCGCACCATCACCTCCGACTGGCGTGAATCCAAGGACCTGAAAATTGCCTTCCTCAAGGCCTCCACGCCCGATATGGAGGAAGGTACCGACGTAGGCATTGCCACCGCTCTTTACGGCGTGGCGGCCAAGGAAGGCATTCAGCGCATCATCATCGGGCAGTCGTTCCGCACCGAGGGCATAGCCCCGCTGTCGTGGAACTACCTGGATGGCAAATACCTGAAGGCCGTGCACGAGCGTTTCGGCTCGGTGCCGCTTCGGGCCTGGTCGCCGAATGACCCGGGCTTTAATCTGGGTTTGAAGGAAATGTTCTACTACACCTTCGTGCGTCGCATCAAGACCGTGACCCTGCTCTACCACGTGGATTACGTACGCAGCGAAGTCGACGAGCTGCTGGCCCGGGAGCTGGACTGGCAGAACCCCGGGGCCCACTACTTCGACGACCTGTACCAGAGCGTTATTTACTACCTGAACCGGACCAAGTTCAACATCGACCGGCGCCTGTTCAACTACTCGGCCCTGGTCCGCTCGGGGCAGATGAGCCGGGAAACGGCCCTGGAACGCACAGCCAAAATCAACTCCATCGAAGACCCGCGCGTCATCGACCTGTGCATCAAGCGCCTGGGCCTCACCCGCCAGGAGTTCGACCAGATTGTGGCCACTCCTCCCCGCACCTTCCACGACTACCCCAACAACTACCGCCTCATCCGCAAGCTGCGCTGGCCCATCCAGGCCCTGAGCCACCTAAACCTGCTCCCCGAGTCGGCCTACGACAAGTACTTCAACTGCGGCACGTGAGGTGAGATGGTGAACCTGTGAAATGGTGAGTTGCCGTTCAGTATGCGTGCACGGTCCTGTTTTTCTTGTGTCCTTGCGAGCGAAGCGAAGCAATCCGTCCTCTGCGCAGTACGAAATGACCTTTAACCAAAAAGCCCTTTCCCGTTGGTACGAGAAAGGGCTTTTTGCTTGGAAAGCAGAGCAAATCAGAAGAGAATGGCTGGCTAAGTTCGTCCGAACGACAACTCACCATATCACTAATTCACTATCTCATAGTTACGCGTGCAGCCACTCTTTCTTGCTGATGAGCTTCTCCTGGCTTTCGCGGTAGTCGGGGTCGTCTACGCAGCAGTCGACGGGGCACACGGCAGCGCACTGGGGCTCTTCGTGAAAGCCTACGCACTCGGTGCACTTGTCGGACACGATGTAGTAATACTCATCCGAGACGGGCGTTTGGGGCGCCGTGCCGGCAACCGTAGCGCCCCCGTCGACCTGTACTTCCTTCAGCGTAGTGCCGTCGGCCCAACGCCACTGGGCGCCGCCCTCGTAGATGGCGGTGTTGGGGCATTCTGGTTCGCAGGCACCACAGTTGATGCACTCGTCGGTTATCATGATGGCCATAGCCGGGTTCCTCTGGGTTGAGTTGATGCTAATGAATTACTACCCTATACGCAGAAAATGCGGGAGCAGTAATTGGGAAAGGCACGCAAAAGTAGAAACTAACCCGTACTCTTGCGAGTTTTTTAGTTGTTCCACTCCCTTCCACGCGGCTTTGCTTCGGCTAAGCTAAGCGTTTACCCGCATTTTTGCTCCTCTCCCATGAATCATTCCGACCGTGTCGCCGCCTTTATAGCCCTGGGCCAGCGCCTGCAGCACCTTTCCGGCGACGAGCTAGCCGATCTGGTCCGGCGGGCCCGCAATAGCAACACCTGGTTTGACGAGCCCAACGTAACGGCCGCCGTGCAGGGCGTGGCCGAACTGCTGACCGAAGACACGCTCCGGACCTGGGCCAGCCGCTACCCCACCGAGCCCGAGCAGGCCCGCCGCGTGGGCGTGGTTATGGCCGGCAACATTCCCCTGGTCGGCTTTCATGACTTGCTCTGCGTGCTCATCAGCGGCCACTATCTGCTGGCCAAGCCCAGCGCCGATGACAAGGTGCTCATGACCTGGATTGCCCAGGAGCTGACGACACTTGAGCCCCGCTTTGCCGAGCGAATCAGCTTCGTGGAACGGCTCAACGAGGCCGATGCCTTCATTGCCACCGGCTCCAATAATACGGCCCGCTACTTCGAGTATTATTTCAGCAAGAAGCCCAACCTAATTCGGCGCAACCGCACTAGTCTGGCCATCCTTACGGGCGAGGAAACCGCCGACACGCTGGCAGCTTTGGGCCGCGACATTTTCCAGTACTACGGCCTGGGCTGCCGCAACGTGTCGAAGCTCTACGTGCCCGAAAATTACTCTTTCTCGCCCCTGCTCGATGCGCTGCAGCCCTGGGAACGGGTATTGACCCACAACCGCTACCAGAACAACTACGACTATAATAAGAGCATTCTGCTGGTCAACAACGTGCCCCACTACGACAACGGCTTCCTGTTACTTAACGAAGCGGCTCCGCTGGTGTCACCGATTTCGGTGCTGCACTACGGCCGCTATACCAGCGAGGTAGACTTGGTGGATCAATTGACTGATGCTGCCGAGCAGATTCAATGTATTGTGTCAGATGGAGGGCGTTACGCGGGCAGCTTTGCCTTCGGGCAGGCCCAGTCGCCCAAGGTTACGGACTATGCCGACGGAGTGGACACCATGGCTTTTTTGGCCGAAATAGTCTGATACCGCCGTTGGATAGCACGAAATAAACAACTTCACAAGATTAGTTGATTTTTAATAGCATTTTTCAAACTGAATCCCCAAGTTAACAGGGCACTTCTCACCTATACGCCCTATATGCACACGCTTGAACAATCCCCAGAATTGGTAGCCAAGGAAATCATTGGCACTTTCCGGTTTCCCACCGACGACGTCCTGCCCCTGCCCGCTCAACGGCAGTGGCGGCGCTACGAAGCCGAGCGGGCCACGACGCTTGGCAACGGCTACCACGGCAAGGTTGACATCTACTTTAAAACCGCTGATGGTCATACTAAACGCGTATACACTACCGTTTGGGCTTGCGATGCAGAACACCTGACGCTGAAGTCGGGCGGGGCTCTGCCACTACGGGCTGTCGTTGGGTTCGACTTCTACTAAGTTCGACGCTCTATTTCCACCGGCGAATTTTCACTGCTGCAACAGTTTTCGCCAATAGCACAAAACAAAGCCCCGGTCTGAACAGACCGGGGCTTTGTTTTGTGCTATTGGCTCCAAGCCATAGCCAAGGCAATTTGAACTATTCTACTAGCCAAACTTTTTAAATCCGGTCGAGCGTCTTTTGGATCAGGTCGTTGACGGTAGCCTCGGCGTTGGTGGCAAACTCGCCGGTGGCACGGTTAGCTACAATGGCATTGAGCGACACCACTTCGTGGCCCAGCATGCGACCCAGACCATAGTAGCCAGCCGTTTCCATCTCGAAGTTGGTCAGGCGAAACTCACCTTCAGCGCTCTGGTACCGGAAGTTCTGGAAGCGGCTGATCAGGTCGGGCTGACGCAGGTCGAGGCGCAGCACCCGGCCTTGGGGACCGTAGAAACCGGGGCAGGTGAGCGTATTGCCCACCACCATGCCGGCACCTAGTTGCTCACGCAGCAAGTCGGAGCCGCGCACGCAGTACGGGCGGTAGGCCAGGTCCAGGCTCTGCTGGATACCGGTCGATACCTCTACTTCGAGGCCGGTTTCCACTAATGGGTAAAACTGCATGAGCGAGTCGAGGCCTACAGCGTGCTCGGTCACGAGGTGGGAGCCAATCGGGATATCAGCCTGCAGGGCGCCGCTGGTGCCCACACGCACGATGCGCAGGGAAATACGCTCCTCCAATGGGCGGGGCTCCCGGGTCACGAAGTCAATATTAACCAGCGCGTCGAGCTCGTTAATGAGGATGTCAATGTTATCGGTACCCATGCCGGTGGAAATTACCGTGAGGCGCTTGCCCTGATAATAGCCCACGTGGGTTACGAATTCCCGCTTGTGGATCTGGGTTTCGATAGAATCGAAGTGCTGGCTGACCAGCGGCACGCGCTCCGGGTCGCCGACGGTGATAATCGTTTCGGAAATATGGTCGGGCAGCAGGTTCAGGTGGTACACGCTGCCGTCGCGGTTGATGATCAGCTCCGATTCGGGAATGGGCATGGTGGGAAGGTTGAAAGTGGAATGGTAACGGTTGAATGAGGGCCCAGTGGGCAGCAGCTGCCGCAGGTAGCAGGAAACTGCTGTAGTATTTAACGAAAGAAGCCGGAATTGGTGTTTCCGGCTTTTTCAGTGGACTGCCTTACGGCGTGAAATTCGGATAAACTACGCCCCCGGCGGCCGGTACGAAAGCAGGCCTTGTTCGGGGTTATAGTGGTTGCTCAGCTTCGGATACGTGCCCGTGCCGTCGTAGGGCCGCTTATCGGGGTGCTCCTGGCAGGCCGTCGAGCAAGCACCATCGAGCTGCTGGCCGCAGGTTTCGCACAGGGCTACGTGGGCATTGCAGTGCGGGTTGGCGCAGTTAATCATCCGGTCGGAAGGCGTGCCGCAGTGGTGGCACTGGGCAATGACCGTGGGGTTGATGCGGTTCACGTCCACCGTGACGCGGTTGTCGAATACGTAGCACTTGCCGTCGAAGTCCTCGCCGCCGGTTTCGATGCCGTACTTGATGATGCCGCCGTGGAGCTGGTACACGTTTTCGAAACCCTGCTCCAGCAGGTAGGCGCTGGCTTTTTCGCACTTCACGCCACCGGTGCAGTAGGTCAGGATCTTCTTGTCCTTGAACTCCTTGAGCTTCTCGATTCGCTCGGGAAAGTCGCGGAAGTTCTCCATGTCCAGCGTCACGGCGTTCTTGAAGCGGCCCACGTTGTACTCGTAGTCGGAGCGCACGTCGACCACCACCACATCGTCGCGGTCCTTGAGGTCCTTGAACTCCTGGGGCGAGAGGTGCTGGCCGGTTTTTTCGTGGGGGCGCACGTGGTGCAGGCTGCTGTGCACGATTTCGGGCTTCACGCGCACGTGCAGCTTCTGAAACGTGTGGTCCGGGGCTTCGTCAACCTTAAACTCCAGGGCCGCAAACCGCGGGTCGGCCTTGATGATGCGCATGTATTCCTCGCAGTCGGCTGCTAGGCCCGATACCGTGCCGTTCAAGCCTTCGTGGGCCACGATGATGCGTCCCAGCAGGTTCAGACGCAGGCACAGGCGGTGATGCTCGTCGCGAAACGCCACCGGGTCTTCGATGGGCGTATAGCAGTAGTAGAGTAAAACGCGGTAATCCATAGTAAAGAACTGTGAGCTTAGAATTTAGAGCTTTGATGTGGATTCAGAAAGTTACTTGGCAGCCTCTGAGTTCTCCATTCTGCGCTCTAAACTCTGCCATTAGACTTTCTGAGCGGGGTTGCCAAAGACGGTTTGGTTGGCGGGCACATCGGCCACGACTACCGAGCCAGCCCCGATGCGGGCCTTGGCGCCAATCTTGACGCCGGCCACGATGATGGCGCCCGAGCCGATAAAGGCCTGCTCATCTACTTTCGCCCCGGGGTTGAGAATGGCTCCGGCGCCCACCTGCACGTAGTCGGCCAGCTCGGCCCCTACTTCCACTACAGCGTTGGCACCCACCAGGCAGCCGTTGCCCAGCTTGGCATTGCTGGCCACCACGGCTCCGGCGCTGATGAGGTTGCCGTGGCCCAGCCAGGCGTGCTCGGCCACGCTGGCCCGGGCATGAATGGCGTTGACGGGCACCACTTCGTACTCGTCGCGCAGCATGTTGGTCAGGCTGCGGCGGCTGGCAGTATCTTCGGTAGCCACAAACACTTCACACTTTTTGCCCAGCAGCTTGAGCAGCTCCTTGTCGTCGGTGTTGCCCATCACGGGCACGTTGTTGAGCTCGGAGTTCTGGAGCTTGGCGTCGTCGTCGAGCAGGCAGTAGACCACTACATCATTGCTGGTAAAGGCATCGAGGGCCGTGGTGCCGAGGCTTTGTGCCCCCAGAATAATGACAGGATTTTCCATGCAAACAATTGAAAGCCGAAGGTCGGCGGTGCTTTAAACCAAACCGCAAAGATACAATGTGGCCGGGGCTACAACAAACCAGAAGGCAAAGCGGTGCAGTTGAGTCTGAAATTACAGTCCGATGCGGCGCAGCCAGCGGGCCGCGTAGCTATTCTGCAACGCCAGCAGCAGCAGGTACGGCAGCATCACGGCCCGGTAGCGGTTGAGCGTACCCAGATTGGGCGTACTCAGCCCCAGCAGGGCCGCCAGCACCAGGCAATAAAAGCCCAGGGCCAGCACCAGGGCAAACGGCAGCTGCCCCCACTGCCCGCGTGCGGCAGCCACTACGGCCATTACCAGCACAATGACCAGCAACACATTTTCCAGGCCGGCAGCCACGTAAATCGGGGTAGAGTCTTCCCAGGGCATGGGCCGCACCACGGCACTGACTACCGCCTTGGGTGCATTGCGCAGCAGGCTCGGTACGGTGGGTGCCAGGTCGGCGTACTCGATGTGGGGCCGGCGCCGGGAGCCTTCCCGCAGGTCGGAGTAATTGCGAATCAGCTGACTGGTAAACTTATTCAGGCGAAAAACGGGGCTGACTTCACTGCCCGCCCAGGCACCCAGGCTGAGCGTAGCGACGAACAGCAGCACCGTTACCCAGCGGTTTCGGGTTCCGCCCAGGTGCTGGGCTACCCGCACCACGGCCAAACCAGCCAGGGCGGCGAACAATAGCACGGCGAAGAAATACCGCATTTTGAAGTGCAGCACGGCCAGCAGCAATGTTCCTAAAAAGGTGCTCAAGTGCGGCTTTTCAGCTCCGTAAAGCCAACGCAACACCAAAGCCAGCAGCCAGGTGCCGCTGCCCACCAGCAGGCACTCCTTGGTCAGACCGGCCGTCCAGTATACTACCGTAGGCCAAAGAAGAAACGCCACCACGGGTGCCCCTGCCGGCGCGTGCGGAAACAGGCGGATTAGCGTCTTGGTCAGTTCCCAGCCGCCCACAAACCCGAACAACGACAAGTAGAGCCCATTAGCCCAGAGGTTGCCCAGCGTGGCAGCATTCAGCACCGAGAGGAGCTTGATAATAAAGAAGGTATTGGAGTAGCCGTGGAAAACCAGGCGTTGGCCGCGGTATTCGAAGGCGTCGCCGAGCAGGGTACGGAGCCAGGCCCCGGGGGCTTCCCAGAGCTGGGCAGTCAGGCTCAGGGACCAGCGCTGAAAGTAGTCGGCATCGTCGCTGAGCAGCCAGCAGGCAATCAGGCAGGCTACCACTTTCAGGCCCAGCAGCGGCAAAAGCCAACGACCCAACCTGGGGTGCCGGTATTGTTGCAGCAGCCAAGCCCCGGTTAGGGCCAGCAGCCCACAATTCAGAAGAACAGCAACCAGAACCCTCACCCCAGAACCAGGTTTTGCTGCAGAATTTGACTACCGATAGAGCAGCGCAGGCACTGCCGGGGCCCGCAGTAGGCCCGGTTCAGGGCCAGCAAGCCCTGGGAATCAGCGGCCGAGCGGTGCGTAAAGCCCAGCACCTCGTACGGTTCGGTCAGGTGGTTGTGTTCAGCAGGCAGGTGTTCGAGTAAGGCCACGGCAGATTCAATAAGCTCCGGCTGCCCCACGTAGCGGGCGTAGGCCACCCGTAGGGGCACCACCACGTTGGCAATAAGCAAATGTAGGCTACTGCGGCCAAGTACGGGCACCTTGCCCGGTTTGCCGGGCCGGTAATGCTGCCGCCAGTACTCGGGCACGGGCGCAGTAAAGAACTGCTCTAGGGTGCGTATGTCGGCGGCCGTAAGCAGGGCGTTGAACAGCAGGGGCCGCGCGTGCAGCAGGGCTACCAGCTGGGCCAAGCGGACGGTGGGAAAGTTGGCGGGCCGCAGCCGAAGAAAATTCCACTCGTGGGCGGAAAGGGCCGCCCCCAGTTGGTACTTGTGGCGCAAAAACTCATACTCCTGCGCTAATTTGCGCAGATATTCGTCCTCGGCTAACAAGCCTTCATCAGCCAGAAAGCCTGCCTGCCCGAACACCAGGGCTTCCAGCGGCCGCTCTTCGTGGCGGTGACGGCGCACCACAGCCAGCGGCAGGGCTTTGGCAAGTCGGGCCAAGGGCTCACTGTTTTTCTTGAAACCAAAGCCCGCCGCCACCGTGTGGTAGGCCGTGGCTTCCCAGTCCTGGCCCAGCTGCTCGTGCAGGGCCGCTACGGCATCGGCTTTCTGCTCGACGCGCTCCAGCAGAGCCCGTTCAACCATCATCGTGCGGGTTATCATCGGCACGCGGGGCAGCAGCGCGGCGCAGGGCAACACGGCCGTAGCGCCGGGCTCCACCAGATTCAGGTAGGTGTGAACCAAGCTCAAGGCAATGCGCGAGTTCAGGGCCAGGGCCGGAATCAACGAGCCATTGGTGCGGACAATATCCTGGTCGGCGGTGTAGACCACGTGCAGGATTACCTGGTCGTATTTGGGGTCGGTTTGGTGCTGGTGGCGCAGCCAGTCGGAGGCCCGTAAGTGGATTTCCACGGCTCCGTTCCACTCCACTTCCCCTATTTGCAGGCGGGCGTTGAGAAAGTCGGGGCCGGCGTCGGCGTTGCGGTAGCCGGGTCGGAGCACCGTTATGGCCTCGCCCTGCTGGGTTTGGAGGTTGGTTTTATCAAAATACTGGTGCTGCCAGACATAGTGGAGAAAATCTTCTTTCATAGGAATACACCTAAATAGAACTAAACCTGCTAAATGCAGGCAGGTAAAGTACTCATTCGGTAGCTGACGGCCTATTGCCCTGGTAATATTTCGGCTTCGGCATGGGCCTAAAACCAAACCGGCCCGCTTCTGCGCGTAGCAGAAGCGGGCCGGACATTTCGGCAGAAGCCGTGCAGCTTAACGCAGGTCGATGACCTTCACGCCTTTGTACTTGGTTTTGTCGAAGTTGAAGGTCGTGGCGTCAATCGGGGGATTGGGCTGGAACTTGCGGATGGTGTAGGTGTAGCGGTTGCCGTTCTTCTTGAACATCTTCCAGTTTTTCACCGACTTATCCACCTTGCTCACCGTCAGGCGCACCTTGAAGACGGGGTTGTCCTTGTTTTCGGGCGAGAGTTCAATTACGTCGCAGGCTTCCCCGGCTTCCTTGGTTTCCTGCACGTAGGAGTATTTATAGCCTTTTTTGTAGAGAGTAAAAATCTGGGTCGGCGACACTTCCTGCTCGTCTGGGTCGAAGTCGGAGATATTCACCTCGTTTTCGGCCTTCATGTAGGTCCACATGGTTTGGCCGTTGTTGATGATTTCCTGGCCGTTGAGCTTGATGCGGAATTTCTGGCCGCTGACGGTGATGTCGCCGGTCAGGTTTTCCTTTACCTTGGCCGCGTCGTTTTCCAGGGTCTGGGTGAAGTTGGCTTTGAAAGCCTTCATGGCCTGGTACTTGGCACTCATCTGATCCAGAATCTTGCCGGCTTTGGGGTCCTGCTGGGCACTGGCCGCGTGGGTCAGCGTAACCGAAAGGGCGAGCAGGGCGAGTACTTTTTTCATTAGAAAGGAGTGGTGTCTTGAGAAGCGTTAGAGGCGGAAGGCGGAACTAGGTTTAATCCTGAATGACAAGAGCCTAACCAAAATGCGGCTCTTTTGTCTCCCGCCGCGCCAACTAACTTTTCGGGAGGTTATTCAACAACTGTTCCAAACTGTATTCGTCCGGAATTAATACCTCCCGGGCCTTGCTGCCTTCGAAGGGCCCGACGATGCCGGCGTGCTCGAGCTGGTCGATGAGGCGGCCGGCGCGGTTGTAGCCCAGCTTCAGGCGGCGCTGCAAGAGCGAGGTGCTGCCCTGCTGGTGGGTGACGATGACGCGGGCAGCTTCTTCAAACATACTGTCGCGGGAGGCGGCGTCGAAGTCTTCGTCGCCACCGTTGCCCCCACCGCTTTCCCCGGCCACTTCGGGCAGCAGGTAGGCATCGGGGTAGCCCTGCTGTTCGCCGATAAAGTCGCAGAGGCGGTCTACCTCGGGGGTATCAATGAAGGCACACTGCACGCGAATAATATCAGAGCCCTGGGAAATCAGCATGTCGCCCTGCCCCACGAGCTGGTCGGCGCCGCCAGCGTCGAGGATGGTACGCGAATCAATTTTGGAAGTTACCTTAAAGGAAATCCGGCAGGGGAAGTTGGCCTTGATGATACCGGTAATAACGTTCACGGAAGGGCGCTGGGTGGCCACAATCAGGTGAATACCGATGGCGCGGGCCAACTGGGCCAGGCGGGCAATAGGCGTTTCGACTTCCTTGCCGGCCGTCATCATCAGGTCGGCCAGCTCGTCGATGACCAGCACGATGAAGGGCATGAAGCGGTGGCCCTTCTTGGGGTTAAGCCGGCGCTCCACGAACTTGCGGTTATACTCCTTCAGGTTGCGGCAGCCAGCATCCTTGAGCAGGTCGTAGCGCTTGTCCATCTCCATGCACAGCGAATTGAGCGTGTTCACCACCTTTTTGGTGTCGGTGATGATGGCTTCCTCCGTGTCGGGCAGCTTGGCCAGGAAGTGGCGCTCAATCTTATTGAAGATGCTCAATTCCACCTTTTTCGGGTCGACGAGCACAAACTTGAGCTGGGCGGGGTGGCGCTTATAGAGCAAGGAGGCCAGAATCACGTTCAGGCCCACCGACTTACCCTGACCCGTGGCACCGGCCATGAGCAAGTGGGGCATCTTGGCCAAATCGACCACGAATACCTCGTTGGTGATGGTACGGCCGAAGGAAATCGGCAAATCCATTTCGGTGTTGATGAACTTGTCGGTGGCGAATACCGAACGGATACTCACCATTTCCTTCTTGGTGTTGGGCACCTCAATACCGATAGTGCCCTTGCCCGGAATGGGCGCGATGATACGAATGCCGAGGGCGGCCAGGCTTAGGGCAATATCGTCTTCCAGGCTCTTAATCTTGGAAATCTTGATGCCGGCCTCGGGCACGATTTCGTAGAGCGTAACCGTGGGCCCAATAGTGGCCTTGATGCTGGCAATACCGATTTTGTAGTGGCCCAGGGTTTCCACGATGCGGTCCTTGTTGGCTTCCAGCTCTTCCTTGCTTACCTGGGCCTTGGCTTGCCCGTAGTCGTTGAGCAGCTCTAGCGTGGGGTATTGGTAGCGCGAGAGGTCGAGCGTGGGGTCGTAGTTGACGGTGGGCATGGTTTCCATGTCCTCGTCGTCTTCGGCAATGGACGCCATATCGGCCCCGGCCGCAGGGTCCAGCTCCACGGGCGCCGTGTCGATCTGCAGGGGTGGACCGGCAGTTTCGCGCACGGGAACCGGTGCGGGCAGCGGCAACGTGGCGGGCAAGGGCGCCTCGTTGTCGCCGGCCAGATCGGCCATGGACAAGGGCGTCGGGATGCGCGACGGGGCCACGCTCAGCGGCTCGGGGTCAGAGGGTATTTCGATGGAGAAGCTTGGGCCGCTGGATACGGCGCTGGCAGCAGCCGCCGCTCCGGTAGCCGCAGCGCTGGCCAGACTAGCGGCCGGGGCTACGGTGAGCGGTACGGCCGCAGCACTGGCCGCTATGACGGGGGCCGGCTCGGGCGTAGCAATGCTAAAGGCGGGACCGGACGCACCCACCGGCCCCGAGCGGAACGGGGGCTCATCGGTGACCGGCAACTCCAGTTCGGCCTCGTCGGCTTCTTCTACCACCAGCTGAGCAGCCGCCGCAACGGGCGTAGCAGCGGGTCCCGCCACCGGGCCCACGCGGCGCAGGATCATTTCGGGAGCGGCCTCTTCTTCCTCCTCGTCATCGTCGTAGGAGGCAGCAGATGCTGCGGAAGCCAGGAAGGCACTGTTCTTGACCCGGTTGGCGGCCATAGCCGGGGCCACGGCCGCAGCAGTTTCTTCGTCCTCGTCGTCGGCGCGGCGCAGGTTGAGGCTGGTCACGTTGAAGAAGTACACCACGAAGGAAATCAGCAGGAAGGCCAGCAGCAGCACCGTACCCCAGCCCAGCAGGCTGTCGAGCCAGGAGGCAGCCTCGTAGCCAATGCCCCCGCTCAGGAAGTCGAGGCTGTGGGCCATGGCCGGGTCGGCGTCGGGGGCTTCGAGGCTGAGCACTACGTAGCCCATCAGCACGCTCAGCCAGAACATTGAGAACAGGCACAAGGCCAGCACGTAGCTCAGGGACACCTCAGCGCGACGGAACACAATTTTGTAGCCCAGGAAAAACACGATGGGAATCACGGCAAAAGCCGCTACGCCAAAGCCCTTGTAAATCAGGAGCTGAGCCAGCATGGCGCCCACCAGCCCGAGCCAGTTGCCCGATTCCTGCCCGGCTTCCTTGACCGGCGTCGAACCCAGGCCTTCCACCACGCTTTGGTCGGCGTGCCCGGTAAAGACGAAGGACACGAAAGCAATGGTCAGGTAAATGGAACTGAGCAGGAAAAAGAAGCCCAAAAAGAGCTGAAAGCGCCGGTCGCGCAGGAAGCCAAACACATTGCCCACCTTGAAGGCGGGCAGCTTTACCGACCGGCCGGGCGTTTTGGGAGTTGCTTTGGGCGCACTTGGCCGGGGCTCACGGGGAGCCTCACGGGGCGGCTCGGCCGTGGGCCGGGCCTGGTTTCGCGCCGGGCGGGGTTCATTGCCCCGGCTCGGAGCAGCAGGAGCGTTCTGCTTGTACGTATTTTTTGCCATCTATCACGCACTAAAAGGCCAAATCTAGGGAATTCCGGCGGTTTTATGCCCCGCCGGGGTTGAGGGCAGCCGACCAATGGTTAGGGCTGCACTTCGTAAAGATACAGGTGCCAGTACGCGTTCCTAGCCGAAAACTCCCCACGCGGAATCAATCCGGAGCGGGCGGGCCGGGCTAAGCGGGCGGCAGCCAGCACATAACGGCCGCCCAGGCGCCGGAAGGCGGCGGCATCAAAGGCAAAATCCTGTACCACGCGCTGCTGGAACGCCCCCACCCGAAAATTCTTGCCCAGCTCGGCCGAAAACAGGTAGCACCGGTTGCCCCAGTCGTCGAAGTAGGTGCGCAGGGCCGGATTCTTGGCCAGCTCCCCGGCAATGATGGGACGGAAAGCGTGCTTGTAAGCCAGCGGGTAGTTGTTCTGGTAACTGTCGAGGGTGTAAAAGCCGTTGAGCTGAGCAATGGCCGGCGGCAGGCCCAGGCAGGCTAGGCGGTAGTCGCGCGGGGCCTGACCGGTGGCGAGGCGGATGGTATCCTGGACGCGGGCAAACAGCGAGGCAGCCACGAACTGCTGATAGTTGGGCTCGGTGGGCTTGGGCCGACCGGCCAATTCTCGCACGTTGAGCAGCCACTCAGTATTCATACCAATACCCGCAAATAACTGCAACATTACCAGCGCTGTAACCAGTCGACCATTACGCACTACTTGCAGACTCAGGGCCAGTAGCACGAAGCCCAGCAGTGCCGTCAGGAAGTGGAAGCGGGTCAGGTTGAAAGCGCCCAGAGCCGGCACGGCCCGCTGCAGGGGCTCAATCAGGCGCGGGTACACGCCGCAGAACAGCGCCACAGCCAGCAGGGCGGCCAGCAGCAGCACCAGCACCCGGCGGCGCCCCGGCGCTAAGTGGTTGCGGCCCAGTAGGGCAGCGGCTAAGGCCAGCAGTATGGCGCCCCGAAAAAACCGGCTGGCGTGGTACTGGCCCATGAAAAAATACTGCCCCGCCGACTTCAGCGCCCCGCCCCAGCTTTGGGGGCCGAGCTGGCTTAAGTTGAACTCCAGGCGGTGGGGCACAAACTGCTTGGCCACCAGCAACGAATACAGCAGCGGATACTCCACCACCAGGTAGAGCCCCAGCAGCAGCACCATACCGCCTACCACCGCCCACGACCAGCGCCGGTGCTGCCCCAGGTCCCAGAGCAGCAGCAGCCCCAAAGCTACGGCCACAAACGGCCCCACAAACACGAACATGGACCAGAAGGGAAAAGCTGCAATCAGCAGCCAGTCCGTCCAGCGGCCTGCCCCGCGGCGCAGGTTCAGGAAGGCGTACAGCAGCCAGGGCTGGCCCAGCACCGAGAGGCCGTAGATGGAATAAAACGGCAGCACGGCCCAGGCCAGGCTCAGGCCCGCCGCTACGGCGCGCTCGGTGGGCCCACGCAGCAAATGGCGGCGCAACAGCGTGTACATACCCAACAGGGCCAGCAGCCGCACCAGGACCTGCTGCACCAGGTAGGCCGGTAAGGGTTCCAACACCCCGAAAAGCAGCATCGTTATGCTCAGGCCGGGCCGCAGGGCGTTACGCGGCAGCCCGTTCATAACGGGCTCCACTACGGTCGTGGTGCCGTAATCCAGGGCGACGTGGTGACGGGTGAGCAGGTAGGGAATGGTCAGCTCCACGTCCAGGTTGTCGTCGAGGGTGACGTAGCTACGCTCCCGCAGCAGCAGAAAGGGCAACAGAAACAGCAGCAGGGCCAGCAAAGCCCAGCCCAGAGGGGAAACCAAACGACGAGGTGCGCGCATGAGCAGAATAGGCTAGCCGCAAAAGTAGCTACTCCCTCCTCCCCTGCCGCACCAAACATTTCAGTCCCGTATTACGTGCTAGGAAGCAATAGAACTACCTGCTTACAGTTGTCTTCCTATGACCGGCCCTTCCTTTCTGCTCAGTAACCAGGCCCGGCACGCCTATTGTGCGGCCCAGTACGAACCCGAAAATGAGTGGATCCGAATTACCTGGAGTGGCTTTGTTATCAACGACGACGGCGTGCAGGGGCTACGGCTTACCTGACCATGCTGCAGGGAGAGCCGTGCACCATGTTGCTCAACGACAACAGCGGCGTCACCGGCCCCTGGTTTGACTCTATCGACTGGCTGGAACACGTATGGGCGCCCCAGGTGGCCGCGCTGGGCTTGCGCTACGTGGCCCACGTGTTGCCCACCAATGATTTTCCGTCGGTACTGCCCCCGGCCAACACGTTTGCCGGGCAATTTGAGCTGCAGATTTTCAGCACCGTGGCCGAAGCCGAGCAGTGGCTGCGCAGCTGCCGCCACGGCCGCTCGTCCGGTCAGGTAGCCTAGGTTTAGCCAGCCTAGCTGCGGGGGTGAAACTCGGTGATGATCTGGCGCAGGTAGTCCCGGTCGAGGTGGGTGTAGATTTCGGTGGTGGTAATGCTTTCGTGGCCCAGCATTTCCTGCACGGCCCGCAGATCGGCCCCGCCCTCGATGAGGTGGGTGGCAAAGCTGTGGCGGAACGTGTGCGGACTTACCACCTTCTGCACCCCGGCCTTATCGACCAGGTCCTTGATGATGTTGAAAATCATGACCCGGGAAAGCTTGGCCCCGCGCCGATTTAGGAACACGAAGTCCTCGTTACCGGGCTGAATATCCAGGTGGCAGCGCACCCCGCTGATGTAAAACCCGATGTGCTTCAGCGCGTCGCGGCCGATAGGTACCAGGCGCTCCTTGTTGCCTTTGCCGGTCACGCGCACGAAGCCCTGGTCAGCGTAGAGGTTGGAGAGGCGCAGATCGGTCAGCTCCGACACGCGCAGGCCGGAGGAGTACAGGGTTTCGAGAATGGCCCGGTTGCGGGTGCCCTCGTTGGTGCTTAGGTCCACGGCCTCCAGCACCTGGGTTATTTCCTCGTAGCTGAGCGTGTCGGGCAGCTTACGGCCCACTTTGGGCGCTTCGAGCGTGTCAGTCGGGTCCAGGGTCAGCAAATCCTCCATTATCATAAAGCTGTAGAAAGCCTTGATGCCCGACAAGGTGCGGGCCTGGGAGGTGGCACTCATGCCCAGCTCGCCGAGCCAGGCCAGAAAGTCGCGCAGGATGCGGGTCGTGACCTGGGCCGGGGAGGCTGGCAGCTTCGATATCTCCAGGTACTGACGCAGCTTGCCGATGTCGCGTACATAGGCCTCCACCGAGTTGGCGGACAACGACTTTTCCAGCTGCAGGTAGCCTTCGAACTGCTTGATGCTAACGGACCAGTTGGACACGGAAGAGGGAGAAGGTGAAACGGTGAATTAATAAGCCTTTACGTCGAAGCGGCCCTCGGTGAGCTTGGCTTTCTGCCCGCTGGCGGCGTGGGTAGCCTCAAACTCAAACGTGCCCGCTACGATGGTGTAGCGCACTTCCCCGCCCGTGGGCATCTTTTCCGTATGGGGCTCCACCTTGGTGATAGTCAGCGTGGCTGGGCCCGCGGGCGTCGTTACAAACTCATTACCTGCTTCCAGGCGAGCCTCAAAGCCAGTAGCCGCGGTGTAAGTGCCCAGCTTGAGTGGTATGCCGGGCTGGTTCAGCACGCTCAGATGAATGTACTGGTAGGGCTTCCCTTCGGGTTCCTGCTCGGCGCGCAGATGAAAAATACCGCCGCCGGTGAAAGCATAATCGGCTTCCAGCTTGCTGTCGAGCGTGTGCTGCACGAAAGGCAGCCACAGTGTGCCATCGACCATACAGCCGAAGGTGCCTTTGCCCTCTTGCGTAGCCTCGGGCAGCTTGGGCTTCACAATATCCTCGACTTTCTTGCAGCCGCTGCCGGCCAACAAGGCCAGCACTAAACCGAAGGAAGCGGACCGGTGACCGTTGGCGAATATCTTTATCATATAGTCGCAAGTTAGAGAATTGGCTTTGACTTGAGTCCACACTGCCCCTCCTGGCTGGGCGGCTTACCTTTACCCGCTCTTTCCCTGCTCTACGACCCCAACTATGCAAATCTTAATCATCAACGGACCCAACCTCAACCTGCTGGGCCGGCGCGAGCCGGGCATCTACGGCACCCGCTCGTTCGAAGCCTACCTGCCCGAGCTGCGCGAGGCCTTCCCCGACTTTACCCTGGAATACTTCCAAAGCAACCATGAGGGCGAGCTAATCGACAAGATCCACGAGGTCGGCTTCACTTACCACGGCATCATCCTCAACGCCGGAGCCTACACCCACACCAGCCTGGCCCTGGCCGATGCCCTGGCCGCCATCGACTCGCCGGTGGTGGAAGTGCACCTCTCCAACGTAGCCGCCCGCGAGGAAATCCGCCACAAGAGCCTGATTGCCAAAAACTGTATCGGCAGCATCAGTGGCTTCAAGCTCGACAGCTACCGCCTAGCCCTGCACTACTTCGAAGGCATCCGCCCCAAGCGGGTGGGCTTTCGGGTGTGAGATGGTGAACTAGTGAGGTGGTAAAATGGTGAGTTGTCGTTCTATTAGTCCAGAACCGCCCAACCCGAACAACAAACTCACCATCTCACTATTTCACCATCTCACCTTTCCTACCTTTGCGGCTCATCCCCTAGCCTTTTCCACCTATGTATACATTCAACCCCGGTCCCTCGCAGGTGTATCCTGAGCTGCGTGGCTACTTGCAGGATGCTTTCGACGAGGGCTGGCTCTCGGCGCCCCACCGCGGGGAGCGGTTTACGGGCCTGATGCGCCAGACCGTGGCCGACCTGAAAACCAAGCTCAACATCCCGCAGGACTACACCGTGTTTTTTCTGAGCTCGGCCACCGAGTGCTGGGAAGTATTGGCCCAGAGCCTGACGCCGAACAAGAGCTTCCACCTCTACAGTGGGGCTTTTGGCGAAAAGTGGTTTGAGTACGCCAAGGCCCTGCGCCCCAACAGTACCGCCCTGCAGTTCGGTATCGACGAGCTGCCCGAGGTCTACACCCTGCCCCTGCCCGACGACTCGGTTGACTTGGTCTGCATCACCCAGAACGAGACTTCCAACGCCACCCAGCTGCGCGACGGGTTTATTCTGAACCTCTACAACCGCCTGGGCAACGCTCTGCTGGCCGTGGATGCTACCTCGTCTTTGGGCGGCATCCAGCTCAAGTACATCAAGGCCGACATCTGGTATGGCTCGGTGCAGAAGTGCTTCGGCATGCCGGCCGGCCTGGGCATTATGGTCTTGTCGCCAAGGGCCGTGGCACGCTTCCGCCAGATCAACGAGCGGAGCCACTACAACAGCCTGGTGGCCCAGTACGAGAAGATGCTCAACTACCAGACCACCCACACGCCCAACGTGCTCGGCATCTATTTGCTGAGCCGGGTGCTGACGGACCGGGAGCCCATCAAGGCCGTGCACCAGCACCTGCTCGACCGCGCTACCAAGCTCTACGACTACTTCGACCAAGCCACCCAGCTTACCCCGCTGGTAACCAACCCCGAAACCCGCTCCACGACCGTCATCGGCCTGCAGGGCCCGCCGGCGCTTATCGACGAAGTGAAGCGCCGGGCCAAAGAGCAAGGCCTGCAGCTGGGCAACGGCTACGGCAACTGGAAAGCCAACTCGCTGCGCATCGCCAACTTCCCCGCCATTCCCGACGCGGCCTACGAGCAGCTGGTCCAATTCTTCGCCCGCGAATTCGCGTAGCGAAGCGGTGAGATAGTGAACTGGTGAAATGGTGATTTTGACGTTCAAGCTGCACCATTTGCGCAAAACGCGCCACCAGAACCTAAAACTCACCATTTCACTAGTTCACCATCTCACCTTATGTTCAGCCTTAAGGAAATCTTCTCGGTTACGCTTACCCTGTTTGCGGTGATTGACATTCTAGGCTCCATCCCGATTATCATCCAGATCCGGCAGCGCGAGGGCAAGATTCACTCCGAGAAGGCTACGCTGGTAGCGGGCTTGCTGATGGTGGTGTTCTTGTTTCTGGGCCAGAGCATTCTGTCCTTATTTGGGGTTGACTACCAGTCGTTTGCCCTGGCCGGGGCCATTATCATCTTCCTCATCGGCATGGAGATGATTCTGGGCATCGAGCTGTTTCGCAACGACCCCACCACCCGCACCGGCTCCATCGTGCCCCTGGCGTTTCCCATCATCGTGGGGGCCGGCACCATGACTACCCTGCTGAGCTTGCGGGCCGCTTACTCCCTGCCCAACGTGCTGGTGGGCATCGGCTTGAACCTGGTATTCGTCTTCATCGTGCTCAAAAGCTCGGCCTGGATTGAGCGCAAGCTGGGCAAGGCCGGCGAAGACATCCTGCGCCGCGTCTTCGGCGTGATTTTGCTGGCCATTGCTATCAAGCTGTTTAAATCAAACTTCTAATTTCAATGTGCTCATGTGGAGGAATGTGCTGATATGCCAATGCAGAACGACCAGTAGCACCTCAGCAAATCCCTCCATATAAGCACATTAAACCCCATGATTCAACTCTTTACCGACGGCTCCTCCCGGGGCAACCCGGGGCCGGGGGGCTACGGCGCCATTCTGCGCTACGGGCCCCACGAAAAGGAAATTACCCAGGGCTTCCGGCTCACGACCAATAACCGCATGGAGCTGCTGGCCGTCATTATCGGCCTGGAAGCCGTGACGCGTCCCGAAATTCCGATTACCGTCACCACCGACTCCAAATACGTGGTAGATGCCGTGGAGAAAAAGTGGGTGTTCGGCTGGGCTGCCAAGCCCGACTTTGGCAAGAAAGCCAACGAAGACCTGTGGCGCCGCTTTATCAAGATCTATAAGCAGCGCAAGGTGCAGTTTCGCTGGGTGCGGGGCCACAACGGCCACGCCGAGAACGAGCGGTGTGACCAACTGGCCGTGCGTAGCGCCGTGCACGGCCCCCTGCTCATCGACGCCGGCTACGAAGCCACGGCGGGGCAGCTTTCATGAAGCCAGCCGCTTACTTCCCCGCCCTGACGGGTTTTCGGGCAGTGGCGGCCCTGGCGGTGTTTCTGTTTCACTTCCCGCCAGTGGCGGGTACGGGTGAGCTGCTGCCTGACGCCCTGCACGCCCTGTTTCGGGAGGGCCACGTCGGGGTTTCGCTGTTTTTTACCCTCAGCGGCTTTCTAATCAGCCGGCGCTATTACCACCAGTCGTTTTCCGGGGCCGAGCTCCGGACGTATCTGTACCGGCGCTGGGCCCGGATTTACCCGGTGTTTTTCCTGGTTACCACGGCCACATTCATCCTCGACAAGCTCTATCAGAAAGAAGATGCCGTGCGCCTTTTCCTGGTTAACCTGACCTTGGTAAAGGGCTTGCTGACCAACTACGCCTTTTCCGGCGTGCCCCAAAGCTGGTCGCTGACGACGGAGGAATGCTTTTACCTGCTGGCCCCGGCTCTGTTCT